>JACRFC010000155.1 GCA_016234355.1 Ignavibacteriales bacterium
AGCGGTAAATTAAAAAATCTTTTTCCGACTGCATTACTAACTGCATTGGAAATTGCGGCTGCAGTCAATTCCAAAGTCGGCTCACCAAGTGATTTCGCTCCCCACGGACCGTAAATTTCTTTTCCTTCAACAAAGATTGGTTTTATTTCTCCAATATCTTTTGCCGTTAGAATTAAATACTGATCAAAATTTAATTCACGGATTAACCCATTTTCTGTTGTTACTTCCTCAAGCATTCCGTAACCGGCACCTTGTGTAACACCACCGTAAACTTGCCCTTCTGCACCAAGTTTATTTATCACTGTTCCAGGATCGTGCACTGCAGTAATTTTATCTAAATAAACTTCGCCTGTTCCTAAATTGACACTCACTTCGGCAACCTGACATCCGTACACATAAGTAAAGTAAGCATCGCCTTGTCCGTTGTGTTCGTTCCAATCAACCTTAGGACTTTTATACCAACCGATGGTAGTAAGATTTATTCCCCGCGCTCCGGCTAATTGGCAAAGTAGTTGAAATGTTGTAATCTTTTTTTTGTTGACAAAAATTTTATCTTTTCTGAAAATAATTACATCCTTCTTTTTTAATCGCCATTCTTCACGAATTAATTCCTCAAGTCGCTCACGTAAAATATCGGCAGCATTTTTAACAGCACCGCCTCCCATTAACGTTGCCCTTGATGCAACTGTTGGTCCGCTGTCAGGTACACGTGATGTATCTGTTTCAAGATAAAATATATTGTCGGTCGTAATTCCTAATTCTTCAGCGGCAACAATTGCAGAAGTTGTTCTTAATCCTTGTCCGTTTTCCGCCAATCCGCTAAGAAGATAAACTGTTCCGTCATTTTGAATTGAGAGATAACAAGCAGCAGCATCAATTCCTTCAGCACCGAGAGAACATCCGCGGTAACTTACTGCAAGACCAATTCCTTTTTTAATAAGTTGATCCGGTTCAATGAATTGCGAATCATTGAAAACCGGTTTTGTGAAATCATACTTCTTAACTATTGATTTATCTTTTTTGTATTTCTTCCATTTATTTTGAAAATCAGTATCCTTAGCCGCAGTTTCGAGAACAGTCAGCAAATTCACATCATGGTTTTGAAGTTTTTGTCCGGTTGCAGTTATTGATCCGGGTTTCAATCCATTAATTTTTCTTACTTCGTAAGGAGTTATTCCCAACTTAAGAGCAATCTCATCCATCAACGATTCATTTGCGAAGATCGGTTGAGGCGAACCGAAACCCCGCATTGCACCTGTGTATGGATTATTAGTGTAAACCGCGCGTACATCTGTATGAACATTTTCGATTTCATAAGGTCCGGCTGCCTGTACAACAGAACGCCACGTTACAAACGGACTCATCGAGCAGTAAGCTCCGCCGTCTGCAAGAATATCTATCTTCATCGCTTTTATCTTACCGGAGTTTGTGAATCCAACTTTGTAATTTAAAATGTACGGATGTCGTTTGTAAGATTCTAAAATAGATTCTTCGCGAGTGTAGCGGATCTTCACCGGTTTATTTGTTTTTAACGCCGCTACTGCAGCGCGAGCTGAAAGAATGCACATTGTATCGTCCTTCCCGCCGAACGAACCGCCAAGTTGTGCTTGAATTACTTGCACTTTATCTAACGGAAGATCTACAACTGCTGCTACAATTCTTCTGGCACTAAAAGGATTTTGAATACCGCCGATAATTTTTACTCCGTTCACACCAAGCGGTATTGCAATAACCGCTTCGGGTTCAATGTAAGCATGTTCTATTAATTGCGTAGTATAAGTTTGTTCAAGTACGTGATCGCTCTCGGCAAATCCTTTTTCAATATTTCCTTTGCGCAGAGGATGATGAACGATAAGATTACTTCCAAATTCCGGATGAATTAATATTGCAGCCGGTTCAAGTGATTTTCTTGGATCTGTTAAAGCAGGAAGCGGCGTGTAATCAACTTTTATTTTTGATAGTACCGAGCGCAGTCGAGGCACATCTTCACCAACGAGCATTGCAAGAACATCTCCCGGTGTTACAATTACTTCATCGCAGAAAATCGGCTGATCGTTCTTGATCATACCAACTTTCTTTATGCCTGGGATATCTGCAGATGTGATTATCGAATTGACTGTTTTATCGTTCTCTATTTCTGAATAATCTATCGAATTAATCTTGGCGTGTGTCACCGGAATCCTAAGCATAACTGCATGAAGCATTCCATCAAATTTATAATCATCAGCAAACTTAGCGCGACCGGTTACTTTATCAAATCCGTCTTCACGGATTACTCGCTTGCCAACTATAGAAAATGTTTCTTCACTATTCATATTCAATCTGTTTTGTCCGTTCGTTATTGATTATCTATGCTTACTTCCTTAATCACCAATTTCCAAATAACAAATCACAGTTAATTTCCAATTCCCAACATCCATAGTTTTAGTATTTGGTGTTTGTTATTTGTGATTTAACTGTTATTTGGTGCTTGTTATTTGAAATTTTGCAGTTCATTAAATAATCTCTCCCCTTGAACGTAAATCTCGTTCTTAATTTTGTTCTCATCAACATTCACAAGTTGGAAGTCTTTCATTAAAAATTCACCATTCTGTAAAACAGAATGAACCGGATATTCCAACATACCAAAAATGAAATGTCCCCAAAAATTTTCATTAGTCATCGGCGTTGGGGGAACATAATCCCAAACAATCAGATCGGCACGGTCGTTTTCACCGAGTGCTGCAAAATCCGGGAAATATTTTTTAGCAAACCCAATCTGATCGAAATAAATCTTTTTGATAAGTGCGGTCGCTTGATCTCCGCTAATACCTTGATCTCGAAAAGTTAAAAACATCTGTTTAAGCGAGCGGGAAACATTTGCGTGCATTCCGTCTGTACCGATTAAAAGCGGAATATCTTGTGGAATTTTTTTGAATTCAGGAACACCAACTGAATTATTCATATTTGAATCGAGACAAAATGCTATTGCGCTTTCCGCTTCACTAATTTTATCAAAATCTCTTTCTTTCAGATATACACCATGTACCAGAATACTTTTATCATTCATCAACTTGAACTTTTTTAAGCGGCGTACTGGAAGCGAGCCAGTGTATTCAACGCTTAATCTATTATCGCTTTCATCTTCGGCAACATGAATATGAATTCCCCAATTTCGATTCATCATTTTTCTAGCTTCATATAAAAGATCATCCGAAAGTGTAAACGATGCATGAAGTCCCAACATGGCATGGAAATCTTCGTTCATTTGAAACGAGTAAAATTCTTTATTCTCCGATAATCCTTTTAATGAATTGTTGAACCCGTTTCTATCTGTACTTTCAAAACAAAGAACACCACGTAATTTAAAATCATTTAAAACATTTTTTATTGTTTTCAAAATTCCGGAAATTTCGTTTTGAGAGGAATGATGATCGAATATATATGTTACTCCGTTTCGTATTGATTCGATTGCCGCCATTTGTGCCGATGCAATAATCATTTCCTTATCAAGGGCACGGTCGAGTTTCCACCAAAGATTTTTTAGAATGTTCTGAAAATTATCAAACTTACCCTGGAGCGGTAGTCCTTTTGCAAGTCGTGAGTAAATGTGATCATGAAAGTTTACCAATGGAATTGTTATTACTCTTCCGTATGCATTGAAAGAATCTTTTTTAACTCTATCTGGATTTGTCAAAAAAGTTTTAAAATCTTTAGGGCGGACCTTTGAAATCTTTCCATCGCTTATTATTATGTCACCAAAGAATGGGATAACTTCATTCTGAACAATAGAACAGATCCAAGCATTTTCGATTGTTAAATTTTTTGTTTTCATTTTTTATGAAAAATATTTATTCGGTTAATCCAACTTGTTTATTGAAATCATCAATTAATCTATCCCACTCAGTAACTATAGTAAATTTTTCTTCCCAATATTTTTCATTATACCATTGAGCATTTAGTTCTTCAACTGATTTACCCTGCTGTTCTACCCAGGTAAAATATTTTAGATTATGAATTCGTTTCCTATCATAATAGCTCAACTCACTGAAATAGTCAACCGTTTGTTTCTTGATCACGGAAGTCCAGTCAATTTCACTTTGATGTTCGGAATATTTTCCCCATTCTTGATTCATTTCTTCCAAACGTGAGTTGTACATTTCTTTCGAATCGGTGAAGATCGTAAATATTACATCGTTCTCATTCATCTCGTAATACTTTGCAAGCTTTATTGAACTAAGCATATTGCTGATCGAAGAAATTCCAAGCCAGGAAAGTTTTTCAATAACATCATCCTTCACACCATTATCCATCAACCATCTTTTCCCTTCCGGTTCGTTGAACAAACGCAGAACTTTCAAAGGATCTTCATCATCAATTGCGCATACTGCGTCAGTGTTCTTAACATTGTGAATCCAGGGTATATGTTTATCGCCAATACCTTCAATGCGGTGCCCTCCGTAACCATTCATTAATAAAGTTGGGCATTGCAATGCTTCCGAAGCAACAATTTTTATTTGCGGAAAAACTTTGCGCAGGTAATCACCGGCACCAATTGTTCCGGCAGATCCGGTTGCGCTTACGTATCCGCTTACTCTTTGGTTTTCTTTTTTAATTTGATTGAAAAGCTTTTCGATAGTTGACCCTGTTACTGTGTAATGCCAAATCATATTTCCAAACTGATCGAACTGGTTGAAGATTATATACTCATCACTTTTGCTTTCAAGCTCGTGACACTTATCATAAATTTCTTTTACGTTACTCTCGCATCCTGGCGTAGCATAAATTTCCGCACCCATATCTTTCAGCCAATCAAATCTTTCTTTGCTCATCTCTTCGGGAAGAATTGCAACACCGTGAACAGAAAGTAACCGCGAATTAAATACTCCGCCTCGGCAGTAATTTCCAGTCGAGGGCCAGACAGCTTTATGATATTCAGGATTGAACTTTCCTGTTATCAAATATGGAACGAGACATCCGTATGAAGCGCCGACTTTGTGTGCGCCTGTGGGAAAAAATTTACCGACCAGACCGATGATGCGCGCTTTAACTCCTGTAATTTCTTTTGGTATTTCTAAAAAATTTATTCCGCCAATCTTTCCAGTTGCAGAATCGTTCTGCCAATTGATACGAAATAAATTTAACGGATCGGTATCCTGAAGTCCAACCTTAAGAAGTTTATCTTGAATATTTTGAGGAATGGTTTCCGGGTTTTTCATTTCGCTGAATTTTGGAAGAACTATTTTTTGTTTCTTACATCGTTCAATAGTTTTTTTTAGATATTCTTTGTTTTCAATATTCCACGACCAATTGTTCATTCCTTTCTCCTAATTTTGAGGTGTGTTATATAACATTAATAAAACTTTCTCCGGCGTTAAAGGCGCAGAATACTTTATTTCAAGATTTGGTTTAAATGCCCTCATTGCATTCATTAAAGCAAAGTAAACACCTATACCGTACATTAATGGCGGTTCACCAATTGCTTTGGAATTATTCGGTCCGAACGGATTGGATGCGTTTTCCAGAAAATGAATTTTCATTTCTTTGGGGACGGCATGTATATCCGGGATTTTATATGTTGAAAGTGCGTCCGTCAATAGTTTTCCTTCGCTGTTCCATTTCAATTCTTCCATCGTCATCCATCCAATTCCTTGTACGATCCCTCCTTCGGCCTGTCCCAAATCAATTGTCCGGTTAATAGTATCACCGAAATCATGAACTACTTTAACCGAATCAACTTCATAAATACCTCTTAAACAATCCAACGTTACTTCAACAACCGCAACACCGTATGAATGATAAGCAAACGGTTTGCCTTTATTTGTTTTTGTATTGAAGTAAATATTTGGCGTTGAATGATGTACTTGTGTTGTTAGACTGATTCGTTTTTGATAAGCTGTGTTTACAAGTTTTGTAAAAGTTAGATCGGTTTTATTGCTGTTATAAAAAACTATTTCATCTTTGATAGCGATTTTGGAAGGCTCGCTCAGCTTTAGTTCATCAGCGGCAACTTTCTTTAGACGATCAATTAAGATCTTGCAAGCATCTATAACCGCAAAACCATTCAGATCTGTACCTTTGCTTGCTGCAGTAGCTGATGTATTTGAAACACGTGAAGTATTTGTCGAATCAATACGAATTCTTTCAATGTTGATCGAGAGTTCGTTTGCAGCAATCATTCTTAGTTTCTCATTAACGCCCTGTCCCATTTCAATAGCGGCAGTACTAATGCTTACACTCCCATCTGTATAGATGTGAAGCAGTGCAGAAGCTTGATTCAAAAATGTTGTAGTGAAAGAAATTCCGAAAGTGACCGGCATAATTGCCGCACCTTTTTTCACCAATTTATTTTTTTCATTGAATTCATTAATTCTTTCCAAAAGTTCTTTTGGCTTATATCTTTCTTCAACTCCATCAAAGCATTTCCTGATATTACAATTCAATGCTTTTTGTCCGTACGGAAATTCATTTCCTTCTCTTAATAGATTTTTCTTTTGGATCTCTGATGGATCCATACCAAGTTCATTTGCTGCTTTGTAGATAGCGGATTCTATCACAAACATTCCCTGTGGTCCACCGAATCCTCTGAATGCAGTAAACGGAGTAAGATTAGTTTTACAGCTTAACGCAGTTGCTTTTACATTTGGAATGAAATAGGAATTTGTACAGTGGAAAAGTGTGCGGTCTAAAATCGCAGGAGAAAGATCAGCTGCTGCACCTGCGTTCTGATAAAATGTTACTTCGTAAGCAAGAATTTTTCCTTCCTTTGTTAACCCGATCTTGAAATCAGAAGAGTAAGGATGCCTCTTTCCTGTTATTCTTATATCTTCCTGTCGAGGCAGAATTAATTTAACCGGTTTATTTAATTTCAAAGCAGCTAAAGATGCCATAACAGCCCATGCAGTTGCTTGATCTTCTTTACCGCCAAATCCTCCGCCGAGCCGTGTAACATCTACTTCAATTTTGTGCATCGGGAGATCAAGAACTCGTGCAGCCGTTCGCTGAACTGTTGTTGGTCCCTGTGTTGATGAAATTATTTTTATTCCTCCGCCTTCTATTGGAATCGCGAGTGAACCTTGTGTTTCAAGATAAATATGCTCTTGCCCTCCGCTCTCAGCAGTTCCTTCGAAAATGTAATCGCAATTTTTCCAGGCATCATTAATATTACCAAGCTCAAATATTCTTGGTGGAATTATTAATTCGCCTTTTTCTGCTGCTTCGCGAGGATCAAAAACTGCAGGAAGTTTTTCGAATTCACATTTAATCTTTTTTGCAGCATCGTGTGCCTGAAGAAAAGATTCTGCAACTACCAGAGCAATCGGATGACCTATAAAGTGTACCGTATCTTCAGCAAATAGATCCTCATCTTGAACTATGCCTCCAATCTGATTTTCACCCGGAATATCCTTTGCAGAAATAATTCCTTTTATACCTTGTACTTGTAATGCTTCTTCGAAATCAAGACTTAAAATTTTTCCGTGTGCGATAGGAGAATAAAAAACATAGCCGTACAAAGTTCCTTGCAGAGACACAATGTCATCAACAAAAAGAGATTCCCCGCGAACATGTCTTATAGAGTCTACGTTTCTCAAAGCAGTTTCTCCGGATCTACTAGTTGCGGAAAGAGTTTAATAAAATGTGCATACAATAATTGACGTAACAATAATCTTTTATATTCAGCAGAACCGCGCGCATCGCTGATTGGTGATATCTCATTCGAAGAAATTGCTGCGGCATATTTTATCGTTTCAGTGTCAATTGTTTTATTCCTTAAATAGCTGCAAGTATTAGTAAGATACATCGGAATTGGAGCAACACCTCCGGCTGAAATATGAATCGTTGTTATTTTACCAAGCTTTAATTCTATATAAATAGATGAATTTACGCTTGCTATATCAAGATATGTTCGTTTTGAAATTTTTTCGAAGTTGAGGAATGAATTTTTTGAAGGAATCTGAAAAGATATTTTTTCCACGATTTCATTTTTTTTCTTTTCTAATGATTTATAACCTTTGTAAAAATTTTTAAGAAGAATTGATCTTCTTTTCTTTCCATCTTTCAAATGAACCGTTGAGTCTAGAGCAAGAAAAATATTGACCATATCTCCTATTGGAGAAGCATTAACAATATTGCCGCCTATTGTTGCTCGATTACGAATTGGAAGCGAGCCGAAAAGACTTAAATAGTTGTTCCATTGAGGAAAATATTTTTGAAGCAGTTTAGATGATTTTATCTCTTCGATAGTTGTTGCCGAACCAATATTAATTTGTTTCCCTGTCCGAGATATTCCGGTAAGCTTTTTATCTTGTGAAATTAAATTTCCTTTACCGCGGACTAAACTTTCCCACCTCTGAACATAAAGATCTGTTCCGCCTGAAATAACAACACTTGATTTTTGATCAATTGATCTTTCATCTACAGAAATTTCCTCAAGACGTTTTCTTATCTCATGGAAATAATTGGGAATAAATTTTAGTGAGATCAAATTCTCAAGATGATTTCTGACATCCGGTTTCCCATTTTCAAATATTGAAATTGAATCAGCAGCGGCGCGTTTAATTCCTGCATAACCTGTGCATCTACAGACATTTCCACCGAGTGATTCAATGGCATCATAAGGGTTAAGATTAGAGTTGTTCAAAAAATATCCGGTCATAGAAACGACAAAACCCGGAGTGCAAAACCCGCATTGAGTACCGCCTTCATCAACCATAGCTGCTTGAACCGGCGAAAGATCTTTCTGATTAATTCCTTCTACAGTTACAACATGTTTACCATTGACATCTCCTAACGGCATCAAGCATGAATTAACAGATTTGTATTTGACAGTTCCTTTAACCAATTCACCAAGCAGAATTGTACAAGCACCGCAATCACCTTCTCTGCATCCTTCTTTTGTTCCGGTTAACATCTTTTCTTTTCTTATGAAATCGAGAAGAACGGTTGTGGGAGGAAGATCAGTAGTAATATTAAGATCATTAAGAATAAATTTGATCATTTTAACCTCAGTGGAATAATAATATCCACTTATGGTACAACAATAACAGAAATAAATATCTTACTTATCAAAAAATTAACATTTTGGAATGCCG
>JACRFC010000160.1 GCA_016234355.1 Ignavibacteriales bacterium
CACGGCGATTCACCCCCAACTCAGAGTCAAACTAAGGCAGAGAAAATGAAATTTTCTCCGGACGAAATTAATAATGGTACATATATTTTCCATCCAACAATAAAAAATAAAGGCGCTTATAAATTTATTTTTGTTTTAGAAAGAGTTGGAAATGTTGCGATAGATCCGCCAATCGAAGTAGAGCAAACCGTTCAACTTTATAGCCGGATGGATCAGCCTTCGGAACACAGCGGGGAAAATATTGCCGGCTTTAGTTTATCGTCTCCGGTAATATTAATCGGTATTGGCGCTATGGCAATAATGATGCTCTTTATACTCAGATGATTTTAAGAACATACTAACTAAGTACGAAACTATATTTCTTTGGAGGTTGCAATGAAACGAATTGTTATTTTTATAGTGCTGCTGCTTGTTGTTTTTGCAGCAAGCGATAGCTTCGCTCAACATCACGGCGGTGGCTCTGTTAACAATGGTAATAGAAAAGACCCTTCTACAGCTGCACTGCTTTCTATTCAACCGCTGCCTGTTGATTTAGGAAATTTTTACACCGGAAATTGGGGACGAGGAATTCTCTACACGACTGCAGAGCTTGCCCTTTTTATACCGGCAGCCGTTTTGCTCGGACGCAATGGCTGGTCGTGGGGAATGCATAATTATTCAAATTATTATGGGACAGATAATCGTCCTTCATGGACTGAAACAGAACGGAATCAGTTCTATTATTTGCTGACAGGATATGTAATTGTAAAAATCATTAGCGCATTTGATGCAGGGTATTCGGCTGAAAGATATAATCAGAATATCTCGTTGCGATACGATGCGCAGACTAACACTACGATGTTCTCCTGGAACATCCCCTTAAATTATTAAGTCATGTTACGCAATTTGAGGAGTAATTATGGAAGATCATAAATCTCATCATCCAGAAAATTCCGAACATACTCATGACGATCATACTCATCATCGCTCTCATCAGAATAATAAGATGATGAATGAAAACGCTTCTCATTTGCATGATGATAAAAAAAGTTCTGTGTCCGCCGACCATTCTAATCATCATAATCATGCCGGTCATTCTTCAATGATCGGCGATTACAGAAAAAGATTTTGGATCTCACTCGTAGTTACTCTGCCAATCTTAATTTTTTCTCCGATGATACAACACTTTTTGGGAATTAGAGAATTACTCCAATTCAGCGGCGAAAATTATTTGCTTTTTGTTTTATCAAGTTTTGTTTTCTTTTTCGGCGGACTGCCCTTTCTTAAAGGGATATATGAAGAATGAAAAAAGCAACAAGAATTAAATAACAAAACCACACATCCAAAGGCTGATGATCTTCTGTCTCAATACTCTTATGCCGCTTGAGTTGTACTAAAGGGACCAAACATTCACACAACCTCATAATAAAAAAAGCCGTCCCGACAAGTCGGGACGGCTCTAAATAAGTTTACTTATTTATGGTTAAAATTTATAAGTAAGCCCTACATTAAATAAGGTTCCTAATTGACTGAAATGATATCCATCATAAGTCATTATTGAATATCGTTGGTTAAATGTAATTAGGTTTGATTGTTCTTTTTTCTTTGCAGCGTCTTTTAAAATCTTCTCACCATTTGCATTTAATGCCTCAAAATCCCACGTAGGTATTACATTGAAAATATTATCAACATTAGCGGTAAGAGTAAAATTATCATCAAAGGCATAACTAATATTTATATCTGTAACCACTTTGGGTGCAAATACAGTTTTTAGATTTGCATCCATACCGGCTTGCCTAAATTCGGTTGAACCAAAATATGTATTGTTGAGTGTTGCGCTTATTTTTCCCATTTCATAGGTTGCACCAACAATAAATTTCTGTTTTGGTCTGGATGTAAAGAATAACGCCTCCTGTGTTGCATCAATTACATCTGTTCCCTTAACTTTTAGTATAGCACCATCTCTTTCATTTTTTAGATTAATATTTCCGGCAACCGAAAGTCCCAAAACTCCAGAAGCAAAATCAATATTTTGGTAATTGACGACCACATCAACACCAGAAGTTATTGTACTAATCGAGTTAGTAAAAAATTCTACTTCACCATTGGCAGTGGCAACTCTATTACTTATAACAATTCTATCTTTAACTGAGATGTTGTAATAATCAAAAGTGAAATTTAGATCGGTAATAAGAAGTGCACCTAAACCAAAAGTAAGATTTGTTGATTTTTCAGGTGTTAATTTTTCAACTCCTAAAATTCTTGCTTGAGGAGAAACATTGTTTACTAAACCGATTGACTGAATACCTTTCCCCGGTACAAAAGAATATTGTACCCTTTGAGTATAAATTTGATGTAATGTTGGAGCTTTAAAGCCGGTTGAATAGGAACCTCGTAACGTAATTTTATCATCATACGTTTTATAACGAGAACTTAGTTTATACACAAAAGCATTTCCAAAATCACTATAATATTCGTTTCTTACAGTAGCAGCTACTAATAAGCTTTTTGTTATATCATATCCAACATCAAAGTAACCGCCAAAATTAAAACGATTAAAAATCCCGGAATTTTCCGGTCTATTCCCGGCATAAGAATCAGCTCCTATTCCATCCCAAGATGCTTTATCGCCAGGGATAATTTCAAAAGTTTCACTTCTGAATTCAGTTCCAATACCAATGCTGATTTTATCAGTCAGTGGTCTGGAGATATCTATATTACCAATTTGATTAGAAAATTTTGTTCCACCTGGTTTGAAAATTAATGGACTATTTTCTCTATAAATGAATTCTCCATTTATATCTTTCAAGTCTGATCTGTTGTGAGAATTCAATACGGTATAATCTTGGCTATTATATCCTGTGGTGAAACTGGCATCAATATTCCAACCCATTTTCTTTGTACGAACACCAACGGTTGCATTGTAATCTATTAAGTCACCCTCAAAAGTTGGAACATATCCTACATAAGAACCACCTGGTCCATCCGGGAAAAAGTTAGCTAAATATGGAAAAGATGAAACTGGTCTCCAATAAGGAGTTCTATAGTTAGCAAATGAATTAACTTTTTTATAGAAATATGCAGCGTTTGCATACAAATCTGTATTCTCGGATAGATTAAAACCGCTATTGAATACAAATTTAGCAGCTGAAGTTGCTGGAGAAGAACTTCTATTGCCGGCATATTTATCATACGCTAAGAATTTTTTTACGTCTGCTATATTTGCGCCAAAATCTGATGCCTCCCCTTCAGCATCAACAACTCCTGATCGCCTAGCTTCACCAACTCTGGATAA
This sequence comes from Ignavibacteriales bacterium, assembly GCA_016234355.1. Lineage (GTDB taxonomy): Bacteria > Bacteroidota > Ignavibacteria > Ignavibacteriales > Melioribacteraceae > Fen-1258. The sequence goes on from JACRFC010000160.1 coordinate 3,275, forward strand.
ATCAATAGTGTAATTTACAAATCCTTTGTTATCCCCAAATGAACTACCATTGTTGAAAGAAACACCAAACATTTTTCCATCACCTTCTGATGTCATACCATTCTTAACAGCTAAGTGTCCTCCATTGACATTGTCTTTTAATACGATATTAATAACACCTGCAATAGCATCAGAGCCATATTGGGCTGAAGCACCGTCTCTTAAAATTTCTACTCGTTTAATTGCATCGACGGGGATTGCTGATATATCAGAACCTGATTCACCGCGACTTGGTGAAGTTTGAGTATAGACTAATGCACTTAAATTTTTTCTTTTTCCGTTAATTAGAATTAATGTTCTGCTCACTCCCATATTTCTAATTTCAAAAGGATCTAACAATGCTGTTGCATCATTAACCGGGGTTTGAACAGTATTGAACGATGGAACGCGATATTGAAGAATTTTATCAAAAGAATTTTGCCCTGTTGAAGTTAATTCTTTTAATGCAATGATATCGATAGGTACTGGCGAATCAATGACTGTTCTTTCTTGAGAGCGTGATCCAAGAACTACAATGTCCTGCATTTGTTTTGTGTCAGCATTAAGGGAGACATTTAAAGTTTGTTGCTCAACCTCGCCAATTGTTACAACAACTGTTTTTGTAGTGTATCCAACAGATGAAAAAGTTACTGAATAGGTACCCGGTCTCAATTTAAGTTGGTATTTACCATTTACATCGGTCACGGTACCTTGCTTCAAAGATATTACCATAACATTTGCCCCCACAACCGGGCTTCCCTCACTTGTTACAACACCAGAGAGTTCTTGTGCAAATGCACTGCCTGATATTGCAAATAATAGAAACAAAAAGTATATATAAATTTTGTTCATAAAACCTTCCCTTTGTTTGTTATTAAATTTAGTTATTTGGTAAAATGTTCAAGTCCTTAGAATAATGATTGGGCCTTACCTATCAAATTTATGGGTCAGAATAATACTTAGTTTCCAGAAACGCAAGTTTTTTTTTGTTTCTGTGTGTGAGTAAGCAGTCATGTATCCTTGAATATCTACGATATACTCGGTCGTGAAGTGGCTACACTTGTAGATGAATACAAACCAGCAGGTGTTTATAATTCTCAATTTTCAATTATAAATTATAAATTAAGTTCCGGGGTTTATTTTTATCGTTTACAAGCTGGAGATTTTGTTCAAACAATAAAATGTTGCTGTTAAATAGTAAAGGGGAAAAAATGAAAATTATAAGTAAAAAATATATCGCAATTATTTTTATACTATCAACACTTTTCGTTTCGCACACTTTAGCACAGCATCAGCATGACGGCGATTCAACAAAAGCAGAAATGAAGAAAATGGGTTGTTGTAAAAATATGAGCAGTTCTGATCAAGAAATGAAATCTGAAATAAAAGGAACGAATAAACAAAAAATATTTTTTTCAATTGCTGATACCGGTATTGGAATTTCTGAGGATTTTTTCCCAAAACTTTTCCTCCCTTTTACCCAAGAAGATCATGGTTACACAAGAAAGTTCGAAGGTAATGGTTTAGGACTTGAGTTAGTAAAAGGATTTTGTGAAATAAATAAAACCGAAATTAAAGTTGTATCTTCAAAAGGAAAAGGAACTACTTTTACAATAAAATTTAATCTAGTTTAAACTCAATCATGTCTTCACGAAAATTAATAACATATAAAACCAATTTTTTTATTTGATAAATATTTGCGACATTAAAATCCTAAACTTATGTAGGAATTTCATTAATGAAATTCCTGTAAATAAAAACAAATATAAAGGGAATTGTTATGGATGATATTTTTGAAAACGGCGGCTACTTTGATGATGATGGGAATCCACTCAACCCGGATTTAATCCCTAAACCGGGATTGTGTTTGCTTTGTAAACAGGATGATGCTTCTGATCCTGAAGAGAATATCCTTTGTAATCTGAACAGACTTGACCAGGTGGGAGAGAAAGAATTTAAATGCGGTGCTTATGAACCAAAAAACGATTAGCAAATGAATTTTTTAAACAAAACAAAAATAATTTAATTATGAACGAATTAATCTCCAGTATTTATAACTATTGCGACCGTTGGTGTGAAAGATGTTCTTTTACGGATAGATGCATGGTCTTTCAAAAGGAAGTTGAAAGAAACATAAAACACATTTTAAATGATGAAGATCCAAACGATCCGGATGTTTTTATTAACGATGTTGCCGAGTCTTTAACTGAAGCTCTGCAAATGCTGTCGGAAGAGATGAACAAAGAAGGAATAGAGCTAACAGAGGATAACACACCCGCCCCGATGGAAACAAAAGACATCAGTCATCCTCTTATTGATCTTGCCGAAGCATTTTTTAACGGAGTAAGAAATTGTTTTTCTGCATCATCGGAAGAAGATGAAGATGTACAAGATCAAATTCAGGTTCTTTACTGGTACGCTCCGCAGATTTTAGTTAAGATAAAAATGGTTCTTTTCGAAAAGGAAAAATTAGCTGACCAAACAGATGAATTTCTTTTAGAGATTGGCGAAGAACAAAAAAATGTAAATGCCCGAATCGCTTATGTTGGAATGGACAAATCTTTAACAAGTCTGCAATCGCTATATGCTCGAACGGAAGATGAGATTAAAGATAAGCTTCTTACGTTACTAGCGACAATTAAAAAATTACAAGAAAATTTTGTCGGGGAATTTCCGGAAGTATTAACTTATAAAAGACCATATTTTGATTGATGAGAAATCTTAAAATCCAGATACCAATAAAAAAGTAACCATACACGCCCTTCATTATTCTTTTGTAAGTATTGAGACTAAATTGAACTTTCATTAGTATTTTTAAGTTAATTCAATATTGCCTATTAAAATATTCAAGATTAGCATTAGAATAATTGAGAATTTTGAATATAAAAGCCAATTTGAAGTCGTTTCGTATTTATTAATAAAACTATGATGACCTGCATAAAGTAAAGTTCTGCTTATAGTTAGGATAAGATTTTAATAGACAATCAGCTATTTTTTCTTTATTTTTGAGTGGTGATTTTTATTAGCACATATCAAATAACTACTTATAGAAATAAGTTTTGTACTCTTTTTTCAAATTCACATCAGAGACAAATTAAGTAAAGAGAGAATATTCATAAGAAGAATATTTCCTCTCTTTAGGAACTTTATTGTGTAATAAGAGTCAAAAGTAAGTTCCAATTAAAAAAGTTAATAAATATCCAATAGGAATAATATTTCAAGGAGAGATTAAGAATTGAAGATTACGAAGCAATTTACAAACCGCGAAAGTAAATCTTTAGATCAGTACCTACAAGAGATCGGAAAAGTAGATCTTCTTACACCTAATGAAGAAATTGAATTGGCAATTCGTATAAAAAAGGGAGATCAATTAGCTCTTGAGAAACTTACAAAAGCTAATTTAAGATTTGTCGTAAGTGTTGCCAAACAATATCAGAATCAAGGTCTTCCTCTCGGTGATTTAATCAATGAGGGTAATTTAGGTTTGATAAAAGCCGGAAGAAGATTTGATGAAACACGCGGCTTCAAATTTATTTCTTATGCAGTTTGGTGGATTAGACAATCAATTATGCAGGCAATTGCTGAACAATCCAGAATGGTTCGTCTTCCGCTGAATCGTGTTGGTGCATTGAATAAAATGGGAAAAGCACTCAGCCAGCTCGAACAAGAATATGAAAGAAGACCAAGCCCCGAAGAAATTGCTACTCAACTTGATATGGATGTTTCTGATGTTACTTATGCTATGCAGATTGCAGGCAGACACGTTTCAATGGATGCCCCGTTTGCTCATAGTGAAGACAATAATAATAGTTTGTTAGATGTTATGCCGAATGATGATCAACCCGCTCCCGATTTTACTCTTATGAAGGAATCTCTAAAAGCTGAAATTGAAAGATCACTTTCTACGTTAACTGAAAGAGAAGCTGAAGTTATTCGTCTCTACTTTGGATTAGGTAAAGAACATTCACTTACTTTAGAAGAGATCGGTGAGAAACTAAATCTCACTCGTGAACGTGTTCGTCAGATTAAAGAAAAAGCATTAATAAGATTACGACATTCAACAAGAAGCAAAAATCTGAAAGCATATCTTGGTTAATAAGTAATGGTTTATTATGAAGCCGTCTTGAATTTATCAGGACGGCTTTTTTGTTTTAAATAGTAATTAATAAAAATTTTTGATTTTACTATTGACTATATTATTATCATTCAAATAAACTATTTAAACGATATAAAAATTAATTCATAGTTTTGACTATACTATAAGTTCATAAGAATTTTGTAATTTTGTTTTAAATTTTTTAGAATATACAAGAACTACTCAATAGTGAATTTAGAAAAATATTTTGATTCTTTTAGAAATCAAATAATCGGCATAGATGCAAAATTTGATTCCCCAATGGGGACAAAAAAAATTATTTATGCCGATTGGATAGCGAGCGGTCGTCTTTACTTACCTATAGAAAAAATTCTCTTAGAAAAATTTTATCCATTTGTTGGTAATACACACTCTGAATCATCTATCACTGGCACTTCTATGACTATTGCTTATACCGAAGCCAAGCGAATTATTAAAAAACATGTTAATGCTGATAACAATGATATAATAATTTTTGCCGGATATGGAATGACTGCTGCCATCAACAAATTTCAACGAATACTTGGACTTAGAATTTGTGAACAGTTAAGCAGATATACATCCGTGCCTAAAGAAGAGAAGCCGGTTGTTTTCTTAACGCATATGGAACACCATTCAAATCAAACATCCTGGATAGAAACAATATGCGATGTTGAAATAATTGAACCTGATGATCAAGGACTAGTAAATCTAGATTATTTTGATCATTTATTAAAACTGCATTCTCACAGAAAAATAAAAATTGGCTCCTTTACTGCAGCATCGAATGTAACCGGCATCCATACTCAGTATTATGAAATGGCTAAAATGATGCATCTAAATAATGGCTTATGTTTTGTAGATTTTGCTGCAGCTGCCCCGTATACAAATATTAATATGCATCCCGAAAATCCACTTGAAAAATTAGATGCAATTTTCCTTTCACCACATAAATTTCTAGGAGGGCCAGGAACCTCTGGATTAATGATATTTGATTCAAAGCTTTATCATAAAAAAATTCCAGATCATCCAGGAGGCGGAACGGTTGATTGGACTAACCCCTGGGGACAGCATAAATACATTGAGGATATTGAACTTAGAGAAGATGGAGGAACACCCGGATTTTTACAAGCTATAAAAACAGCATTAGCTATTAAATTGAAAGAAGAAATGGGAGTTCAAAATATTTCTCTACGTGAACATGAATTACTCAAAATTGCTTTTGATCGATTGGAAAAAATTCCATCTCTTCACATTCTTGCCCAAGAAACAAAAGAAAGACTTGGAATAATTTCTTTTTACATAGAAGATATCCATTATAATTTAATGGTGAAATTATTAAATGATCTTTACGGCATTCAAGTACGCGGAGGATGTTCTTGCGCGGGTACATACGGACATTATTTATTGCACGTTGATCCTACACGTTCAAAACGAATTACTGATAAAATTAATCGTGGTGACCTTTCTGAAAAACCGGGCTGGGTGCGTATTTCACTTCATCCTACAATGACAGATGAAGAATTATCTTACATACTTAATGCTATAGAAGAGATTATACTCAATATAAATAAATGGTCGAAAGACTATACTTATTCATCTAAGACAAATGAATACTCTCACAACTCACAAAATGGAAAGGAATACGACTTCATTAATAGTTGGTTGGATTTAGAATGAACGATCTGCGGCGCCATTCTGTTGAATTAATCCGGCGAGACATTTTTTGATCTGTCATAATGTCTCTCAATCAGTTTATCAACAACTTCTTTTATTTCAATCTCTTGTTCTGCAAGCATCACAAGCAAATGATATAACAAATCTGAGGTTTCATTTACAATTTCATTTTTATCACGGTTCTTTGCTGCAATTACGGTTTCAATTGCTTCTTCACCAACTTTTTCTTTGGCAGTCAAGTTTACCCGCCGGTTTGTTGGGGGAGCTGTCTTGACAGCAAGTAAAACAAAACCAATGATTACTCAAATGCCGCACTGGAATGTGTTTACTCCGAACTTGTTTCGGGGCTGTCAGTATTGAGCAGAGGGTTATAAGACGATTATTTACTCTCGTATTAATCTTTCTTGTAAAAGTTTTTGCATATCTCTACGACCATCTAAGACGCAATGGATAAAAACAACTTTCTCAATAATTTGATAAATAATACGATAAGGTTTATAGGTTAGTTCTAAAAAATCATCTATTCCAAGCAGACTTAATTCTGACGGGACGTGGCCACGATTTGGATATTTTTGAAGGGATAAACATTTCTCATACAATTTCGAGTATA
>JACRFC010000157.1 GCA_016234355.1 Ignavibacteriales bacterium
AAGTGAATGTGTGAATTTATATTTTCTAATCTCTTTTACTTCCTCCCAAAAAGACATAGCCGGATCGTCATCAATTAAAATTATTTTATCTACATAAGGATTATTGAGATAGATATCTTGAGTATATTTACGAAGAAGAACAGCAATAAAACTATCCGGATAAGTTTTTTTTATCTCGCGAGGAAGTGGAGTAGATAAAACTACATCTCCAATTCGATCGGGACGGACAATTAATATCCTATCAGCCCCTCCTGTCCTCCCCAAAGTGGAGGTGAATAATTTGAATATTTTTTTCATTGCAGCAAAGTTTCTTTTACTCTATCAAATTCCTTCTGCCAGTTTAATTCATTGGCGGCATGGGCACAGTTATTTCTAAATGATCTCAATATTTCAGGATTGCTCTGCCAGCGATTTAGAACTGAAATAATATTCTTTTCATTTTCAATTTTAATGCTTTCACCAACTTGATAAGTATCAACAATCTTTTTCATTTGCGGTAATTCACTCACAAGAACCGGCAATCCGGCCATGATATACTCAAACATTTTGTTTGGAAGCGCGTGATAGTAGCTCATGCTTATATTTTCGATCAAAGAAATTCCAATATCACCGCCTGCCGTATAGTTTATTAATTCTTGCTGATTTATCGTTCCTACAAAAAATACTCTATGAGAAATTTTTAATTCATCTGCCAAACTTTGAAAATTATTCTTCTGTTCACCATCACCGAGAATTATTAAAACCGTTTTATCTAAACTCGCCATTGCTTTCATTACCAATGGAATTCCTCTACCTTCCAGCAAAACACCTTGATAAAGTAAAATCATATTGTCTTCAGCAATGTTATACCTTTTTCTAAAATCAATTTTATTAGCCGGAGTTTGGTAAAGAGGAATATTTCTTACTACCAATGTATTGTTGATACCATAGAACTTTTTAAGAAAATCGGAATCCATATCACCCGTTGTTAAAACTAAATCAACTTTCTTGATAAAAAACTTTTCAATCATCTTTACAAGGGATTGCAAGTAAGGACGGTTTCTCAATCCACCAAGAAAAGCATAAATCTCGCGGCTGTTATAATAGACTTTGGCTTTCTTAATTTTTGCAATTGTTGTTACGAAAGGAAGCGTATAAAGATCTTCCGCAAAGTAAACATCTGCGTTAGATCTGATCAGTTCACTTATTAATATAAAAACGAACTGCAGATAGAAAAATAAACTAAGCTTGTTTTTCTTGATCGCGAATATTTTTGTCTCGTCATCAAAATAATCTTCGGAAGAGATAAACCAATCAAATCCAAGAACCGAAACTTTACAGCCATCTGCTCGAAGAGAATTAGAAAGATTAGTAATGCGTGAATCGAAATGCGGATTTCCAAGAAATGATATGTGAATTTTTTTTGTTCGTTCCATACATTCCGAATCGCTCAAAGTTTAATATGGAAAGTGTTTCTCATAATTGTCTTGGCGTCAAATTTTTCTTTGAATTCGATTAAACTCATACTTGGCGTCATTGGGTTTTGCGCTTTAGTGTCTTGAGAAACGCCGATATCAACATACGCGTAACCATTCTCGGTCGAATATTTCAGAACTTCGTACATCACCCTCTGAATTGGTTTGTATTCGGCATATTCATACCGAAGCATATTATAAAAACATAACGCAACATTTTTATTCGCAAAAAACATAGACGAGCCGCCGATCGGTTCATCATTAAGGTAAACCATAAACAGTTTGAGATTATCAGGCATCAATTCTTTCAAGCGAAGCAGATCTTCGTACGAGTGAGTTGGTTTAACATTGTGACG
>JACRFC010000158.1 GCA_016234355.1 Ignavibacteriales bacterium
AAGTTTTTCAGTTATCATTTCTTTGCGACCTTCGCGTTAACTTGGCGGTCTTTGCGTGAAATTTGTTCTTTTTTTCCACGCAAAGCACGCTAAGGAAAAACGCCAAGTGCGCCAAGTCTATAAACTGCGTAAGGTGACTTAGATAATATTTTAAAGTTACTAAACCGCAATACAAGAAAGGATAATAACATGAACTCTTTGAAAAAATTTATTTTCCTGCTTTTCGTTTTAATTAATATCCAATCAGTATTTGCACAACAAGAAGATAAATCGCTTCTTACCCTTGATATGATTTTCAACGGCAATTATTTTTCCGGCGAATCCGCAGAACAAACCCGCTGGATTGACAACGGAAAATTGTACACTGCACTAGAAAGTTCTAAAGAAACTACAGACGGAAAAGATATTGTAAAATAGACACAGGGCGGGTAATTTCTTTTTTGCAATTTCTTTCTGAGATTACCAATTTTCCATTGGTAATTCTTTCAACTATGAAAGGTAACTTCATGCATATGAAACATCTTCCCGCTTTTATTTCTTTGATAACATTTTTGAATATTTCTGCACAAGTAAAAATCGGGTTCTTAAATATTAACGATGCAATTGAAAAGAACGCAGAAGTAAAGGCAGCGTACAATTTTCTGAAAAATCAAAAAGATTTTTCCATAGAACAAATTAATTATGATGATGTTATTAATTCTCGACCTCGCCTGCCTGCAGGCAGGTTCTCAATTCAACAATTCTCAATTCTCTGGTATCACCGTCCGGATTCGACTAACTTATTGAAACAAGAACTTAATCCGGAATTCATTGCGACCTTGAAAAATTTTATTAGTAAAGGAGGGAAACTATTTCTCACTCTTGATGCTGTTAAACTTATTAATGAACTGGGACTTGAAACACAACCAATTCAGATATCGCACGCACAAGCTGTAGATGATGGATATGGGCGCAAACTCGGCATTCATGCTTTTCGCTCTCATCCAATTTTCAATGGTCTGCACGGAGGAGCGTATATTTTTAGTCCGTATCAAGACCAAACTGTAAGGCAGCTCGGTTATTTTGATCAAACGATTCCGAACGGAAAAGTAATTGCTATTGATTGGTCATATATAACATTTAAGGAGAATTCAAAAATTGTACTTGAATACAATCTAGGCAAAGGAAAGGTTTTAGCAGTTGGTGCATATACAAATTACTCAATGAAAAATTGGAATCGTGTACATCTGGAACTATTCACAAAAAATTGTTTGGATTATCTTGCGGAGAAATTTGATAAAGAGAAAAAGTATTATTGGAATTACAAACCCAATCAAGTTTTACATTTTGATACTTCGATTGAAAACAGCCAGCCCTTAATTTTCACACAATCAAAAAAATGGAACATAAATCCGGCAGAAGTAAAAATCACACGGGAAAAAGGAACAAATAATTTTTGGAATGTTGCAGGGCAAAGAATGCTGGTAATGGGAAAAGAGAATGGCGGTGTTGATGAAATCTGGGCTCATCCATTTATGGCTTTGCGGGATTATGAAGTTGGCATTGAAGAAAAAGATTCCGTCCGCTGGTTGAAAAATTTATCACCGCAAATTGAAGTAAGACCTGAATCATTTGTACGTGTATATAATATAGATAGTAAAAAACTCAAAGAAATTGTTACAGCATCTATTTCTAAACCAATAGCTGTATTGCATTATGAATATGACGGTGCCGACCCTATAAAATTAGTAATAAAATTTAAGAGCAATCTGCGTTATATGTGGCCATATTCGGAAAAAGTGCTGGGCTCTATCAATTATAACTGGAACGAGAAACTAAATGCTTTTATAGTAAAGGATGAAAGCGGGGATTTTGTTACTTTGATTGGAGCCAACAAAAAGCCGTACGAAAAAATAATTGGCCAATATGAATCATTTCATAAAACGAATAATACATTTTATGGAGACCGAACTGAAAAATTTCAAGTCGGCGGTTTAGCAAGTTTTAAAATAGGTGCTCTGGAAAATTTGGATATTATTATTGCTGCATCTAATGAAGGTCTCACCCAGACAGCAAAAGAATATTCTAATGTTATTCTTACACCGGAAAAAGTTTTTGCTGAGGCATCTAATTACGCAAACGAATTTTTCAAAAACTCGTTAATGATTACAAGTCCGGATAAAAATTTTAACGAGGGTTACCGTTGGGCTTTGATTGGAGCCGACAGGTTTTTTGTTAATACGCCGGGTGTAGGAAAATCGTTAGTTGCAGGTTATTCAACTACTGCAAGCGGCTGGGATGGCGGGCATAAAGTAAACGGAAGACCGGGCTATGGTTGGTATTTTGGAAGAGATGGATGCTGGAGCGGATTCGCACTTTTAGATTACGGCGATTATGACAAAGTGAAATCTATTCTAGAGTTTTTCAATAAGTATCAAGATCTAAGCGGAAAAATATTTCACGAGTTAACAACCTCGGGAGCAGTTCATTATGATGCATCGGATTCTACACCGCTTTATATAATTCTTGCCGGAAAATATTTGCATCACACAGGAGATGTTAAATTCATAAAACAAAATTGGTTACACATCAAAAAAGCAATTGATTTTTGTTATTCAACAGATACGGACGGAGATCATTTAATAGAAAATACAAATGTAGGGCACGGCTGGGTTGAAGGCGGAGGTCTTTATACGGCACATACAGAAGTTTACCTTGCAGCATGTTGGTCGGCGGCTTTGAGAGAAGCAAGTTATATGGCAGAACAAATTGGGCTGAGTGCAGAACGCAGAACATATAGCGATGAGTTTGAAAGAGTTAAAAAAATAATTAACACAGATTTTTGGAACGAGCAAGAAAACTTTTTAAGCTTTTCGAAATTGAAAGACGGAAAATTTAATTCTGAGAAGACAGTTCTTGCTGCTGTGCCCGTTTATTTTAATATGCTTGATTCGATCAAAGCAAAAAAAATTGTAGACGCTTACGCGGAAAATTATTTTTCATCGGATTGGGGAGTAAGAATTTTGCGTGAAGACAGCCCGATCTTTAATCCTCGCGGTTATCATACGGGAAGCGTCTGGCCTTTGTTCACTGGGTGGGCGGCATTGGCAGAATATCAAAATGGAAATTACTTTCAAGGTTATTCTCACATAATGAACAATCTAATGGTTTATAAAAATTGGCAGCTTGGATTTGTTGAAGAAGTATTGAATGGAGCTGAATATAAACCGGGCGGAGTTTGTCCGCACCAAGCATGGAGTGAAACAATGGTTCTTCAGCCGGCAATTGAAGGAATGCTCGGATTAGAAGTTGATGCCGCTAATAATAAAATAAAATTTTCTCCTCGGTTACCTGCAGATTGGAGTTCAATCAAAGTTGAAAGAATAAAAATCGGCAGACACTTCATCAACTTTTCCATGAATCGTTCCAGCGGAAAAACTTTTTATGATTTTTCGTCCAGCTCATCAAAACAACTGATGATTGATTTCAACCCGACCCTTCCTCTCGGAATAAAAATTGTCAAGGCAATGATCAATAGTAAACCGATAACAATAGAACAGTCGAACAATGGAATAATTCATCTGTCGTTTAAACTCGGTAAGACAGCTAAAGTGGTCATAGAATTCACCGGTGGTATTTCTGTTTTACCTGTTGTTTCTCATCCAATGCCGAATGACAAATCCGAAGGTTTTAGGATTCTTTCCGATAAGTTGGAAGGAGACGCTTATTTAGTGGAAGTCCAAGGAATAAGCGGTACAACGCAGACACTGGAAGTTTATCGAAATGGAAAAATTGAAAAAGTAGAAGTTAAATTTGAAAAATCCGATAAAAAATACATCAACAAAACGGTTAAAGTAAAAATAGAACGCTGATTATTATGATTGTCCATGATTTATTAAGATCATAAACGATCATAATTATCATAGAAAATCTGCGTTCCATTCAACAAGGCAGCTATGAAAAAACTTATTTTATTTTTTTTTATCACAAGGTTAATCCTGGCTCAACAACTCAAAGTTTCCGATCCTTATTTGACATTCAAAGCAAAACAAAACGATCCTCTATATACAACATATACGGCAGCGATGGAGCGATCGAGATTGTACGGCGATAAAGGTTACAAGATGGACTATTACTCGGAACATCTTCCGATAAATTACAGCGGAGACCAAGCCGGAAAATTTTATTGCTTATGGAAAGTTGATCAAGTAGTTGTTATGAATACAGGAGAGTTCTATGAGAAACCGGTTGTAACTTCTTCATTCCCCGATATGATGATTATGGAATATTCTCCTTTTCAAGGAATTGAAGTTCAAGAAACTTTTTTTGTTTATAGTTCATCAATTGCAATGGTAAATCTTCAAATAAAAAATATTGATAATATTAATCACAACATTGAATTGTATCCGGTTCTAGAGCTCGGCAACGATTCACTTCTAATCAAAGATTTCGACAAACAACACAACGGATATATATCCGAACATCATGAATCGAAATCCAGATTGATAAGCTCACTCTACAAAAATGCACCTTATCCAACTGAAACTCGAGATTATTTTACATCAAACTTTGTCTCATACTCTTATGGCGGTTATCACAAATCTCTCGAAGATTTTTACATTACAATCAAAACTGATTTTTATGCCGAGAAAAGGAATGATTCGCTCAATCATAAGAAAGAAGGATTTGTAAATTTTATTTCTCTTCACGGGAAATTTTCTTTGAAACCGGGCGAAGAAGTTAATGTAAGATATTTCCGTGGATGGCAGGCTTGCCCACCGGATAGGCGGGATCAAAAAGAAGATTTGCAAAAACTCGTTGAAGAAATCGAGGAACTTAAATCTGAATCTCTTCAAAAATATGTTGATGCAAATGTGAAATTGTTTTCTCAAATCCCGCGTATCAAATTCAAAACACAGGATGAAAAATTAGTTTATCTCGGGGCATTCAATCTTGCGCGCGGATGTTTTTATCCTCCGACGGAAAAAACAAATTATAATTTTTATGTTTTCTCACGTCAACCTTTGTGGGGCTGGGGGCATGGACACCAAGTTCTTCATGAATCGCTAAGCATGCTTGCATACGCATATCTTGATCCAAAGTCTGCAGAAAATTCTCAACGCGTTTACATGGAACAGCAAAGAGAGGACGGATTAATTGCATACCGGCACGGTCCGCGCGGTTTGCAAGATTATCCTCACTTTAGCAAAGAGTTGAACAAAGATATGTCAACCACATCGGCGCCTTTCTTCAGCTGGATCAATTGGGAAGTATACAAAGTAAGTAAGGATAAAAGATTTCTTTCGGATGCATATAACAGCGGGGAAAAATATATTAAGTGGTTGATCAACAATCGCGATCTCGATAAGGACGGATTGTATGAATGGGGACCTTACGGAATTATAGAGAACGTTCGCGATTGGTATAATGCAGTATTTCAAGTCAGCGCAGAAAGATATCTCAACGTTGATAAAGAAGATATTTCCGATGAGCTGGAATGTCTTGATCTTACTCTGATGATAATAAAAGAAACCCGCTCACTCTCTCAAATGGCAAAAGAACTTGATATGAAAGATGCATCGCTTGCTTGGAAAAAAATTGCGGACTTAACTTCCGATCTCGTTAATCAAAAAATGTGGGATGACAGCAGTAAGTTTTATTATTCGATCAATAAGAAAGATCATTCATTCAAATATCTTACTCGAGATTTACGGAGAATGGAGATAATTGGATTTCTTGCGTTATGGGCAGAAGCTGCGCCTAAGGATAGAGCGGAACAACTCGTAAAACATTTACTCGATTCGAAAAAATTCTGGCGTAAGTATGGAATTCCTACTCTTGCCACCGATGATCCCTGGTACTCTCCTTATGTTGATTATTGCTGCAAATGGAACGGTCCTGTTTGGCTGTTGTGGGATTATATGGTTCTTGACGGATTGAAAAAATACGGCTACAATAAAATTGCAAATCAACTTGCAGGTAAAATGATGCTTGCTGTTACAACGCAATTGAAAAAAAATCATAACTATTGGGAATCATACAGTCCCGACAACGAAGTACTCAACTCGCCGCCAAATTATATTTGGGATTCAATAATGGCGAGAGTGTTAATAGAAAAATATAAAAAGTAAATAGAGTTAGAAAAATGAATCTCAAACCATTAACGGAAAAAGAAGAAATTGTAGGTAAAGCTATAGTTAATGCAGCGTTTACAGTTCATAAAAGTTTAGGACCGGGTCTTTTAGAAAAGGTTTATGAAGTTTGTTTCTGTTATGAACTGAAAAAACTTGGGATGAATTATCAAAGACAAGTTGATATTCCGATTGTGTATGACAATATCACTTTTGAAGAGGGC
>JACRFC010000163.1 GCA_016234355.1 Ignavibacteriales bacterium
CAGAACTTAAAGAAATCGAAAATCCAATAGAGTATTTAACCAACTATAAAAAAGTATCTTAAAGCTTAATAAAGGAAGGATCTATGGTCCTTCCTTTTCTCAAATCGACTGGCATACTTTTTCTTTCTTCCGCTCAGTCACACAACTTGCAACACCGCTTAATAAAAAAATATGCCAACAGGAAAACATTGTTGGCATATTTTTTCAGTGGCAAGCCTGCTTGCGGTAGGAAAGTTGATGTGCCATCGCTCCACACTAAAAAGACGTTGCACTTATGCCAGTTTTCATTGTGTCTAAATTGTGTCTAAATGCATCTAAAATGTTCCTAAATATTCCAAATTGATGAAAATGTAAGAAGGGAATAGTTCGAAATTTGATTAAAATCGTAATAATAGGATTGTAAAAATTACCTACTTCCTAACTTACAAGCAGAGGGTCGGTGGTTCGAACCCATCAGCCCCCACAAATGAAAGCCGCAGTTCATATCGAATTGCGGCTTTTTCTTTTTATATTACCGTCATAAGTTCTATCATTTAATAAATATTTTATCTGAAAATACATGATGCAAAAACTACTCACATTTCCTTCCATCCTATTTACTATTTATTCAATTTATTCTGCTCAAAATGGAATTGTAATAAGCTATTATCCGGATGGAACTGTCCAATCAGAAATTTTTTATGCGAATGATATTTTAGATAGAAGCGCAGTATGGTATTATCAAAACGGACAATCGAAATCAGAGAAGAATTTTAGTAAAGTGATTTTGGATGGTTTGGTAAAAGAATATTTTGAATATAGATTGCTCAAAGAAAAATATTCCATCACTCAATTATAATTTTATCAACAATATTTTAAGAAAACGTATTATGAAAAAAGATAATTTTTTTAAATGTCTTACTATTGCATACATATATATTTCTTTATCTCAAATCATCAATGCACAGCCTATAGATCAAAAGTTTTTCAATAGTCTGCAATGGCGTATGATTGGTCCGCACCGCGGAGGAAGAACTGTTGGTGCAGTTGGTGTTCGCGAGCAACCGAATCTTTTTTATATCGGTGTAAATAACGGTGGTGTTTGGAAAACCAGTGACTTTGGTAGAAAATGGGTTCCGATTTTTGATGAACAACCCACAGGTTCAATTGGTGATATAGTAGTTGCACCTTCAAATCCAAATGTAATTTATGTCGGGAGCGGCGAAGGATTGCAGCGTCCGGATCTTTCAATCGGTGATGGAATATATAAATCGACCGATGCAGGCAAGACTTGGAAAAATATCGGATTAAAAGATGGGCAACAGATTGGTAGTTTAGCAATAGATCCTAAAAATGAAAATCGTGTTTTTGCTGCTGTACTTGGTCATCCTTACGGACCAAATACCGCACGTGGTGTTTACAGAACGATCACAGGCGGAAAAACTTGGGAGAGAGTTTTATATAAAGATGAAAACACCGGTGCGATTCAGGTTACGATTGATCCGAACAATAGTGATATAGTGTATGCAGATCTTTGGGCTGGTAGACAAGGTCCGTGGGAAAACGGCGAATGGAACGGATCGGAAAGCGGTTTATTCAAATCTGCCGATGGCGGAACGACCTGGAAAAAATTATCAAAAGGTTTACCAACAACTCAACAAGGTTTAAGAAGGATCGGATTTTGTATTGCTCCTTCTAATTCTAACCGTTTGTATGCAACGGTTGATGCAGGAAAATACGGCGGCATTTATAGAAGTGATGATGCTGGTGAATCATGGACAAACATCAACTCTGATGGAAGACTTTGGGGAAGAGGAGATGATTTTGCAGAAGTAAAAGTTGATCCTTTTGATCCTGATATTGTCTACTCTGCAGATATAGTGGTTTGGAAAAGCACGGATGGAGGTAAATCATGGAATGCTTTCCGCGGTGCACCCGGCGGAGATGATTATCATCGCATCTGGATCAATCCTGATAACAGTAATATCATCTTAATTGCAAGTGATCAGGGTGCTCTCATTACAGTTAATGGCGGTGAAACTTTTTCAAGCTGGTATAATCAACCTACTGCTCAGTTTTATCATGTTAGTGCGGATAATGCATTCCCTTATAATGTTTACAGTGGACAACAGGAAAGCGGTTCGGTTGGAATTGCATCGCGTGGCGATGATGGACAAATAACTTTTCGAGAATGGCAACCGGTTGGTGCCGAAGAATACGGTTACGTTGTTGCTGATCCGATGGACCCAAATATTATTTATGGCGGAAAAATTTCTAAGTATGATAAACGAACCGGACAAACACAAAATATATCACCTGAAGCAGTTCGCACCGGAAAGTATCGCTTTATAAGAACCGCTCCTGTGTTGTTTAATCCGATCGATAATAAAACATTGTACTATGCCGGAAATATTTTATTCAAAACTTTAGATGGCGGAAATAGTTGGGAAATAATCAGTCCGGATTTATCTAGAGAAAGTTGGGATATACCTACAAGTGTTGGTATTTATACTAATGATGAAATGAAAAAAATGCCGAGGCGCGGAGTAATTTATACGGTCGCTCCATCATATGTTGATATAAATACTATCTGGTGCGGCACAGATGATGGTTTAATTCATGTTACAAATGATGGAGGTAAGACTTGGAAAAATGTTACTCCTCCTGAAATAACAAGTTGGTCTAAAGTTTCATTGATGGATGCAAGTCGTACGGATGCAAATAGTGCTTATGCAGCAGTTAACAGAATTCGATTAGATGATATGCATCCGCATATTTATAGAACGAAAGATGGCGGTAAAACCTGGAAAGAAATTGTTAACGGTTTACCCAACGATCCGATTAATGTTGTAAAAGAAGATCCTTTTAGAAAAGGATTATTATTTGCCGGTAGTGAAACTGCTGTTTATGTTTCTTTTGATGATGGGGAAAATTGGCAATCCTTACGATTAAATATGCCCGCCACATCTATAAGAGATTTAATAATTAAAGATGATGATCTGGTTGTAGCCACACACGGAAGAAGTTTTTGGATATTGGATGATATAACTCCGTTACGTCAACTTGATGAAGAATCAAAAAAGTTGAACATGATTCTATTCAAACCGCAAACTGCATATCGTGTTAGATGGAATATGAATACCGATACACCGTTACCTCAGGAAGAACCTGCAGGACAAAATCCGCCGGAAGGAGCTATCATAAATTATTATTTAGATACTAAAGCAACTAATGTTAGTTTGGAATTTTTAGATTCAAAGGGAACAATAATTCGAAAGTGTACTAATAATGATACTCTGTACAAAATTCCGGATTTAAATATTCCGCTTTACTGGATTCGTCCTCAACAGATACTTTCTGCTGAAGCAGGCTCGCACAGATTATTGTGGGATATGAGATATACTCCTCTAAACGTTCCGCCATCTTATCCAATGTCAGCTATTTATAAGAATACAGCACCTAGTCCAACGTCTCCTTGGGTTATGCCCGGATCTTATACCGTTAGATTAACAGTTGATGGAAAGCAATATTCTCAGACATTTAATATAAAGATGGACCCAAGAGTAAGGACAAGAGAAAAGGATTTGCAGCTTCAGCATGATTTGGGTCTAACATGTTATATGAATATCAAGAAATGCAGAAGTGCTTTAAGAGAAATTGCTGAGAAGAAAGATGATAAGTTTTCTGAAATCGGAAAAGAATTTACTAAGTATTTAAGAGTATTTACTTCCTTGCATAATTTATTACAGCAAAGTGATATGCCGCCCACTTCTCAAATGGTCTCAGCCTTCAAAGATTCTGAAAAAGAATTTGAGAAGACTTTGGCTAAATGGAATTCGAAATAAATGAGAAGTATTAAAAAATTATTATTTGTAACAAGTATCTTTTTCTTTCTTTCAGGCTCAACATTATTTTATTATGCCCCAACCGGAAATATTACTCTTTCCTTAAAAAACATTGTTGGTACTTCGACTCCATTACCGGATGCAAATGGAAGAGTAATTCTGCATAACTCAAGTTATACTCCTTTGTCAACAAAGTACAAATAGTTTAGGAACTACCACATTTACAAATCTATCATATGGAAACTATTATTAAGGTTACCATAATCCAGACCCGACAACAATCTTTGGATCAGAATATTTGGGAAGTACAAGAAGCATTCAGCCCCAATTATGAATGCCGCAGTTCATCGAATTGCGGTTTTTCTTTTTATATTACTGATATAAGTTCTATCATTTAATAAATATTTTATCTGAAAATACACGATGCAAAAACTATTTACATTTCTTTCAATCCTGTTAACCATTTATTCAACTTCCTCCGCTCAAAATGGAATTGTAAAAAATTATTATCCGGATGGTTCAACTCAATCTGAAATTTCTTATGTGAATGATATTTTAGATGGAAGTGCGATATGGTATTATCCAAACGGACAATTGAAATCAGAGAAGAATTTTAGCAAAGGGATTTTGGAGGGCTGGGTAAAAGAATATTACGAATCGGGAATTCTTAAGGAAGAATATTTTGTCCAAAACGGTATCAAAGATGGAGCTCATAAAATTTATAACAATGACAGCACGCTGAAGAAAATTTCGAACTATGCAAACGGAATTCAAACTCAAAGCCAGACATTTGGCGATGAAACAGAAAGCAAAGTTCAACGTTCTTCAATTAAAATTGATGATACTGTAATCAAATTTGCTGCTACTGATTCGGTAAAAGTAAAACCACAACCGCGGAAGATTGAACGAAGCGGTATAAAATATCAATGTAATGTTGAAGTTTGTCCGGAACCGGTTGGTGGAATGAAATCCATTCAAGACAATTTGGTTTATCCGGAACACGCATTACGCTATGGATTGGAAGGCATAGTTACTTTGATTGTAAAAATTAGTTCAGTAGGAGAAGTTGTTAATACTGAAATTGTTAGAGGAATGGGCTTTGGCTGCAGTGAAGCAGCTCAAGAAGCTGTTAAGAAAACAAAATTTTTGCCGGGAGAAAATTTTGGTGTTCCGGTTGAATCTGAAATTACGCTAAGTATTGAGTTCAAGATTTTTGAAACTAAATCTTTCCCGGAATCAAAAGAGAAATAAATATTAATACATTATTGATTTAAGAATATTAATAATCTCGCGTTCTAAATTTTTCCCTTTATTTCTTCCGTACCAAAGATGCAGCTCTTCTAAATATTCATCTTTACTTTTTCCTTCACACTTCAGTTTATAAACAAGTTCTTGTGCTTCATTTGGTCTTGGTCCCCATTGAAAAAGTTCTTCACCATTCTTAGTAAAGGCAATGAGCTTTGGGATGCTTCTTGATTTATTATCGGTTAAATATAGATCCATTATATCAAGATTATTATCCCGTAAAATTATTCTAAAATCAATTAGAGGATTGCAGGAAGCGATCTTTGCCAGATAAGGCAGATTTTGAGCGGAATCGCCGCACCAATTCTCTGTGATAACCATCCATAATTGCGGTTCGGAAATATTTTTCACTAATTCACATAATTGAGGAACAACAGAATATGTTTTGTAAATTCTTAGACTTCTTTGGTAATTCAATTTGTCCCAATCAATTAATTCCTTTTGCTCGTTCGATACAGCGCCATAATCAGCAGATGCAATTTTATAATTAAAATTTTGTAAATACTCTTCATAATTTTGTCCTTGATGGGGCCGCTTTTCCAGAAAGAATTGATGAATCATTTATATCTCCGTATTTGTAGAATATTGAACTTCAAAAAATATATAGTTATTTAAGTAAAACTGAAATTATGTGTAGTCTCATTTGTCTCAAAAATTATAGTAATTGTCTTGTGAAATGAACACAATTTACTTTGTTAAACTCATTCTCTTCAATTTTCCAAAAAAAACAATGGCATATTACTTGTCTAATAATTAGCAGAATTTTTTGAGAGGTCTATCATGAAAAAGACAATAATATTAATAACCGCGCTCTTCATTTTTATGAGCATAGAGTTAGATGCAAAACCAAGCTTTGGGGTTTCATTTAACTTCTTTTATTCTTCATTACGATCATACGGAGAATGGATTCAATTAGATAACGATTTAGTAGTTTGGCGTCCTCATGGTATTCACAGCCGATGGCGTCCTTATTCTGAAGGAAGATGGAGCTGGACATCAAACGGCTGGTATTGGGATTCTTATGAACCATTTGGCTGGGCAACATATCACTATGGACGCTGGTACAATGATGATTATTACGGATGGATCTGGATACCGGATTATGACTGGGCACCTGCATGGGTAGAATGGCGCTACGATGACGATTACATTGGTTGGGCACCTTTACCACCTTATGCAAGATTTGAAATTAATTTTGGAATTCATTTTTCAATCGGTTGGCATTCACATTATAGTTATTGGAACTTTGTTAATTATAATAGGTTCTGCGATCATAGATTGAATTATTACCTATTAAATGAAAGAAGAATTGCTAGAATTTTTGAAAGTACAAGATATAGAACAAATTATTATTACGATCGTGATAGAATTATTAATGGTGGAGTTGATAAATCCTTCATTGAAAGAAAAGCCGGATATCGAATTGCAGAGAGAGAAATTACTTCGATAGATAATTACAGAGATTATGATCGTGTCCGTTCTGAACGCGGCGATAAAGTATATGCTTATCGTCCATCAGAGAAAGAAATTAATAATGATCGTACAGATAAATTTGAAATTAGGCGCGGAGAAAATCATTCAACAATAGAAAGAGAAAAGGTTGCTACATCAATTCGCCGTGATTCTAATAGGGAATTGGATCAATCAAACGAACGAACAGTTGAACGAAATCGTGATATGAACGTTGATAGAGATAGAAATATAAGAGAAGAAACAAGATCGAAAGATGATGCAAGAAAAGAGCTTGAGAGAATTCAATATGAAAGAACAGAAAACCGCGACCGTCAAAGAATTGAAAGCAAAGGGGAAGAAAGAATCAATCGAGAAATTCAGAGAGAGCGCCAACCGATATATGAAAGACCAAGCAGAAGCGAAAGGCCGCAAGTTCAAGAAAGAAGGGTTGAACCAAGAAAAGAGCAAAATAATGATAGACCTATGCCAAGAGTTGAGAGCAGAGGCAGAAGTGAAGAAAGAAGTCCAAGCAAAGAAAGATCTTCAGAACGTAAAAAATAATTCATCAACCTCTCTCGAGCGAGGTTTTTTTTATAATCCTTCTTCACTTAATAAATAACTCATAATTGCAATAGCTGCAGAGCCAAGTTCCATTTCTCTTGGGTGAACCGCAGTATAAACATCATTATCTGAATGATGAAGATCCATATATCGTTGGTCATCAGGGACATAACCAAAAAGTGCTTTAGCATTTTTTATTTGTCCAACATCTCCGCCGCTGCCGCCTTTGCGAATCCATTCTATATCAGCTTTATTCAACACTGATAACCAGCTTTGCATTTTCATTAATGAAAGAGAATCTGTTGTTGCTGAAAATCCTCTTGGGGTAAAAGCGCCGCGATCTGATTCTATTCCAGCTAAGTTTATTTCTGATGAGACAGATGAATATTTTCCGTATTCAATTCCACCATGCAAACCGTTTTCTTCATTAATAAAAAGAACACAACGAATTGTTCTCTTTGGTTTGATGTTCAGTCGCTTTAATAAATCCAAAGCTTCCATCGTTTGAAGACAAGGAGCGCCGTCATCATGAGCTCCGCATCCTTTATCCCAGCTATCAAAATGACCGCCGACTACAATTACTTCATTTGGTTTTTCATTTCCTGTAAGTTGTCCAATCACATTGTATGATTGCACATCGGGAAATGTTTTACAATCCATTTTGATAGTGATTTTTAGATCCGGTTCATTCTTAATTGCTTTACTTAAAAAGTCTGCATCAATAACACTTAAAGCAGCACTGGGAATTTGTTTTACTCCATCTTCATAGTTCATTACACCGGTATGTGGAACGTTATCGTAATTTGCTTGAACAGAACGAACTATAACTGCAGCAGCGCCAACTTTTGCAGCTTCTATAGCTCCATTTACTCTTTGATCAACTGTCTTACCATAACCTTCAAATGTGTTTAGTAATCCGTTATTAAAAGGACGGTTATAAAAAACAATTTTACCTTTTGCTTTATCGCCAAGTTTTTTTGCTTCTTCTAAACTTTTAACTTCAATTATTTCTGCTGTGATTCCACTTATTGAAGTACTAACACTTCCACCGTAAGAAACTATAGTGAGTTTCTTACCATTTAATTTTTTTGATTTTGAGATGTATGCCTTTTCAATTTTTCCTCTAACCCATTTAGGAACCATAACCGGCTGCAACCATACGGAATCGAATCCGCATTCTTTCATTTTATTTTTAGCCCATTCGATTGCTTTAGCAGAATTTTCAGATCCGCTTAACCTTGGACCAATCGAACATAATTCTTTTAACCATTCATAACCCTTTTTATCTAATAAAGCAGAGCGAACAATTTTAACGGCAATTTCATTATAGTTTTGGATTTTATCTGGTGGCAATTGCTGTGCTTGTAATTTTATTCCCATTGAGAATAAAATTGTAAAGGTGATAATTGTAAGTAATGGTGAATATATTTTTCGATTCAATTTATCCTCTCGAGTTTTGTTCGGGCAAAGTTATTAGTCAACCTTGCTAAAATCAATGGAATCTTTTTAAAACAAAAAACCTCCATTTAATAGGAGGTCTTCTTCGGAGTAACCAAAGTTTATCTAGCTTTAATCTTTTTCTCTTTTACAAGTTTAGCAATTTGAGATGTTCCGTTCTTGGATATAGTTCTCAATGCACTTGCAGAAACTCTGACTGTAACGAATTTATTCAATTCTTTTACCCAGATTCTCTTTTTCTGAAGATTTGGCAGAAATCTCTTTTTTGTTTTGTTATGTGCGTGAGAAATACTGTTACCAGCTACAGGACCAATGCCAGATACTTGACATCTTCTAGCCATTTTAATAACCTCTTTAATTCGATTTTTGGTGGCGAAAAATAGTAAAAAATATCTTAACGAAAAAATTTTTGAATAAATAAAAAAGGCGGCTGAATAGCCGCCTTTGTATAACAATTAAACAGTTATTTCGCTCTCATTCCAAGCTCACGATCGAGCAGGAATAGGGAAGTTTTGTTATCATTCAATAATTTGAATTTATGGACGGTTTGAGCAACTGTTGAGACTTCTTCAACTTGTTCTGTTATGAAATAATTTAGGAATAAGCTTGTTGAATAATCTTTTTCTTGTACGGCTAATCCGGCAAGGCTGTTAATTCTTTCGGTAATATAAAGCTCATGTTTATGAGATTCTTCAAAAACTTCAAGCGGTGATTTCCACTTTGACTTTGGTTTTTCTATACTATCAAGTAGAACTCTTCCGTCAACATCGTTTAAATATTTAATAAATTTCATTGCATGGCTGTATTCTTCTTGTGATTGAACTTGCATCCATTTTGAAAAGCCAAGCCAGTTTTCACTTTCAAAATAAACCGACATTGATAAGTATAAATATGATGAAAATAACTCTGCATTGATTTGTTCATTCAATGCTTTTTGCATTTTATCGGATATCATTCGAACCTCTATTTGTTTAGTAATTTGATTTCTGAATTTTGAATTGAAGTTATCTATTTAGTGCTAATTATTCAAATTGGTATTTAATTAACAAGTCTGTTTTGGGATAAGTTCTATTTATGCACCTTCCAGCAATAAATTTTAAGAATGTTCATTCTAAAGTCATTAAATTTATTACGATTATAAATTCTTATTAGAAAATGAAAATATTTTTCAAGGTCATCAAATTTTTAACTTCATTATTTGCTCTATATACGGCATTTTCTATTTTCATCATAATCTTCTTCAGAATAGTTGACCCGCCTGTTACTGCATTCATAAATTCTAAATCAGATCCGTTTTTAGGACTGATCTCTTTTTCAGATGTAAAGCAAAAATCTATATCTGTACAAAATGTTTCAAAATATGCAACGTTGGCTGTCATCGCTTCTGAAGATCAAAGATTCTTTGAACATTTCGGATTTGATTTTGAACAAATTGAAAAAGCAATGAAAGAAAATGAACATCGGAAAAGAATTCGCGGAGCTAGTACAGTTTCTATGCAAGTTGCAAAGAATATGTTCTTATGGTCCGGTAAAAATATTATCCGTAAAGGATTTGAAGCTTATTACACTTTGATGTTGGAATTACTTTGGAGTAAGGAAAGAATTATCGAAGTATATTTAAATATTGCAGAGATGGGAAATGAAATATATGGGATTGAAACCGCTTCAAAAATTTATTATGGAAAACCTTCTATAAAACTAAATCCTACTGAGGCGGCAACAATTATAGCAGTATTACCGAATCCAACCAAACGCGATCCACGCAGACCGAGTGGATATCTAATGCATCGTCGGGATAATATTTTACAGCAAATGAATTTAATTGGCGGGGTAAATATTTTGAAAGAATATATTTCCTACTAATAACACATCATCTAATTTTGCTTTCATCTGAAGAAATATATTCCAAACACTTTTCTAAAATTTTATATACATCTGAGTTTTTAATTACCGGATAGTTGTAAATAAATTCCGGATTTTCAGTAGTGCGATTATAATTATAATGCTTCATCACATTATTGTCCTTATCATAATAAATAATCTGCATTATTCCATATCTGAAAAGTTCTTTATTAATGTGATAGTAAGTTTTGATTTTATAAATATTGCCGTTTACTTCTTCCATTGTTAATGGAGGATTAACTTCTTCAAGAGACCAAACATAAATTTCATTACCTTGAAATTCCGATAAACCGGTTACATTGATATAAAGAGATTTATCATTTTCAATTGAAATGGAGACCCAATTTTCATTTACATTTTGGGCTTTAGAAGATATTGCACAAGTAAGTAGCAAAGAAACAAAAAAATATTTTTTCATATGATTTTATTATTGTTGCGGAAAGGGGGGGATTCGAACCCCCGGTCCCGCAATGCGGGACAACGGTTTTCGAGACCGCCGCATTCAACCACTCTGCCACCTTTCCTTTGAAATTCGCAACTTTATTTTTGATTGATTACTTAAAAAATGAAAATTATTAATTCACCTTACGCACGAAAGTTTTTCAGTTATCATTTCTTTGCGACCTTCGCGTTAACTTGGCGGTCTTTGCGTGAAATTTGTTTTTTTTTCCACGCAAAGCACGCTAAGGAGAAACGCCAAGTGCGCCAAGTCTATAAACTGCGTAAGGTGACTTAGTAATTAATTTAGTACTCAATTTTTTTAATAATCTAGTACAAAGATATAAAATTTTTCCTTTTCTTCTTTCGTAGTTTTCTGTAGTTACATTTATTAATATATTTACACCACAAATTAAACGGAGAGGTGCAGGAGTGGTTTATCTGGCTACCCTGGAAAGGTAGTGTACCTGCAAGGGTACCGAGGGTTCGAATCCCTCTCTCTCCTCCATGTATTATACTTACATAATAAAAAGTATTCTAGATAATTCTTTTTATTACAGTTCCACCAACAATCTCGATGGACGGTTGAAGGGACATAATCTGAGGGGAGTGAAATATACTATAGGTCACCGCCCGTGAAAGATCAATTACTTCTAGGTATATCATGAAAAAATATTTATTCTTATTTATCCTAATCTTTATCACTGCTTGCAAAGAAACAACTGACTATGAACTTGGTAATCCTTTTCAAGAATACCTCAAAACAGATAAATCACAGAGATTAATTGAACCCTATTCATATATAGACCATTTGAAGAAGACACGATTTAAAAATTACGAACTCGATTCCTTACCGATCTTTGGTATTATACTTCATGATACTCAGCTAGATGATTACTTTTCTTTCTTAGAAATAAAACCAAACGAAGTTAAAAAAATCCAACTGGGACAAGTAAACCCCAATTATTTATATATAATCCACAAAGAAAAACTTGGTGTTAATTTCATCATTAATCCGGGACTTCCTGGTGCCGGTGGTATTGCTACACAAGCCGCAGTATTAGGTGCACTTGGAATTAAATATATAGTTCATATTGGTACCTGCGGTTTATTTGGTAAGCAGTTAAATGATTCTTCACTAATCGTCTCGCAAGGTGCTTATAATGATGGCGGTGCGATGTTGCTCGATCAAGAAAACTCATTGCCAAGAAAGACACTCAGTTATCCCGACTCATCCTTCAACAATCTTTTAATAAAAACTGCTAATGAAAATAATATTTCAATTCAGAAAAGTTATGGAATAACTATTCCAATCTTCTTTTTTCAACCGATAGGATTTGTGAAATATGCTCTCGATGAAAATAATTTTGATAAGAATGAAGTTCCCTATTACATTGAAATGGAAGGAGCTCCTTTTTTTGCAACCGGAAAATTAATGAAAACAAAAGCAGCTAGTATAGTTGCCGGAACGGATAGATATATAATTCAAAATGATTCCATTAAACATTCATTTGTCAGTTATGATGCTGATAGAGCTAAAATGTCAGCCGTAATATTATCCATAAAAACTTTTAATGCACTAGCTAAATAATTCTTTCTTATTTACACAGTCACTTTTTCAATTCCGATTTCACTTTCACCTCTCACTTCTCGCCTCTAACTTTTCACACATTAATGCTCCGCATCTAACCCCTCTTATTATAAATCATTCCGGAATCATTGAAAATTTGATTGCAAAAATTTTTATACTTAAACTTTGTAGGACAAAGGTTGAGTTTTATTATTTAATTAAGAAATAGGAATACCTTAATATGAGTAAAGCTGATATTGGATTAATCGGTCTTGCCGTGATGGGGGAAAATCTTGTATTAAATATGGAAAGCAATGGTTTTACAGTTGCGGTTTATAATAGAACTGTTGACAAGGTAAATAATTTTATTACCGGGCGTGGTAAAGGTAAGAATTTGATCGGTACTTCTTCGATTGAAGAATTAGTTGCCAGCTTAAAATCACCAAGAAAAATTATGTTGATGGTAAAAGCCGGAAAACCGGTTGATGATCTTATTGAGTTGTTAATTCCACATCTTGATAAAGGCGATATTATTATTGATGGTGGTAATTCACATTTTCCGGATTCAATTAGAAGAACAAAATATTTGGAAGGCAAAGGATTTTTATTCATTGGCACTGGGGTTTCCGGCGGAGAAGAAGGCGCATTAAAAGGTCCGTCTATTATGCCGGGCGGGTCTCCGCAAGCATGGGCTTATGTTAAGCCGATCTTTCAATCAATCGCTGCAAAAGTAGAAGACGGTTCTCCGTGCTGTGATTGGGTTGGCGAAAATGGGGCAGGGCATTTTGTTAAAATGGTTCATAACGGAATTGAATACGGCGACATGCAATTAATTACGGAATCTTATTTGATTATGAGAGATTTATTGGAGATGACTGCCGATGAGATGCACGAAGTTTTTAAGGAATGGAACAAAGGTGAGCTGAATAGTTATCTCATAGAAATTACAAGAGATATTCTTGCATTCAAAGATGAAGATGGAAAACCATTAGTTGATAAAATTTTAGATACAGCAGGACAAAAAGGAACCGGTAAATGGACAGCTATAACATCACTTGATCTTGGAGTTCCTCTAACTTTGATCGGTGAAGCAGTTTATGCGCGCTGCCTTTCTGCAATGAAGGATGAAAGAGTTGAAGCATCAAAAATTTTAAGCGGGCCAAAACCAAAATTCGAAGGTGATAAAAAATCGTTCATTGAAGATATCCGCAAAGCATTGTTTGCATCAAAGCTTGTTTCGTATGCTCAAGGATATGTTCTGATGAAAGCTGCCGCAGAAGAATACAAGTGGAATTTAAACTATGGCGGAATTGCTCTGATGTGGCGGGGCGGCTGTATTATTCGTTCAGTATTTCTTAGCAGGATAAAAGAAGCATTCGATAAGAATCCTGCTCTTTCAAATTTATTGTTGGATCCGTTCTTCAAAGATAAAGTTGAAAGTTCTCAAGAAGCTTGGAGAAGAGTTGTTGCTGCATCCGTTCTAAATGGAATTTGGATTCCTGCAATGACTACAGCTTTAAATTATTTTGACGGATTCAGAACAGAAAAATTACCGGCTAATCTATTGCAAGCTCAGCGAGATTTCTTTGGTGCGCATACTTATGAAAGAGTTGATAAACCCAGAGGAGAATTCTTCCACACAAATTGGACCGGACGAGGCGGATCAACTGCTTCAACAACTTACACAGTTTAATTAATTATTGTTAAGGAATCTTAGATAATGCCGATCAACAACACAATTATCTCTATAGAAAAATTAGCAGCTAACACAATAAGGATTCTTGCCGCTGAAGGCGTACAAAAAGCAAACTCCGGTCATCCCGGTATGCCGATGGGTATGGCTGATGTTGCTTCAGTTTTATGGAGTGAATTTCTAAATCATAATCCCGATGAACCTAAATGGGTAAACAGAGATCGTTTTGTTTTGTCTGCAGGACACGGCTCGATGCTTCTTTATTCGCTTCTTCATGTCAGCGGTTATGATGTAACGCTTGATGATCTAAAATCTTTTAGACAATGGGGAAGCAGAACGCCGGGGCATCCCGAGTACAATCATCTTCCAGGAGTGGAAACAACAACCGGTCCTTTGGGACAAGGATTTGCGAATGGTGTCGGAATGGCGATCGCATCAAAAATGACTGCCGTAAGATTTAACAATGATAAATATAAGTTATTAGGAAATCATTACATCTACGGAATTGTTAGTGACGGCGATCTGATGGAAGGAATTTCACATGAAGCCGCTTCTATTGCCGGACATTTGAAACTCGGCAACATCATTTATTTTTATGATGACAACAACATTACAATAGAAGGGAACACAGAATTAACTTTTTCTGAAAATATTGCAAAAAGATTTGAAGCTTACGAATGGCAAACTTTACAGATAGATGCATATGATCATGATGGAATTCGCCGGGCAATTAAAATTGCACAAAGTGAAAAAGAAAAACCAACTATCATCATAACAAAATCACACATCGGGTTCGGAAGTCCACATAAAGCAGATACAGCTGAAGTACACGGTTCACCTTTAGGTAAAGAAGAATTAGCTGAAACGAAAAAGAATTTGGGATGGAATTACGAACAAGATTTTTATGTGCCTGAAGAAGTAAAAAATTTATTTGGTGCAAGAAAAAAATCATTAATAAATGAATACAATGATTGGACTAATAAATTTGAATCGTGGGAAAAAGAAAATCCTGACAAAGCAGAATTGCTTAACAAATACGAAAATGGCTGGCTTCCGGAAAATCTTTATGAAGAACTATTAAACGCTGCAGGAAAAGAAGCAAATGCAACACGTGTTTTATCAAGTAAAGTGATTCAAAAAATTGCAGAACTTGTTCCAAACTTTATTGGCGGTTCTGCAGATCTAGCTCCCTCAACAAATACATTTATGAAGAACTACAGTGCAATCGCTCCCGGAAAATTTGAAGGAAGAAATTTTCATTTCGGAATCCGTGAACATGCAATGGCTTCAATTCTTAACGGCATTACACTTTACGGCGGCTTTAAAGTTTTCGGTGCAACTTTTTTAGTTTTCTCAGACTACATGCGTCCTTCAATTAGACTTGCAGCTATTATGGGATTACCAGTTGTCTATGTTTTTACTCACGATAGTATTTTTCTCGGTGAAGACGGACCTACTCATCAACCGATCGAACATCTATCAGTTCTACGTGCAATACCAAATGTTACATTAATAAGACCCGCAGACGGAGTTGAAACTGCTGCGGCATGGTATTATGCTCTGCAACATAAAGGTGGACCAATCGCATTAATTCTTACAAGACAGAAAATTGATCCAATTGTTCGAAGTCAAGATTTCGATCCTAAAGAAGTTTTGAAAGGCGGATATATTGTATCAAAAGAAAAAGGAAAAAATGTTGATTTGGTAATAGTTGCGAGCGGATCAGAAGTTCCAGTTGCAATTTCCGCACAAAAATTATTAGAAGGGAAATTCTCAGTTAGAGTTGTTTCAATTCTCTCAAAAGAAATTTTTGAAAACCAATCAGATGAATATAAAAAGAATATAGTTCCCGAAAATGTTCCTATTGTAGTTATCGAAGCTGCAACTATGACCGGCTGGGGAGATTTGTTTAGAAATAAATTATTAACAATTGGAATGACCGGATTCGGTGCTTCGGCTCCTTATCAAACTTTAGCAGAGAAATTTGGTTTCACCGGAGAACAGGCAGCAAACAAAATTGAAAATTGGTTAAAAGAATAAATTTGGAAAAAAATAAATTCTAGTCATTCAACGAATCCCTAACTCCTCCAGATTTTTAAAAGTCTTAAAATTGTTAAGACTTTATGTAAGAAAAATGTTATTTTAATATTTAGATGCATGAACGTTACCAGGATCAGCATTACTAAACTGGTTGCTCAACTTATTTCTACAAAATAAATTTAATAATCATTCAATGTCTAAAACACTTCATAGAATATTTATATTCTTTCTAATTTTAATAGGAGCAGCCACCTTTTTCTTTTTTGCCATTTATGGGTATAGCTATTATTTAACCTCAAGCGAAGAAAGATTTTTTCACGAATTACATAAATTTCTAAAACCAAGCGGATCAATCGGCCACGGACTAGGAATAATTGGATCTTTGATGATGATTCTCGGTGTAAGTTCATACATGATTAGAAAAAGAGTTAGAAGATTTGTCCGGTTAGGTTTTCTAAAATATTGGTTAGAAATACACATTTTTTTATGCAGCGTTGGTCCAATTTTAGTTTTATATCATACAACATTTAAGTTTGGTGGAATTGTTGCCGTAAGTTTTTGGAGTATGATTGCTGTTGTTATCAGCGGTGTCATTGGAAGATTCATCTATATTCAAATACCACGATCTATACAAGGGCAAGAATATTCTTTGGATGAATTAAAATCCTTGAATCAAGATTATACCAATAGACTTAAAGCAGAATTTGGTTTAGATGATGTTTTGATAACGAAATTGGAACACTTTAACAAGATTGAAATTCATAAAAAGACAAATTTCTTTTCAATTAGTGGATTGATCTTAAAAGATCATTATATCAACAAGAATTTGATCGGTGAAATAAAAAAAGAATTAATATCAAGAAAGATTAAATCCGGCAACATTAAAAAAATTGTAAAACTTTGTAATTCAAAATTAATTTTATCGAGAAGAATCATTCTCTTACATTCGGTGCATACAATTTTTAGATACTGGCATATTATTCATCTTCCTTTTGCAATAATAATGCTTATTATTATGCTCGTTCATGTCGGAGTTACAGTAATATTTGGCTATAAATGGATTTTTTAGAAAGATAATTAAATGTTTATAAATGGAAGTATTAATAGAAAATATTATTACATATTCAATTGTTGCATTTCTTGCAATTGGAATAATTTATTTCCAGTTGAAAAGCAACAAGAAGAAATCAAAAATCATTCAAGGCAAAATTGAAAAAGCAAAAGAACTTGGTTTTCACGAACCCGTCTCTCTCCATCCTGTAGTTAATTTAGATATATGTATTGGAAGTGCTGCTTGTATTAAAGCCTGTCCCGAACATGATATTCTTGGACTAAGTGATGGGAAAGCTGCAACAATAAATGCATCTCGTTGTGTCGGTCATGGTGCTTGTTTCCATTCTTGTCCCGTTAGTGCAATAACTCTTGTGATCGGAACAGAAAAACGAGGTGTAGATTTACCGCATGTTAGCCAAGAATTTGAAACTAATATTAAAGGAATTTATATAGCCGGTGAATTGGGTGGTATGGGCTTGATAAAAAATGCCGTAGAGCAGGGTAAGCAAGCGATGGATAACATAACAAAAAATTTAAGAAGATATCCAAAAGCAAAATACGATGTTGTCATTATTGGCGCCGGTCCTGCCGGAATTTCTGCTACTTTAACTGCTAAAGAAAAAAATCTAAAGTATCTTACACTTGAACAAAATAGTTTGGGAGGAACAGTTTATTCTTTCCCACGAAAGAAAATTGTAATGACCTCTCCAATGCATTTGCCGCTTTATGGTAAAGTTAAATTCACAGAAACTTCTAAACCGGAGTTGTTAGAATTATGGAACGAAGTTTTACAGAAAAATAAAATTACTATTAGGGAAAATCAAAAAGTTGTTTCTATTGATAAATATGATGACCACTTCCTGGTTAAAACATTAGATGATTCTTTTACAGCAAATTCTGTTTTGTTAGCAATTGGCAGAAGAGGATCACCAAGAAAATTAGGTGCCCCTGGTGAACAACGAGAAAAAGTTGCATACCGATTAATCGAACCTGAATTAATTCATAATCAAAATGTTTTAATAGTTGGCGGCGGTGATTCTGCTATTGAAGCTGCACTTTCTTTGATTGATGATAAAAGTAATAAAGTAACATTATCATATCGAGGCGATTCGTTCTCTCGGATTAAACCTAAAAATTTTGAGAATATTTCACTAGCAGTGAACAGCAAACTCATTGATGTTTATTATAACTCTCATGTGGTTGAGATAAAAGATAAATCCGTTGTTTTAGGATTTATTAATGACGGCATAAGCTTTGAAAAAGAAATTATCAACGATCTGATTTACATTTTTGCCGGGGGTGAATTACCAAATGAATTTTTAGAAAAAGCCGGAATTAAAATAACTAAGAAGTTTGGAGAGGTAGTATTAAAACATTAAAGACAATATTGTTTTTGTTTGTATTGGTAATATTTACCTTACCTGTAGATGCACAGGTTTCGCCGGGCGATCTTGCTAAACCGCATGCCCATTTAGAAGGTATGAGTAATTGTACTAAATGCCATAATATCGGAGGACAAGTTCGTAATCAGGAATGTCTTACTTGCCATACTGAAATTACCAAACTGCAAAATGAAAAAAGAGGTTACCATAATTCTAATGAGGCTGCAAAAAAGAATTGCTTCGATTGCCACAGTGATCATCACGGCAGAAATTTTAGAATAATAAATTTCAACGAAAAGAATTTTGATCACTATAAAACGGGTTTTGTCCTAACCGGCAAACATTCCAAAATAAATTGTGCCGATTGCCATAAATCAGAATTCATAAGAGATGATAAAACTAAAAAGCGTGTCGGAACTTTTATGGGATTGCGATCAATATGCATTGATTGCCATCAAGATGAACATCAATCAACTCTTGGCAATAAATGCGAGAGCTGCCACTCATCTGAAAATTTCAAACCGGCTTCAAAGTTTAACCACGATCGGGCAAAATATGTTTTAAGCGGATCTCATTTGAAAGTTGAATGCATTAAATGTCATCCGGTCGAAATGAAGAACGGGAAAAAATATCAGAAATTTAAGGATCTTTCTTTTTCTAATTGCAATTCATGCCATAAAGATATTCACAAAGGAAGATTTGGAAATCAATGTGAAAACTGCCACGTAACGGATTCATTCCATTCAATAAAAAATTTAGAAAAGTTCGATCACGGAAAAACAACTTATCCACTAATTGGTAAGCATGTTTCTGTAAAATGTATTGATTGTCATAAAGGTGGATTAAATGTTAAACCTAAATATGAGAAATGTGTTAGCTGTCATTTAGATTATCATAATGGTGAGTTTATAAAAAATGATTCTCAAACTGATTGTTCTGTTTGCCATGATGTAAGCGGATTTAATTTTACTTCATTCTCAATAGAAAGACATTCTAAGACCAAGTTCAATCTAACAGGAAGTCATCTTGCTATTCCGTGTATAACATGTCATAAAAAAAATACTAAATGGGAATTTAGATTAGACGGAAATGCTTGTGTGAATTGTCATCAAAATTTTCATGGAAATTCAATTACACTTAAAAACTATAAAGGAAATAATTGCGAGGCATGTCACACTTCAGAAAAATGGAATGCCGTAACTTTTGAACACAAGCTCACCGGATTTGAATTATTAGGAGTTCATAAAAAACAAGATTGCAGTAAGTGCCATAGTAACAAAAATGAAAACACAAATAAGATAATCTCATTTACTGCCAAGTCAGATTGCATCATTTGTCATAAAGATGTTCATGCAGGACAGTTCATAAAGAATGGGATTGCAGATTGCCAAAGATGTCATCATTTTGATAATTGGAAACCGGATCGGTTTGATCATATCAAAACATCATTCCAATTAGAAGGAGCGCATCTAAAGCAGCCTTGTTACAAATGTCACAAAACAATAGTTGATGAGAAAGGAAATTATATCAAGTATAAACTTGGCGAGGTAAAATGCGCAGTCTGTCATTCGTAATATTTTTCATAATAACCGTTTCTTTGTGCAATGCACAATCTCCACACGGAAATAAATTTAACCGTGATTGCAAGGATTGTCATACTAGTGATTCATGGAAAGTAAATCTTTCTAAAATTAATTTTAAGCATGAAGAGACCGGATTCGCTCTTACCGGCCAGCATAGAATTGTTACTTGCAATGCTTGTCATCAATCATTGGAATTCAGTTCGAGCAAAAACAAAACTCAATGTTTTAATTGTCACGAAGATATTCATGAAAATACTGTTGGAAAAAACTGCGTTAGATGTCATGATTCACGAACATGGATCATAGAAAAAATTACTGATTTACATCGTATGTCTCGTTTCCCGTTAATAGGAAATCATACCAAAGCTAATTGCAATCAATGTCATCAATCTTCTTCCAAATTACGATTTGAGCCAATCGGTATAAATTGTTTCGATTGTCACTCATCTACTTATTATGCAACTAAAAATCCTGATCATGTTAAAGCAAATTTTTCAACGGATTGTCGGAAGTGTCATAATCTAATGCCTCCAATGTGGTCAACAACTTCTGTAGTACACGATTTTTTCCCGTTAACTGGATCCCATAATATTGCTAATTGCTTTGCCTGCCATAATCATATGAATTATAAAGGATTAACTCAGGATTGCTACTCGTGTCATAAGCAAAAGTATGAGACTGTAAATTCTCCGAATCATGTTGCACTAAATTTTTCTAAAGATTGTAAACAATGCCATACAAAACACGGCGGCTGGAAACCGGCGAGTTTTGCTAATCATGATTTATTTTATCCGTTACTCGGCGCACATAATATAATTAGAAATAATTGTTCACAATGCCATTCAACCGGCTATAGTTCTCCGGCACGTCAATGTGTAAGTTGTCATCAGCAACATTATAATAGTACTGTTAATCCAAATCATCAAGCTGCAGGATTCTCAACAGATTGCATTTCATGTCATACACACACTGCTTGGAAACCATCAACATTTGATCATGATGGGATCTTATTCCCGATCAATTCTGGAACTCACAAAGGTAAGTGGAGTTTGTGTTCAGACTGTCATATTGATCAAACTAATTTCAAAATATTTGAATGTATCAATTGCCACGAACACGCAAAGACAAATACTGATTCTAAACATGCAGGGGTGAACGGATATGTATATCAGAGCAGAACTTGTTATGCTTGTCATCCGCGTGGTTCGAAAGATGGTGTGATTAATCACTCATTGACAAATTTTCCATTAGTTGGTGCGCATGCAAGTGTATCATGTTTGCAATGTCATAAGAACGGTTATTCGGGAACTTCAACTCAATGTATTTCATGTCATCAAAGTAAATTTACATCTGCACCAAATCATGTATCCCAAAATTATCCGCAAGATTGTAAACAGTGCCATTCTCCGGTTGCTTGGAAGCAAATAAGTTTTAATCACAGCACAACTAGATTTCCTTTGGTCGGCTCACATGTTAATGTTAATTGCAATTCATGTCACACTACCAAATTAACAGGAACACCGCAAGATTGTTATTCATGTCATCAGTCAAAATATAATACTGCACTGAATCATCTTTCACAAGGTTATCCAACAGATTGTACGAAGTGCCATACAACGACAACTTGGCAGGGAGCTACTTTCAATCATTCAACAACAACTTTTCCATTAACCGGCTCTCATGTAAATGTTAGCTGTGCACTATGTCATACAAATGGATTTTCAGGAGGAACGCCGACTACATGTATATCATGTCATCAAAGTAAATTTACATCTGCACCAAATCATGTATCCCAAAATTATCCGCAAGATTGTAAACAGTGCCATTCTCCGGTGGGTTGGAAGCAAATAAGTTTTAATCATAGCGCAACAAGATTCCCTTTGGTTGGATCGCATGTTAATGTTAATTGCGCTTCATGCCATGTAACTAAATTAACCGGGACACCTCAAGATTGTTATTCATGTCATCAAAGTAAATTTACATCTGCACCAAATCATATTTCGCAAAATTATCCGCAAGATTGTACGAAGTGCCATACAACAGTTGCTTGGAACGCAGTTACATTCAATCATTCAACCACGCAATTTCCTCTAACAGGTTCACATGTTAATGTTAATTGCACTTCATGCCATGTAACTAAATTAACCGGGACACCTCAGGATTGTTATTCATGTCATCAATCAAAATATAATTCAGCACTGAATCATCTTTCACAAGGATACCCAACGGATTGTTCACAATGTCATTCAACAACAACATGGCAGGGAGCTACATTTAATCATTCATTAACGGCATTTCCTTTAACCGGATCTCATGTTAATGTAACTTGTACTAATTGTCATGTAACAACATTTAAAGGAACATCAACAATTTGTTCAAATTGTCATTTGGCAAAATATCAGAGCACAACAAATCCTAACCATGTGACATTAAATATTCCTAAAACATGCGATC
>JACRFC010000012.1 GCA_016234355.1 Ignavibacteriales bacterium
AGAACGATAAACCGGTTCTCTGAATCGCAGAACTGTTGTGTTTGATTTTGCAACTGCACCGAAACAATTATTCCGTTTATAAATTGCAATTACGTGGTCATCATCATTTTCAGCAACAAGATCTACTATAAGCGGTTTATGTCCTATTGACCTCAATACTGCGGCTGCAAAAAGAGCGCCTTCAAAACAATTTGCTCTTTGTTTTAGAAATACATTTTTAGGAGAGTTAGTTACATATTCTGAATTGTATAGTAATCCATTTAAGAATATTTGTATATCAATTGGTTTCTTAAAATGTTTTGCAAAGCTCAATTTGTTATTCATAAATCCCTACGGTCTAAGATTATCTATTTTCTGTATTATATAATTTTTGATATTCACTTTGCAGTGATTTACAAATAGATCCTGGCACACGGCCATTAATAATATTTCCATCTAATTCTATTACAGGTGTTACCTCTGCTGTTGTACTTAGAAGAAGTATTTCGTCAAAAACATTTAATTCGGAAAGTTTAATATCTCTTTCAGTAAATCTAATTCCTAACTTTTCACATAATCTTAAAACTATTCCGCGAGTGATACCCGGTAAAATTAAATTGCTAAGAGGAGGAGTAATCAATTCACTATTTTCAATAAAGCAAACATTCGTTTGAGTTCCTTCAGTAATAAAACCATTGCGGTGCCAAATAATTTCTGCTAATCCATTCTTTATGGCTCTTTGTTTTGATAAAACATTTGGCAGCAAAGAAGTTGTTTTAATATCACATCGCATCCATCTTATATCTTCTTCCAATCCAACTCTAACACCGTTTTTCATCTCATTAACCTTGGCGGGATATTTTTCAACACATATAAAAATTGATGGTTCTAAATTTTCATTGTAAAAATGTCTGCGCGGAAATTGATTCCCTCTTGAAATCTGGATATATGCAATTGATAATTGATCCTCCAGATTGTTCTTCTGAATAAGTTCATATAAAACTGATTCTACATCTTCAAAAGCAGTAAAAGAAATTTCAATTTTTTTCAAGCTGCTTTTTAGACGATCAAGATGTGACTCATATTCAAAAAATATTTTCGGATAATATCTTATTACCTCATAAACTCCGTCTCCAAATTGAAATGCTCTGTCAAACGGAGATACTGCTACATTTTCCAAATCTAAGATCTTACCGTTATAAAACACCATCATTTTTTACCTAATATCAGTTTTGTTAATAATGAATTAACTAAGTAATCCTTAGAATAAATTAAGGGTATCTCTAATAACTTCAAAAGCTAATCTGCGAAAACCTGCCTGCCGGTAGGCAAGTCCGTTTTTATCCGTTCACCCCGTGGAATAGTATTATCAATATTCAATAAGAATTAGAATTTCATTGTTAACAAAACAATTGAGTTTTGTATCAGAAAAAGTTAATTATAGATAGAAAAATAAACGGTGAATAAATGGAATTAGCAAAAGTTGAAGGAACAATTGTATCCACAGCAAAATCGGAAAGACTTCACGGCTACAAATTACTTTTACTTAATCTTATTAATCCGGATATGAGTTCATCAAACAATTATGTTGTTGCGGTTGATGCTGTTGGAGCAGGAGAAGGCGAAGTGGTTATTGTTGTACGCGGAAGTTCAGCACGGCAAGTAGAAAAACTTACTGATGTTCCAACCGATTCGAGTATCGTTGCAATTGTAGATTCGGTTGAATTTAAAGGTAAAGTTGTTTTTAGAAAAAGTTGAGTTGATTTATGAAACTCGGTAGAATTCAAGGAAAAGTTTGGGCAACTGTAAAAGATCCTAAACTGAATAATTGCACTCTATATATTCTTCAACCCGTTGATGAAGATGAAAATCCAATCGGTATGGCGCAAGTTGCAGTTGATACCGTGAGCTCCCGAGAAGGCGATTTAGTTTACTGGGTTGGCGGTGCAGAAGCAACATTTCCATTTCCCGATAGACAAATACCAAGTGATGTTACAATTGTTGGTTTAGTAGACAGACTGGATTTAAAAAAATTATGATTCTCTGCAAAGTAATCGGAAGTATTGTTTCTACTATTAAGCATGATTCATATAGAAACAAAAAAATAATGCTCGTCCGCCCTATTACACCTGACGGTAAATTTAAATCGGGGACAATGGTTGCGATAGATACTGTCCGTGCCGGTGAAGGAGATACTGTTCTTGTTATGTCTGAAGGAAGAAGCACGATGGATATTCTTGAATTAAAGAATCGTGAACCTTTAAGAAGTATAATCGTTGGGGTTGTTGATAGAGTTGATACAAATTCCAGCCAACCTAAGAAATAGAAAAGATCAGAAAAGTTTCTTCCTTAAACTCTTCTAAAAAGTAATCAAAGCAAAAGCGCCGCATCTTTATCTAAATACCAACTCAGTTTTCCGCAAATCGGTTTAATGTACGCAGCGGGAAATGAACTAGATCTGTCAGAAAGATTTAAAATGTCAGTTAATATTTTTGATTTATTTTCGCCAGTAACAAAAAAAATAATTTGCGATGAATTGTTAATTATTGTCCCGGTAAGCGTTATTCGTTTTTGAAATGTCAGCGGATGAACTGTTGTCTCACAAATCTTTTCGGACCTAATCAAATGAAGTTGACTCGGGAATATTGACGCAGTATGTCCATCGTTTCCCATTCCAAGCATTGTTAAATCAAATGATGGTAAGTTATTTCTTTCCGGAACAATATTTTTTATAACGGAAGAATATCTTTCGGCTTCTATCAACGGATCATTCTCGCCTAGTATTCTGTAAATATTTTCTGCAGGTATTTGAATTTTGTCAAACAGAAATTGTTTTGTCATTCCGTAATTGCTGTCGCTGTTGGTTGGTGCTACACATCTCTCGTCTGCCCAGAAAAAACAAATGTTTTTCCATTGGATCTTCTCTTTATATTTTTCTACGAGTTTATTAAAAAATATTTGAGGAGTATTCCCGCCTGAAAGAGCTACATATAATTTTTTTTTGTTGTGATAATATTCTTCACTCATAATAAAAAAAACTTCAGCTATACTTTCTGCAGCACTATCTTCAGTAGAAAATATTTTTATGTCTTGGTTTTCAGAGATCATCTATTATAGGAGTTAATAAAGTATTTTAGAATTTTTAAAGCTCACAATAATTTCCGTCGTCGGTTAGATTTTTACAAGGATAGCGCCATGTTTTATCTTCTGCAATCAGATCATCTGCTTTATCAGGTCCCCATGTTCCTGCCGGATAGCCATGGATTTTTATGTTACGATTATTTTCCCATGCATTTTGTATTGGTTCAACAAATTTCCAAGCGGCTTCAACTGCGTCTCCACGCGTATATAAAGTAGAATCTCCAACCATCACATCATAAAGAAGTCGTTCGTATGCACCGGGAACATGAACATTTGATAAGTCTGAATAATGAAAATCCATGTTCACATTTGTTACTTTGAAACCGGCGCCGGGTACTTTCATTCCAAACTTTAATAAAATTCCTTCATCCGGCTGAATACGAATTATTAATTGATTACTTGAATTACCCTGTTCCTCTTTTGAGAACAAATAATGCGGTGTTGGTTTGAAATGAATTACGATTTCCGTAACACGCGTAGGAAGTCTTTTGCCTGCGCGGATATAGAATGGTACTCCGCCCCATCTCCAATTGTCAATATAAAATTTGATGGCAACAAATGTTTCTGTCCGGGAGTTCGGGTTCACATCTTTTTCATTCCTGTAACCTGCTATATTTTCGCCTTTTATTTTTGAAGAAATATATTGACCGCGTATAACATATTTATCAACTTCTTCTTCTCTAAAAGGGCGCAGTGATTGAAAAACTTTTAATGTTTCATTTCGAATTGAATTTGAATCAAATGTTGAAGGCGGTTCCATTGCAGTTAAACCAACCATCTGTAATAGATGATTCTGTACCATATCGCGAAGAGCGCCGGAAGAATCATAATACCTTCCTCGGTTTTCAACACCGATACTTTCGGCGGAAGTTATCTCGACATGCTGAACATAATTTCTATTCCAGAGCGGTTCAAAAATTCCATTTGCAAATCTAGTTACAAATAAATTTTGTACTGTCTCTTTTCCAAGATAATGATCTATTCTGTAGATCTGTTCTTCATTGAACGCTTCGTGTAATTTAAAATTTAATTTTATTGCCGAGGTTAGATTATAACCAAAAGGTTTTTCAAGAATTAGTCTTCTATACCCGTTACATTCTTTTTGAAGCTCAATTGATCCAAGATTTCCTGCTATTTGTTCATACAAAATCGGCGGAGTTGCAAGATAGAATAAATAATTTCCGCCGGTTCGATGTTCAAAATCAAGTGACTCTAATTTTCTTTTTAATAATTCAAAATCAGTAACTGACTCCGTATTTATAGAAACATAATATAATTTTTTAAGAAATTGATGAAGTGTTACATTGTCTAAATTTTTATTCTCAGAATAATTCTTTACACCTTCTTCCATTTTTTTACGGAAACTTTCATCGGTCATTTCTGTTCTTCCTACACCGAGAACAATAAATTTATTAGGAAGAAGATTTTGGTTTAGCAATTCAAAAACAGACGGGATTAATTTTCGATTGGTAAGATCGCCTGAAGCGCCAAATATTACTAAAATACAATCAGCAGGTTTTTCCATTATAATTTTATCTTTCATGCCAATACTTAAATAAATTGTTCTTATTTCGCCGGTTTGTTCAACC
>JACRFC010000162.1 GCA_016234355.1 Ignavibacteriales bacterium
TAACAATACAATTACACCTATAAAAAATCCTGTATAAATCCAGCTTCTATGTTTTTTAGTTAAGCCGCCGAATGATTGGTTCTGATTATTTTTTTTCTGATTCATTATATCCTCTGAATTGATCTATTTATAAAATAAGAATTTATTTGCAGCAGGAGAAGCTAATTAATCTTCTCCTCGATAAGTTTATTTAAATTGTTAACAAATAATTCTATGTCTAAATCATTAAACCCTCTTTCTTTAGCTGCGGTTTCAAGCGTACCCCAAACCTGTCCACCGCAGGCGGGTTGGTTCACCGCACCTCAAACATCTTATACCTTTTTCCATCAAAAAAGTTACCGTTTGCGGAACTTCTTTTATAAGGTCTTCAATTTCAATTTCTTTTGTTATCATCTACGTTTTTCTTTTTAGTTGGAATAGTCCAGACCAAACCGATCAAAGCACCATATAAAGTAGAAATGTAAGGGCTTCCGGTAATAGGACAAGATCCCGTTCTACATCCGATAAAAAAATAATAACCAAAACCTAAAACAGCTCCGGCAAAAATCGGCAATATTTTTTTTATTTTCATTTTATACAACTCTGATTATATCATATTAGATGAAATAATACATATATGGATTCAGATAATTTCTACTTTCTTCCTTTACCCCACTCAAGAACTTCCACTTTTACTTCTTGAATTCCAACATTAACCATATCTAATTCCTGAGCGCATCCAAGTGAAAGATCAATAATTCGAT
Organism: Ignavibacteriales bacterium; assembly: GCA_016234355.1. GTDB lineage: Bacteria > Bacteroidota > Ignavibacteria > Ignavibacteriales > Melioribacteraceae > Fen-1258. Next base: position 744 of record JACRFC010000162.1, read on the forward strand.
CGGGATGGAAAGGCATTTTGTCATTTATCCGAATAATTACACTTTTATCATTATAAAGATTTGTAACACGAATAACCGTTCCCATTTGATAAGAAGGATGAGCAGCGCTCAAACCGTACATATCATATACTTCACCACCGTAAGTAATTTTACCGTCGTATTGATCTGCATAATAAGAGGCAACTCCCGTAACTGTCTCAAGCGGCTCGGCATTTTTATAACGATCTAAATTTTCAGTTTGAGGAGGTGTTCTTTTTTCGAAGCGAGATTCTCTTGAAGTAAAACGAGGAGCTGATCCGCAAGCTGTTAATACAATAAAAGTAATTAAGATAATTGCAGCGTTAGTTATTTTTTTATTCATTAGGTTAATTTTTTGTTCGACTTAAAATTACAAAAGGAAACATTAATACGCTCCCTTTTGATTTAATTCGAATAGAGAATTGCCAACCGATCAATTCTCTCTCATAGAAATGAATTAATAAGGCAGATATCCGAATGATTTAATATAACTTGCCTTAATAGGCACATTTATTTGTGTTGATGTGAGTGTTCCAAATATTCCAAGTCCACCGTTGATATTTGTAAACTCGGGCTGAGTAACTCTTACAGAAAATTCATCTAAAAAAGTTTTTTGTGCCGAATAGTAAATCGCCAAATTTTTATCTGCTATTAACAATCTGAATACTGCTTTGTGAATAATATAGTTTTGTTTATTTGGATCACCGGCCGAAATTTCTTCTAATGATCTGCGGATGGTTGAGGTGTCAAACCTAGCGTTTGTAATATTTCCTTGAATTGACGGGTATAAAGGAACATCGCCGTTATCACCGGAAATATAAAAGAGAGGAATTTTTTTCTGCATTTCGACCGGCGTCCCGTTCTGGATCTTAGCATACTTTATAATTAATTCCGGGACGTAATAGATCTTTTCATCTTTAGTGGAAGTTAGATTTGTCCAATTGAAAACTAAATAATTTCCAAAGACTGCAAGCGGAATGCTGTAAAAATTATCCTGGATTAAATATGGCGAGATAAAGAATGTTGTTGAATTAGCTCGAAGAACTTTTCCATTGGGTAAAGTAGCTTCTATGCTTATTGCGCTTTCGGAAGTTGGCTGGAAATTTTTTATATAGTAATAATTCATCGGTGTGCTGTATCTTGAATCGCCGGTGCGGGCAACTGATGTATCCCTGAATGTATAAATCTTTCCGTTACTTTGATAGGTTAATTTTATTATCGCTCCCTTAACAAAGGGATCGTTTGTATTTGTTAATGGATCGAAACCATCTACATTGTATGAACGGGTAATAGTTGCAACTTGAAATGATGTATCTCCTCTGATCACACAATTAAGAGCATAGACATCCTTAAAGTCAGTCTTAGGATCTACTTGATCATCGCAAGAAATTAATAAAATTATGTTTGTTGCTATGAATAAAAAGAAAATTAATTTTCTCATAATTCCACCTTGAAATTAACCGACGGTAAAAACGGAAGCATGTTAACTCTTTCGCCTGTATCTCTTCTGAAATAAAATAAATTGTTTCTGTTGTAAACATTTAATACGCTAAAATCTATGTACGTCTTTAACCGGTTGATCTGAATTTTCTTAGATAGACTTAGATCGAGACGATGATAATCCGGTAATTGACCTGTATTCAAATTTCCCAGGAGAACAAACGGGGTATAAGCATCCAGCAATAAATTGTTATTGCTTAATTGATCTAACGTTAAGCGATCATAATAACCTGCAATTTGTGTAAAGGGAAGACCCGATGAATAAGTCCACACAGCACTTGCCGCCCAGCCCTCGCCAAGTTCTGCTTCTAAAGAAAGATTTATATTATTCCGCGAATCATATCTGGGGGAATAAATAACATTTCTAACATCTTTAAATGAACGCATCCATGAATATGAACCTGTAAAATTAAACGGATACAATTGATACTTGGTTTGAAATTCTATTCCGTATGATTTTCCAGAACCGGGGATAAGATCAGGATCAGAATCAAAATATTTCTGATCGTTTACTATCGCCAGATTATGCATAATTTTATAGTAACCTTCCAAATTGAAAGAAAGGTTTTCAGTAGGCGTAAATTCTAAACCGGATATATAATGAATGGCACTTGAAGGACTTAAGTATAACGGAGTAATTACCCAAGGTTCAAAAATTGAGACCACTTCATTTTCATCAGAAATAGTAACGAGATCTTGCATATAAATTCCCCACGAACCTTTTAATGCTAATTCGGGAATAAACCTTAATGTAAAACTTGTTCTTGGTTCAATAAAAAAAGATGAACCGCCGCCGGCAAATCTTGTTGCATGAACTCTTGCACCAAGATCAGCACCAAAGATTGAGCTTCTTAAAATTTTATATTTTGCGTGAGCGCTTACATTTACCCCTTTGGTGTTTGTAGTTATTGATTGTCCTCTGAAATTTTCCAGCGTTAATGTTGTATGTACTTCGGAAATTTTAAATCCACCGGCTAACTCATCTTTATTATCATAAACGTAATTGAAATCAATCCGCATAGTGAAATCGGATAATTCATTTTTCAATCCTTTGCCGCCGCTTAGATTTGGAATCCGCTCGCCAGAAAAAGTTGAGTATGAAAGATCCAACTGGTAGAAAAGAGGGGAATCCGAAACCTGGAAATAATTGAAAGCCAAAGTATTATTGTTCCACTTAAAATCTTCTCTGCGTGGATTATTATTCATTATTTGATCACTACTCATAAAAGTGCTGAGAGAAAACTTGGCATCCTGCATAAAAGCATTATCTGAATAATTTACTTTTGCAAAAAGATCATAAAAATCTGCGGGGATGGAATTGTTATTTCTGAATTTTTTTAATACAACATCGGAATAATTTTTTCTTCCGCTGATGATAAACGAACCGGAAGGGATTGGTCCTTCTAAAAAAAGTTTTGCTGTTAATAAACTTATACCTGCTTTTGCCCCAAAAGAATTTTTGTTGCCGTCTTTAGTAACTACTTTTAAGACGGATGATAATCTGTGCGCATATTCGGATGGAAAGCCGCCCTTGTAAAATTCCATTGAGCTGATCATATCAGGATCGAGAGCGCTGAATATTCCAAGTGCATGATATGGGTTATAAATTGTAGTGTTATCAAGCAGTACTAAATTTTCGTTGCTTGGACTGCCGCGTACATAGAACCGCGCCGAAACATCTCCTCCGGTCTGAACACCCGGCATACTTTGAAGCGAACGAAAAACATCTAACTCAACACCCTTCGGTAAATTTTCCAGATCTCTAATAGCAATTCTTTGTAAGCTTAGATCGGTTGCATTCTCTTTTGCAACTTTTTGGCCGGTTGTTTCAATAGTTTTCATTTGAATGTTCAATGCAGTTAGTTGAACACGAAGATCGTTTACAATGTTAGGTTCGATATTTACAAAAAACTGTTTTGATTTATAACCTACATAGGAAATCGCAACGGTCACTCTTTTGTAAGGAAGCGAAGCCATAACAAAAAAGCCGCGGAAATCGGTATTGGCGCCGCGGTTCAATTCTTTGATGTAAACATTAGCATATGGCAATGCTTCTCCGCTTAAAGAATCGGCAATAAATCCGCGGAGTATTCCTTTTTCTTGTGCCCGCAATTCTGTTTTGTAAATAGTAATGATCAAAACAAAAATAATTAAGCTCCAGGTTAACAGATTTTTACTTTGCGATGGCAGATGGCGGTTGATTGTATAAATATTCATTCAGAATCCCGGATATTTACTGCCAAACTTAGGGCA
>JACRFC010000165.1 GCA_016234355.1 Ignavibacteriales bacterium
AACAAACCCGATCAATCGCCCGTAACTATTGCGGATAAAAAAGCCGAAGAGTTTATGCGCGAAGCAATTATGAAAAAATTTCCAAATCACGGAATACTCGGCGAGGAATTTGGCGAACATAATCCGAATGCAGGATACAAATGGGTTCTTGATCCGATTGACGGAACAAAAAGTTTTATCTGCGGAACAGTAACGTTTGGAACACTAATAGCGCTTACAAAAAACGGCAAACCGATTCTTGGTGTAATAAATCAACCAATACTTAATGAATTTTTGATTGGCGATAACTACAAAACCGAATTAAACGGCAAACGGGTTAATGTTAGAGAATGCAATAATCTTTCGGATGCTGTTCTTCTTACTACCGATCAACTCAACATCGAGAAATACCAAAACATAAAAAATTTTGATAATCTTGTTCACAAAGTAAAACTCTACCGTCAATGGGGCGATTGTTACGGTTATTATCTTGTTGCAACCGGCTACGCAGATATTATGATTGACCCGATTATGAATCCATGGGATTTGATGGCACTGATTCCAATCATCCGCGGTGCGGGCGGAACAATTACTGATTATTACGGGAACGATCCGTTGAATGGAAATAGTATTGTTGCAACGGGAGGAAAGATACACGACGAAGTGATTGAGTTACTGAACGGAGAGAAAGAGAAAGAGTAAGAGAAAGATAAAAACACTGACTTCTTTCTCTTAATCCTACTCTTGTTCACTCGCATCGAAAATTATTTTACTACTAAAGTACCACGCACAGTATTGTTCTCACGATTTGAATCATTAAGTCTATTCTCTGGATCAATATAGATTGTGTAATTATAACTCCCGGGTTTATCTGAATGCCAACGGAACCAGAAAAATTGCTGCGTCTCTGCTTTGGAGATTCCAGTACAATAATTTTGGAATATTAAGTAACCATTCATATAGACATAAATGAAATAATTCTGTTCTAAATTTTTATCTAATTTGTTTTTATTTACGATACCTAGCTTAATATTATTGTAAACGTTCGGATCTTGATTATAATCAAACACTTGTACCGCTAAATCGATTGGAGATGTTTTAGGAGGACCGAACTCAAATGGAACTATGATTGAACTTCTTTGTCCGGTCGGATAACCACGGAACTTTGCCTTTTGAATTGCTTCAATAACCGCTTCATCACATCCATAACCCAAACCTTTTATTAATTGGTAACCCGCATACTTTCCTTCCTCATCGGCAAAAATTTCTACTATAACTCTTCCGGTTATACTATTCTTCTCTGCTTCATCAGGATAGATGATTGCTTTACGGATTGATTCGAAGCCGTCAACACTAACTGCAGGTAATCCGGTAGAAAAGTAATATCTATTCAACTTCGGATTTAGGAAGTGTTCGCGATATTTTGACACATCAATTTCTTTTATCGTCCATGGTTTGACGATTTTTTGTTTTTTGTCAATTGTAATATTCATTTCAAATAATTTAATACTTCGCACAGATTTTCCGTTGAGAATACCTGGTTTTGTTTTGAATATATTTTTCACGTCTGTAAATGGTGTGTTAAAAATTGCATGATTGCGAATTTCTTCCTCGTTAGTATGATTGGTCAATAGAGATTTATTCTTTGCTATAGATAAATCCGTTCCTTCACTGAAAATCATATCTCCTGTTTGTAAACCTGGACATAACCAAAGAGAAATGTCGGGTGCTATTGTAAAATTATTCTGACCATTTTTAGAAATTGTTAGTGCGAAGTAAAAATTATGATAACCGGAACCAAACAGTTCAAAAATTTTCTCAGGTGTTAAAATCTGATTCATCTCTTTACGAAATAAAACAGTATCAATAGTGGCCTCTGATTTTATATCAAGTAGATCATCATAGTTTGCCCAGTATTCGTTTTTTTGCTGTTGCACAATTGATCTATTGTCATTATTATTTTTACAACCACCGCCGAATATTGATGTGACAATAAAAAAAATCAACAACTTATTCATTAGTTCCTCCATTAAATTACATTTTTGCCGGATGCATGGTTATTTGAACCGCGGGCATATTGCTCATCATTAAATTTATTTGTTGTGCTTGGAATTGAATTTTGTCAAATGCTGCTTCATACCTTTCTTGATAACTATTCAAATCATGTCTCAGCGAACTGAGTTGAAGAAACGAAAAGATAGTAATCATAATTATTACAAATCCTAAAACATAATTGATGTAAGCGGGTGTTGGTTTTGTAATCCATCTCTTTATAAAAGGTTGTTCTTTTTTTTGAATCGAATCAAACACTTTCTCTTCAAACTTCTCACTCACTTCTTTCTGATGAATTTTCACTTCATACTGAATAGAATTTTGCATTTTAAATTCTTCTCTGCACTCATCGCAAGAAGAAAGATGCGTAAATAAAAACGCTTCCTTTTCTTTCGCCAGCTCGTTATCAAGATATTCGCTGATCATAAGTTTTATGTCGTCGCAGTTCATATTAACCTCTTTCAAGTTTTGTTATTGCTGTTCTAAGTTTTTGTCTTACTTTAAAAATTCTGCTTCGCACAAGGTCTTCTGTTATGTTCATGATTTGTGCAATTTCTTTGTAGCTCAAACCGGAGAACTCTTTCAAATAATAAACCTCGCTTTGAGATTCATCCATGGTCTTTAGTTCTTCTTCTATAAAATCAATTAATTCTTTCCGTTCAAAATCGGTGTACAAATTGTTCGTAGAAAATTTTTCTTCATGGAATTCTATCGTTTCATTGATTCTGTTCTTGTTCTTTCTGAAGTGGCTGAAAATTTCATTCCGTGCAGTGGTAAATATCCACACCTCGGTTTTTTCAGCATCCCGTATTCTATCAAGATTATCATACAGTTTCAAAAAAACATTATGTGCAATATCTTCAGCAAGTATATCCGATTTCATAACCTTACACACATAATTGAAGAGCGGTTTCTTGAACTTGTTGTAAGTCAGCGTAAAATCAATAATCGAGTCTTTCTGCATATTTTCTCAATTGCTCTTATTAAACAGATGCAAATTATTTTATAAAGTTGCTTAAAAGTTAATTGAAATTGTTAAAAATATTAACAAAATCTTTCTTGCTCTTACAATCCTAAAAAACCTAAATTGTAATTATAAAACTGTAAGTCTCATTTTATGTTTGTAATTAAAACTATTCGAAATAGAAATCAACTTTATACTAATCAATACACGGAGGAATAATGAAACACAAACGATCATTTATTTTTATTGTTCTTATGCTCTGCTTTAGCATAACAATATTCGGCGGAGAAAAGAAAAAGGAATTCAAGATTCCGTATGAAAAGTACAAATTAGCCAACGGTATGAATGTAATTCTACATGTTGACAAATCAGATCCTATCGCTGCAGTTTATGTAGTCTATCATGTCGGTTCTGCAAGAGAAGTTCAAGGCAAAACAGGTTTCGCTCATTTGTTCGAACATCTTAGGTTCAATGAATCCCAAGATGTTCCGCAAGGGCAATGGTTTAAAAAACTTCAGACTGCCGGCGCATCGAATGTCAACGGTTCAACAAATGAAGATAGAACAAATTATTTTGAAGTAATTCCAAAGAATGCAATTGAAATGGCTTTATGGATGGAATCAGATAGAATGGGTTTCTTGTTGAGTAAAGTTAATCAAGGAACTTTTGTTACCCAGCAGAATGTAGTACAAAATGAAAAACGCCAGGGCGATAACAGAGCTTACTCACAAAGT
>JACRFC010000164.1 GCA_016234355.1 Ignavibacteriales bacterium
AAAAATTATTTCGCTTTTCTAAGTGTCTCTGAATATTTTTCCGCAACATCTTGGACCGATCTACTGGAAATAAGATTATAGATTTTATTTCTTAATTCAGCCCATTCTTCATGAAGCGGACATGGGAATTCTTCTGAACACTCTTTTAGACCGGTTACACATTTTAAGTTTATAACAGGTCCTTCTACTCTCTCAACAATTTCCAGAATAGAACTCTTTTTAGCAAGTTCTGTAATCTTAAATCCACCGCCTCTTCCTTTAAATGAATCAACATATCCGTATTTAGCCATCCTTTGTAAAATTTTAGCAAGATAATGAGCCGGAATGTCTTCACTTCTTGCTATTTCTGAAGACATGATCAAACTATCTTTGGATTGACGAGCCAAGAACAATATTGCTCTAATTGCGTACTCTCCCGTTTTAGTGTAAATCATTTATTTCCTCTTTTATTAAATATTAATATGTATTTGAGATTTAAGGGAGTCTCTTATCTTATAATTAAATTAAGTAAAAGAGTTCTCTTTGTCAATAATTAGGATTAACAGTGAGATATTTTCTAGATATTCATATAAAATAAGTTATCAGTGATCCTTAAGACTAATTTCGGATTGTAGTTCTCATTTAACTCAGATGAAAGCTCATTTATTCTCGATGCTTTAATTGAACAATGCATTACGGGAGACAATTCAAACAAATTTTTATTTACAACTAATCCAAATTTTGATATCAAATGATGAACATATTTAGTCTGTTCAAATTGATATTCTATTTCGATTTTCTGAAAAAGTTCTTTTTCAATTTTCTTAGAAGCTTCTAAATTTTGTATTGCTGCTTCATAGTAAGCTTTTCCTAACGAACCGACCCCTAATTTTACACCGCCAAAATATCGGACTACAATTGTAATAATGTTTGTGAGTTCGAAATGATTTTGTGCATTATTGATTCTTATTCCGGCAGTTCCGTTTGGCTCACCATCATCAGAATATTTGAATAAACCGTCAGCCAGCTTATATGAGAAACAATGATGTGTTGCATCATAAAAATTTTTCTTAACAGAGTTCAAAAAACTAATTCCTTCTTCCTCTGTTTTAACAGGTATAGATAATCCAATAAACAAAGAACCTTTTTCTTTGATTCTGAACTCAGATTCAAGAGCAATCGTTTTTATTTTAAAAGGAAGGTCGGACATTATTTTATTCTCACTAAAAATTGATTTTCAAACCGCCAATGCTTACAATAACATTTTGAACTGCGGAAATTTATCTATTTGAACTCTATAAATAAAATTATTATTAAAGGGGCGAGAGAGCATAATCTCAAAAATATTGATTTAGAGATACCTCGTGATTCGCTCGTTGTAATTACCGGATTATCAGGTTCCGGAAAATCTTCATTAGCTTTTGATACGATCTATGCTGAGGGACAACGCAGATATATTGAATCTCTTTCTGCTTATGCCAGGCAATTTCTTGGTGTTCTTGAAAAACCCGACGTTGATCTCATCGAAGGATTGAGTCCGGCAATTTCCATAGAGCAAAAATCAACTCACGGTAATCCGCGTTCCACTGTCGGAACGGTAACTGAAATTTATGATTATCTCCGTCTTTTATATGCACGTGTTGGTACACCTCATTGTTATAATTGCGGAAGAACTGTCGAGAAACAATCCACCGATCAAATTATTGATTCCGTCTTAGAAAAATTTAACGAAAAAAGAATTATCATTTTAGCACCTGTTATTCGAGGAAGAAAAGGACATTACAAAGAACTTTTTCAAGAAATTTTGGCAGATGGTTTTGTACGCGCTCGTGTTGATGGTGAAACATATGATTTGAACGAACCAATAAAAATTGACCGTTATAAGATTCATAATATCGAAATAGTTGTTGACCGAATAAAAATAAATGAAAAATCCAGATCAAGAATTGCTGAATCTATAGAAGTAGCTCTGAATTACGGAAATGGAAATGTTTTTATTAATGATGTGCAAGAAGATGTTACATTCAGTCGTAATCTTGCTTGCGTTCGTTGTGGTATTAGTTTTCAAGAACTGGCTCCAAATTCTTTTTCGTTTAATTCTCCTTACGGTTCATGTCCCGATTGCGACGGACTTGGGGAAAAAAAGGAACTTGATATCAATTTAATTATTCCGGATTGGGATAAAACAATTAACGAAGAAGGATTAGCTCCGCTTGGCAGACCGAGAACGGTTTGGTTCTTTAATCAATTAGAAATTATAGCAAAGAAATTTAATTTCAATTACGATACTCCTCTAAAAGATATTACTAAAGAACAATTAGATGTTCTCTTAAACGGAACAAAAGAAAAAATACCGTTCACTTATACTTATGGCGGGGGAAGAACAGTAACATATCAGCATAAATTTACCGGTGTGATAAATTATATTAAACATTATTACGATAACACTTCATCAAATAAAATACGCGAGTGGGCTGAATCATACATGAATACACTAACGTGTTCAACTTGCAACGGCGGAAGGTTGAAGAAGGAATCGCTTTTTGTAACGATTAACGATTATAACATTTCACAAGCAACTGCATTTTCTATTGAGAAAGCGAAGAAATTATTCTCATCGCTAAAACTCAGCAAACGGGAAGAAATAATTGCACGACAAATCTTAAAAGAAATTAATTCGCGTCTCGATTTTTTATTAAATGTAGGTTTGGATTATTTAACTCTTGATAGGTCTGCACGTACTCTTTCCGGCGGTGAAGCACAGAGAATAAGATTAGCAACGCAAATCGGTTCGCAGCTTGCGGGCGTACTTTATGTTTTGGATGAACCGAGTATCGGCTTGCATCAAGCTGATAATATTAAACTGATCAATTCACTTAAAGACCTCCGC
>JACRFC010000166.1 GCA_016234355.1 Ignavibacteriales bacterium
AATAAAAGTACAAGCGAATGGATTACCTGGCTTGGTTCCCGGAGGAAAAGAAGTAGATCGCGTTTGATGATTGATTCTGTCTGGCTTTTTAGAATAGAAATCTTCTCGAACGCAAAAAACGGTTTTGATTTTTTACGGTTTGCATTTTGATCCGATGTAATTATGGAATTAAGAAGCCATGTTTTAAAATACCATCTATGCCCAAGGTAAAGAGCTATCGAGAAAAGTAAAAGCGACAGAACGATCTGCAAGTAAGTAAATCCGATTAGAACGGGAATATCATTTTTAATAATCCGGTATGCCGATTGTGAAAGCCAATTGTTCGGCAGCCATTTTACTATTGGCGGTAAAAATTCACCAAGATAGGTATCGCGGTCGTAGAATGGATAACGTTTCATTATAGAACTTACAAGCGATAGAGGAGAATTAATTTTAAAGAAGAGAGCTAGAATAATTATATAGAATACACCTAATGCTGCAAAAACTTTTCTCATACCGAATCTATTTGCGAAGCGAATTATTACCAGCAGTATAATTACTCCTAACGAACCGGCGCTAAAAATGAACGGGAAAAAATTTAAGAGAAGTAATAAAAAGCCCAATACGTTTATCTTAAAATAAACTACGTATCCCGCAAGCATGGAGAGAAGAACCATTAAAAGTGTTGATGAGCTGTAGAAAAAATTATCCAGGAACTTTAAATAAAATATTTTAGAAGGTGAGACCGGTTTTGTTAAAAGAAAATTAACTTCGTTTGATTTATAAAGAGTAGAATAAGAAACTATAATGTTGCCGAGATTCACGGACATAAAGAAAATAAAAAGTATCATCGAAATAAATTCGTGAAGAAGGAATAGACCGACGTTTATATCAATAAGAAGGAAGCGAATTATGTTTTGCGAGAATAAAAATGCACCGATTGCAAAAGCAAAGTATATTAGACCGCTTCCAAGGTTCTTAACAAAATTACTGAATGTAAAACGTGATTCGAGACGGATGTAAGAAATAAGTTTATATTTTAGTATGTGAATAATTTGTTTCATTTATCACTCTGCACTCTTTGTTCTGCATTCAAAGATCATCATTCTTCATTTGTCAACTGAATAAAAAGTTCTTCGAGATTATTATTCTTTTCCTTTTTCAAATTATGTAGTTGATCAATCGTATCGCTGAAAATTATATTTCCTTTATTGATGATACTAACATGAGTGCAGATCTCTTCAACAACATTTAAGCTGTGAGTGGACATAAATATTGTAATGCCGTTCTTTGCTTTCTCTTCAAATAATCTTTTAACAAGAAAAGCGCTTTGCGGATCTAACCCGATCATAGGTTCATCAACAATGATAAAATCCGGATTATGAAGAAATGCAGAAGCGATAACAATTCTCTGCCGCATTCCTTGCGAGTATTCTTCCGTCCGCTTAGCGATCCAACTGCCAATCTTAAGTAATTCTATTTGTTCATCGATCTTAGCTTTTAAAACATCCTTTGTAAGATTATATAAACCGCCGCTGAAGTAGAGGTACTCGCGTCCGGTAAGTTTATCATAGACAAACGGTTGATCCGGTATATAACCGATTTTCATTTTTGTTTCGATCGGTTTTTGCCAAACGTCAGTGCTGTCTAAATAAATATTTCCGGAAGTAGGAGAGAGCAATCCTACAATCATTTTTATTGTTGTAGTTTTACCGGCACCGTTCGGTCCAAGAAATCCGAATAGCTCGCCTTTGTTTATTTTTAAGTTAATCTTATTAACAGCTACAAAATTGCCGAATTTCTTTTCAAGATTTTTTAATTCTAACATAGTTCCTTTGAAAAGTAAGTGGGGAATTAGATTTTAATTTTCTGCACGTCTTCCAATGTGATTGTAATAAGATCAACATCTTTCTGGTCGTAAATATTGAAAATCCTTTCTTCTTGATTTGTAATTGCAGAGTAAAGAATATTTCTTGCAGTTATACCGTTTTGGAATCCGTTATTTTCTTTCTCTACAAGCGAAGAAAAGATATCCAGCAATTCCTGCAGAGCTCCTTCATCAAGTACGTAACCGTTTTTCTCTGCTAATGAAGAACAGATTGCAAGAAGCTGACGCGGTGAATAATCTTCAAAATAAAACAAGTTCTGGAACAGCTTGGCAATTTCTTTATTTGTCTTCAATAATAAATTCAACTTGCTCTTAATTCCGGTAAGAATAATAACAAGTTTGCCTTTGTATTCTTCCGCTCTTTTTAGAATTGTATAAATCGCTTCAAGCCCGAAGGAATCGTCATCCGAGAAAAAAGTATGAACATCTTTGATGAAAAGAATTCCGCCGATTGCTTGAGAGATTACCTTTTCTGTATTGATAGTCGTTTGTCCTTGATAACCGGCAACAAGATCGGAACGGTCTATTTCAATGATGTGACCTTTGGAAAGTATACCAAGTTCTTTATAAATCTTACTTAATATTTTAACAACAGTAGATTTTCCTGTACCGGAATTTCCAATAAATATAGAGTGCAGATTTCGATCAACTGATTGAAGTCCACGCTCTTTTTTTAATTGAGATATTTTAGAAAAACTGATCAGTTTATAAATATCTTGTTTAACATTTTCCAGACCGATAAGTTGATTTAGTTCATCAATATTTTCTTGAAGTTTAAGAGGATCGCCTTTTACTTCGAACTGCTTTGCTTCAATATCACGGTTAAGCACTTCATTGATATCGCTAAGTTCACAAGTATTCATTATTTCTTCGGTTCTTTCATCAACAGGAAGTCCGGAAATTCGCAAAAGCATTTTTTGTTTAACTGATTCTAAAATATTTCTAACGATTCTTGCATTACCGAATTTCTTATCACGGTTCTTATAGATTTCTTCAAAATATTTTTGAAGTTTTTCTTCAGCTTCTTTAGTTAATTTTTTCTTTTCACGGTCAAAACTTCTACGGACAATTTCCATTAATTCAGCGGGGGAGTAATCTTCGAAAGTAAATGATTTGCTGAATCTTGATTTAATCCCCGGATTACTTGCAATAAAACTATTCATTTCGTCAGTATAACCGGCGGCAATTACTGCAAACTTACCACGGTCGTCCTCCATTCGTTTAAGCAGAATATCAATCGCTTCTTTTCCAAAATCATTTCCACTATCATTCTTTTTAGCCAGAGCATAAGCTTCATCTATAAACAACATTCCACCAAGCGCCTTATCAATTAGGCTAGTTGTTTTTTCTGCTGTCTGTCCAACATAACCGGCTACTAATCCTTGACGATCGGTTTCAACGAGGTGTCCTTTGGTTAAAATTCCAAGTGCTGAGTAGATACGACCGAATATTCTTGCAAGAGTAGTTTTACCGGTGCCGGGATTTCCTAAGAATAATAAATGTTCGTTCAAAGTCTTTCGAATATCTTCGCCCTGCTCGCTGAAATAACGGGCAAGTTTAACCATATCTTCAACTTCTTTTTTAAGGGAGGTTAAACCAACCAAATTTTCCAATTCTTTTAATGCATCACTTAGCGCTTCTTCGTTGATCGGTATCTTTACTTCTTTAGATGGAGATTTTTTCAGTGTAGCATTAATTACTTCTTCGGTAATAGTAGTTAGAATTTCTTTAGAATGTTTTTCTTCAGGCAGTTGTAGATATAATTTACTTAAGTTGAGCTTAGATTCATTAAATAATTTTCTTACCAATCTAGCATTGCCGAAAGTTTTATCCCTCTTGCGGTAGAGTGCAATAAATTCTTTTTTAAGAAGTTCTTCAGCTTCAGCAGTTATTATATAATCTTCATTGTGAAGAAGCTGTTTTAATATTGTAATAAGTTCGTTGGGGGAGTAATCTTCAAAAACAAAAGTTTGTGAAAAACGTGATTTAAGTCCTGGGTTGGAATTCAAGAAAGTTTCCATCTCATCGGGGTAACCGGCGGCTATAACAACAAATTCGCCTTTTCGATCTTCCATGCGCTTGAGAAGAATATCTATCGCTTCCTGTCCAAAATCTTGAGAGCCGCCTTTTTTTACAAGAGTATAAGCTTCATCAATAAATAATACTCCGCCCATTGCATCATTAATTATTTTTTCCGTCTTCTGAGCGGTCTCGCCGATGTACTGCCCGACAAGACCGGAGCGGTCAACTTCAATTATATGTCCGCTTGGCAAAATACCCATCGCATAAAAAATATCACCTAATAGACGGGCAATAGTAGTTTTGCCTGTTCCCGGGTTACCGAGAAACACAGCATTGATCGCTATTTTATCTTCGGCTTTAAGTCCTAATCGTTTTCGTTCTTTCAAAAATTCTAGATATGAAATAAAACTTTTAACAGATTCCTTAATTGATGAAAGACCTGTAAATGAATCGAGATTTGCGATCAGTTCGTTTAGAGGTTTTACCGAACGTTGTTCTCTAATCGGTTGGGTTTGTTCTTCGTGTTTTTTCTTTTCTTGTTTTGAAGATTGAGTAATAACTTTTTCATCTTCTACAACAGTTTCACCGGCTATACAAAAATTCTTAACGCACACTTTAAAATTATTTAGGTAGATCTCTACTTTTGCTTGCCCGTCTTTCCATACACCTTGATTTTCTGATCCCCCTACCTGAACAAAGACTGCAGAATCCCAGTCTTTCTTAACATTAAGTTGGAAATTATTTTTCCCTATTTCGAAATCATTTAAATACCAGACAGCAGAACAATTAAATAATTTATCGGCATCATTATAGAACGGGTTATTAAAAATTACTTCTGCTGCGATTTTCAAAATAGAATTGGAAAAGCTTTTACAATAAATTCTGTAGCCGTTTTTTTTCTCTTCATCAACATCAAAGACTTTGATCGAGATAATTTCGATGTTATCATTTGGGTAAAGTATAGAATCTGTTTTGTAATTTGATACCGCGAAAGAAGTTTTAGTTTTTTTTAATTCATTTCTGCTTTGTTCAATTGTTTTTCTTTTATCAGCAACTCTGCTGGCTTCATTCTCTAATTCCATCTGCTCATATTTTTTAAGAGCATTGTAAATAATCAAAAAACGATCGTTCTTTTTAAATTTACTTTCTAATAGAGTTGCTTTTTTTAAAGCCGGTTTAAGCTGAAAAAGATAAAGCATAGATTCTAATTCAATTAATTCAGCTTCATCGTTTTTATTTTTCTCTAGGATTTTTCTTGAAGCAATTAGTGAGAACCAATACTCTTTTGCTTTTATTGCTTTATTAGCATCGTGTAAAATTCTTTCAATATTTTTTGAATTTATTTGAATCTTAGATCTTATAATATCTTGAGCTTTCAAAATCAAATGGTCTAATTCCTTCCAATTAGGATTTTTGCCATCATCAATTATTAAGGCAAGATCGAGTGCTTTTTTTGCTTTTTCAAATTTGCATAATCCGGCAAATGATTTCGCTTTGTTTAAATAAGTCCATGCTAAAATTTCTTTTTGTTCTTCAATCGAATGATCAATATCAGCAATAGCGCCTTCAAAAATGCTCATCCTATAAAGAAGATAAGCTCTATAAACTCTTGCTTTAACAGAATCGTTTTTTAATTCTACGGCAAGGTTAGCGTATTCCATAGCCTTAGTAGGATTGCCGTTTTCAAGTAGAGCCCACGCGAGACAAATTGTAGCTTCGCTGTCATCTGGGCGGGCAAGATATACTTTCTCTGCAGTTGTTAATGCCAGGCGGAATCTGCCGTTCCATAAGTGATCGTATGCCTCGGCTTGTAAAGTATTTAATTCATCATCGAACAATATTAATCTCTACTTATGTGATGAAATCTATATTTCTAAAAATCAATATAAGAACTTAGATGGATTAACTAAAGTACTATCACATATTGAAAAATCGCTAATAAATAAAATTAGAACTATTTTTAGCTATAAACGTCTAAAGCAACAAAGTTTGGAGACATTATGAGAACGAAAATTATACTTATAATTTCATTATTCGCATTTATTGTAAGCGGCTGCGGTTTTTGGGGTGTTAGAGGAAATGGGAGAGTAAAGGATCAGTCACGTACAATTATGGAATTTGATAAAATTGATGCAGGTGGTGCATTTACATTAAATGTGAAAGTAGGTCCATCACCATCGTTAAAGATAACTGCAGAAGAAAATTTAATTAATTATATCCGGACAAATGTAAAAGGAAATACTCTTGTAATTGATACTAAGAAGAATATTTCTCCGCGTAAAGAAATTTATATTGAAATAACTACACCGTCTTTAAGAGCCGTTGATGCATCCGGTGCAAACAATATTACAGTTTATGGAATTGTTGGTTCTGATTTTGAAGTTGATGTAAGCGGTGCCGGAAGTGTAAATTTAAGCGGGGAAGTAGATCGGTTTAGAGCTGATCTTTCCGGTGCGGGAAGTATTAATGCAAGAGAATTAAAAGCCAAAGATGTTAGAGTTTCTGTAAGCGGTGCTGCAAGTGCTGATGTTTATGCAAAAGATTATCTTGATGCATCGGTTTCCGGTGTTGGTTCTATTAGTTACTACGGCGATCCTGCTAAAACCAGAACTGATGTTTCCGGGGTTGGATCAATTACAAGAAAATAAAAATAAGAATAGCTGAAAAAAGCGGAATTAGTTCTACTGATTCCGCTTTTTTTATTTGTTATTTTACAATCAGTATCTATCTTTGAAACAGATTTTGAATTAAATAACT
>JACRFC010000170.1 GCA_016234355.1 Ignavibacteriales bacterium
TTGACTAAAAAATGACCAACTACACCAAATATACTCTAATAAACCGACTACACAGACCCCATTTAAAAACAAAAACCTCGAAGACAGCATTCATTTGCTATAATCGAGGTTTTATTTTTCTTTGCGGAGAGTCAGGGATTCGAACCCCGGGTGGGCTTACACCCACAACGGTTTTCAAGACCGCCGCATTCAACCACTCTGCCAACTCTCCATAATTTTTGAATATTACTTTTAAAAATCGGTTACAACTATAAGAAAATTCAGTCTAATTCTCCATTGGATTAATTAAAATGAACTTTACTTTTCTTGGACTTAGATATATTTACACATGTATTTTATCTTGATGAGGCAAAAATGAAAAAACAAATTATAATATCATTTATTATTTCTTTTTCTCTAACATTTTCTCAAACAAAATTTAATGAAGTTCCATCCTGGGCTAAAGAAGCAATCTGGTATCAAATTTTTCCGGAAAGATTTTCTAATGGAGATAAATCAAATGATCCGGCTCCGAAAGATATGGAAGGTGCCTGGCCGTTTTTTGTCCCTGACGGATGGAAAATTAGTTCGTGGACTTCCGACTGGTATAAACTGCAGCCATGGGAAAAAGCTCAAGAAAAAAATTTTTACGACATTGTAAATATCCGGAGATACGGGGGCGATCTTCAAGGTGTGATTAATAAATTAGATTACTTAAAGAATCTTGGTATTACTGCAATTTACCTTAATCCAATTTTCGAATCCCCTTCCCTTCATAAGTATGATGCAACAATGTATCATCACATTGATAATAATTTTGGTCCCGATCCTGATGGAGATAGAAAAATTTGGTCATCGGAAGATCCATCCGATCCTTCAACATGGGAGTGGACAAATGCAGACAAACTATTTTTAAAGCTAATAAAAGAAGTTCACAAGCACGGGATGAAAATTATTATTGACGGAGTGTTCAATCATACCGGAATGACATTCTGGGCTTTTCAGGATATTGTTAAGAACCAGCAAAATTCAAAATTCAAAGATTGGTACACAATTAAATCATGGGATAATCCAAACACAAAAGAAAATGAATTTGATTATGCCGGATGGTACGGTATAAAAGATTTACCTGAAATCCGTGAAGATGAAAATGGAATTGTGCACGGTCCGCGTGAACACATACACGCAATTGTAAAACGATGGATGGATCCAAACGGGGACGGCAATCCGGATGATGGTATTGACGGGTGGCGTCTTGATGTTGCAGATATGGTCAATCATAATTTCTGGAAAGAGTTTAGAAAATGGGTGCGGGAAATAAATTCCGAAGCTTATACTGTTGGTGAAGTATGGTGGGAAGATTGGGGAAAATACAAAATGTTTGATGCCGCACCATGGTTAAAGAGAGATGAATTTGATGCTGTTATGAATTACAGGTTTACCCGCGCGCAAAAAAACTTTGTTGCAAATATAAAAGAACCCGATGGAGTTCAAGCATATATTGATACTCTAAAAAATATTATGAAAAGCTGCGGCGATAATTACTATGTTATGATGAATTTACTGGGTAGTCATGATACGGAACGACTCGCTTCAGTAATAGTCAATCCGGATTATCGGTACGACCACAGCGCAAATCCAAGAGACAGTAAAGATTGGGATATCCGAAAACCAAATCAGGAAGAAATAACAAAACAAAAACTTATTGCTGCACTTCAATTTACTCAGCCGGGTGCACCGCAAATTTATGCAGGTGATGAAGCCGGAATGTGGGGCGGAGACGATCCTGATTGCCGTAAGCCAATGGTTTGGAAGGAATATAAATACGAAACTGAAACAACTCATCCATTCGGAAAACTGCATCCAAGTGATGAAGTAAAGTTTGATGATGATTTGTTCAAATGGTATCGGAAAATGATTTCTATTCGTAAAGAAAATATAGCACTCCCTCTCGGCAATATTATTTTCTATGTAATTGACGAAGAGAAAAAAATCCTTGGCTATAAACGAGAGTTCAAAGGAGACTCAATATTTATTATCGTTAATAATAATTCTCACGAAAACCTAATTACACTCGAAAAAAATATTTTCTTAAACGGAAGTAATTCTTATGTTGATCTAATATCCGGCAAAAAAGTAAAATTGAATGAAGATAAGTATGAACTGCGGCTAAATCCATATCAAATGGTGATTTTGAAGGGCAACTAAGTTCCAACAAACATTAATACGCAGATAAATAACCGAATCTCTTTAGCAGGTACTGAGGATCGAACTTAATTATTCTTTTTGTAGATGAGTATGATCCGAAGAATCCTAAACCTCCGTTTATATTTGTTATATCGGCAGGATAGCTTCGTATGGTAAAACCATAATCAAAAAATAAATCCGCAGCAAAATACTTAGATAAATTTTCATCATATAAAATAACTTCAACAATTAACGGTGCTATTGAATATCTTCCTTTCGCTGAATTCCCTGCTGAAATTTCTTCCAATGCTTGTTCTAATATTTTCCTGCTTATCTTTAAATCATTTCTATAAGAAACGTTATTATAATCAGCATTAACAATTCCTTCGAAATCCGAGATTTTAATCGGCACTTGTTTTGTAAATTTTGTTTTTTGACCGCTCAACTCTTTATAGTAATAATCAAAGTAAACTTTTTTTGCTTTCACTATATCAAGACCGCTGTTTTCCCAAACTACATTAATATAAACCGTATCTCTATCAACAAAAGGACCGGGTATATAAGGCAGCGTTTTTATCTCATCGAAATAGATTCCTTCCGAGATTTTTGTTTTCGAGCTCAGTTGTTGCCCCTCGGGCAAGATAATATTTAATTCAATTTCTTTTCCGTAAGCGGGCCGGAAATTTTTAATGTAGTAATATCTTGCCGGAGTGCTGTATCTGGAATTCAGATTATCATTATCAACCGTATCTCTAAAAAAGTAACGTTTATTCGAATCGGTATATTTTATCGAGACTGAAGCACCGGTAACGGCGGGATCATCTTTTTTAGTGTATGGATCAAATCCTTCAACATCATATAGACGCGAAATGTAAGCTGTTTGAAAAGTTGTATCTCCTCTTAATATTAAATTAACAGAATATTTTTGCGGCGTTTCTCCTTTGGGAGAAATGTTTTCTTCACAGCTTATGGTTAAGAAAAGAAGAATTACGGAAATAAATAGAAATAAAATTCTTTTCATAACTCTGCCTTAACTGTTGCCGTTAAAAGAAACGGAAGCATGTTCACTATCTTTCCGGTTGATTGTTCAAAGTAAAAAATATTTTTTCTGTTATATACATTGATTGCACTTATATCAAAGTTCAGTTTCATAAAACCTAGATTAACTTTTTTAGCTAATATTAAATCCAGCCGATGATAATCAGGTAGTCTTGCAGTGTTCTTATCTCCGAAATATCTTATCGGAAACAGAGATTCATAAATTTTGTAGTCGTACAAAAAATCATTAAGTAATAATTTATCATAATACCCAAGCTGCTGGGTATAAGGCCGCCCCGAGTGATAGATCCAATTAGCACTGAACTGCCAATCATCAAAAAAATTAAGAGTGAATGAAAAATTCAGATTATGTCTTGAGTCGTATTTAGGGTGATATTTCACGCCTTCAACTTCCTTAAAAGCCCAGCTTAATGTATATGATAACGATAAATCAATTTGATTTGTTTTATACTTTGCTTGTATTTCTCCTCCATAAGATTCTCCGCTGCTTTGCAAAAAATCCGGCTGGCTAAACTGTGTTTTATTTTCATTAAGTGTTGGAGCAGAAACAATTTTTTTATAGTAGCTTTCTAAATCAATCGAAAAGTAGTTGGATAATTTAGAAGAGATGCCTGCCATGTAATGTAAAGCTTTGGATTTATGTAAATAGCCGGGAATAATAAACACCGGATCAAAAAGCGATAATACTTCCCGCTCATCAACAATAGTTGATATATCCTGCTGATAAACTCCAAACGCACTTTTTAAGGTAAGTTCCGGAAGTAATAAGTAAGTAACATTTATTCGCGGTTCAATTAAATCACCTTTTGCAGTGAGATCTTTTAAGTTAATTCTTGCCCCGATATCTATACCTAAATCGGAAAACCTTAAGAATTTATAATTCAAATATGCATTCGATCCTAATCCATCAGCACCTGCATCTATCTGGAAATCCAATCTGTTTAACAAAAATAGTTTTGTTGTAAATGATTTAACATCTACGCCGAGACTAATTTCATCTTTACTGTCAAGTACATAAAGAAAGTCGGTTGAAATTGTAAAATCGTTAACTTCATTTGTTTTGGGTTTGATCCCGCTCTGCTTCGGCATTATTTCATTTTTGAATTGGCTAACTGAAATTCCGAAATCGAGAAAGAACGGAACTTCGCCAAGTGTAAAGATTCTAAAACCCCAGATATTGTTTCGCCATCTGTAATCCGGTTTAGTTAAATCGGAATATTTCAAATTATCTTCGCTCATTAAACCGTGAAGAGAGAATTTTGAACCTGAGAAGAAATCGGGATTGGCAAAATTAATTTTCAATGATGCATCATAAAAGTCTATCGGTAAATCATTTTCGTTTACAAATTTCTTTAAGATATTATTTGATAAACTTTTTCTTGCAGAAACGAAAAATGATCCTGAAGGAATCGGTCCTTCTACTAATCCTTTAGCCGATAAAAAACTTGCACTTAGTTTCGTTCTTAAATTATTTTTGTCGCCGTCTTTTGTATCAATCTTGATGATAGATGAAATTGCCCTTCCGTAATTTGCAGAGAATCCACCTTTGAAAAATTCTACGTTATTGATCACATCGGGATCTATAATGCTGAATAATCCGATTGCGTGAAAAGGATAGTAAACAGGCATTCCATCTAATAATATTAAATTTTGATTGGTCTCTCCGCCGCGCACATTAAATTTAGCAGAAACATCTCCCGTAGACTGAACACCCGGCAATGAAGCTAAAGATCTTAGAAGATCTGTTTCAACTCCTTTGGGAATATTTTCAATCTCTTTTGGAGTAATAATTATTTTCCCAACGTCGGGTACATTTTCTTTTATAATACGCTCAATTATTTCTATAGTCTCAAATTGAATTTTCAAAGACGGTAAAAGTATTTCCAAATCCGTAATCGCATCGGCATTAACCAATACTTTTAATTCCTTTTTTTTGTATCCTACATATGAAACGACAACTGTTAAATTTCTGTTGGCGGGAACAGATGGAATGACAAAATAACCTCTATTATTAGTTGAGGTTCCAACATTTAATTCCTTGATAAAAACATTTCCAAAAGGCAA
>JACRFC010000014.1 GCA_016234355.1 Ignavibacteriales bacterium
ATTTTTATTCGCAAAAAACATAGACGAGCCGCCGATCGGTTCATCATTAAGGTAAACCATAAACAGTTTGAGATTATCAGGCATCAATTCTTTCAAGCGAAGCAGATCTTCGTACGAGTGAGTTGGTTTAACATTGTGACGGGCTTTGTTCTCAATAAGTATCGGATAGAATTGATCATAGCGTTCGTTGATCTCAACACGGATAGCGGGATTCTTTAATGACTTGCGGACATTCCTCCGGGTTGTTGGAGATAATCTTTCAATGATGTCTCTCTCTTTATCAAGTTTAATAGCGCTTGAGATGTAATGCAGCTTATAAGAAAATCCTAACCATCTCATTGCAAATTCGAGATTTTGATTCTGATATTTCTCGTAGATCATTGGAGCGGGGGTCAACTCAAATTCTTTTATACCGTTTTTCCTTCCATAATCAAGAAGCGTAGAAACAAGTTCCATAGCAACAGCAAATTTAATATCCCCCGTTACTATCGATCCGTAACTTGCACCAATTGGTGATTCAAAAAGTCCGTCAGTTAGTTTTCCAGGTAATAAGGCTGCAATTTTATTTTTTTCTACAAAGAGGAGATGATCGAATCTAAATTTGCCGGGTGTGTGATAATCAAAAAATTTTTGCAGATGAAACATCGTTCCGTTATTTGAATTTAGAACGAACTCATCCCACTTCTGTTTCCATTCATCCGAATATTTGATGATTTCCATTAAAGTCCGCGAGAAGATTTTCAAAATATTTTGAGTAAAAATAAACAAATTGTAGGTAACTGCATTACATCTGTTGAGAATTATTAAACCTCTGATTGAAGAAGGAATTAATAATATTTTCACAGGCATCTTTTAATTTAGACTTCTCAGTAATAATAATTTGACTATCTCTAGCTTCTCTAAAGTTGTAAATAAATTCTTTTGATATCATTTGACGAATTTCTTTGCCTTCAGGAGGGAACTTCTTTGTATCGGAAACATCTTTATAGAACACTTCATTTTCGGCTGCAATTTTAATTACTTTATCTGGTAATGCTACCATTTGTGTTACAGAGATTACAATTTCTTCTTTCTCAGTTATTTCTTTTACTGAAATTACCAGTTCCCAGTTAGCGTCATATGCCAACTGAATATTCTTTGATTTTATTGCATTCAGAAAATGGTTCCCAATTTCATGCTCAAGTCCAGAGTTCTCTTTAACAAGCGGGACAAACTTTAAACTGACTTGAAGTTTTGTCTCCTTAGATTCACATTGTGCAACAACCGTAGAAAAAAATAAAAAGAATGAAATGAGAATCAATATTGCAGATGATTGATACTGCTTTTTATCTAACATAATACACCTCATTTATGTGGCTGATATTATCTTGAAGCAGTAAAAATCATTATTTCATATTCACCAGAGCGTTTTTAATAATTCTTATTCAAAAGTATAAATAAAAGAGATAATGTGTGAATCACCCAAACCATACTTAAATGGAACAAAAGCATAATCAAGATTAATCCCTTTCCACTTTACACCAAAACCGGCAGAAATACTTTTTGAATCGTAACCGCTTGCAAATCCTACGCGAAGCGCAAATATCTTATCATAAACAACTTCCCCGCCGATATGAAGATGTGAATCAGTTTGCTCTAAATATTTCTGAAAGCCTGTGAGCAAAGTAAAATCAAATCTGGAATTGGTAATGGAATAATTATAAGCAGCACCAATCCGTAAATCAGTAGGAAGTTTTGTTGATTGAGAACGGAGTTCATTCATAGAACCGATATTTCGAAATGCAGCACCAAGTGAAAGTCCATTCATCAAACCTTTGTATGAAATACCAAAATCAAATCCCAATCCATTTGCATCATCAGAAAAAAAGCTTTCATAAAGATATTTTATTGTAGCGCCGGCATAAAAATTATTTATTATCTCATAAGCTGTTGAAATACTTCCTGCAAAATAATGGGCACTGAATATTGATTCAACATCGCCGGGTTTAGAGCGCACTTCAATATTCGCAATTGTGGTTGTATTTATTCCAACAGCAATCGGCAGACCGAAAGCCGAAAAACTTGCACCGAACATTTCCGAATTTAGATCCTGAAATAAAGAATTATGTGTGAACGATAGTTGAGTTTTGTTATTAAGTGCAATTAAAGAAGGATTATAATTCAATGCAGATAGGTCAATAGCTGAGACAACACCCAAATCACTCATTGCAACATTGCGGGCACCAAATCCAAATTTGAGAAATGTCAATCCGCTCTCTCCGGCTGATTGAGCAATTAAAGCAGTACTTAGTAAAAACAAAAAGAGAAATTTTATTGCAATATTTTCTTTTCTAGAAGTTAACATTGATACCTATTATATGTTGATCGCTTGATGAATAAGGTTCTATAACAAAAGCATAATCAATTCCGAGTTTTAAGGAATTGAGCGAATAAAAATATGAAAATCCAAAAGACGGCCGTAGAGGAAAATCAAAATTGCTTACATTTAGTTTATCAACTCCAGCCCGTAAAAGAAAATTTTCATAGATGTTGTATTCCCCGCCTATCCGTAAAAAATTTGTTCCCGCATCACTATTTTCAAATTCGACCGCTGCAATAATCTTTTGCTCATTGAACTTATATGAGAATCCAACCTTTTTCAATAAAGGAAATTTATTCTTAGTTATGTTACCATTCGATCCATAAATTTTACCTGTATCCCACTCGTACTTACTATTGATATCAGAGACCATAAACGAAAATGTCATTTGATCATTTAGTAAATATAACGCACCGAGATCAAATCCAAGTCCCGTGGAAGTTACATCCTGATATAGTTTATAATAATAAAATTTAAACGCGATCCCGATCGAAAGTTTTTCTGAGAAACGATTTGCAACCGCTGCAAAAAATTGATTTTCGCTTGTTGATAAATCACCGGTCTTTCTACCTTCGTTATCGCGTGCATCAATGTGTGAGACACCGGCGTTAATCAATCCCACACTTAAACCAACAACTGATCTCGGTTTCGTGGTTCCATCTGCATTTTCTTTTTTACCTAATTCAAATCTTTTTGTAAAATTTAAAAAGTTAAGAGAACGATCTAAAGAAAGAAAAGTATAAGAAGTTTGAAATGAATTCCCTTCTTGAAATGGAACCAACGCCGGGTTGTAATATGAAACAAGATTTCCCTCTTTTACTGCAGACATAGCATTGCCCATACCAATTCCGCGCGCACCAAATCCCATTCTGCTGAATGCACCGGTCATACTGCTAATTTCTGAGAACGATGCCTGGGCAAATGCGAACGATGATAACATTAATATTTGAATTATTATTTTTCTAATCATTACCGCAACACCATAATTTTACCGTACAACGGTTTGCTTCCGCCTAGATCAATTCTGTAAAAATAAACTCCATTAGGAACAATTTTTCCGTTTTCGTCTCTGCCGTTCCAAAATTCGAAATTATCACTGTTGATGTTTTTATTCACGTTTTGAATTAATGTTTTAACAAGATTCATTCCGAAATCAAAAATCCGGATCGTAACATTTGCTGATTGGGAAGTCGAATATTTAATTCTGATACTTTCTTCATCCGGAGAAAAAGGATTTGGGAAAGCATAAGTATCATTTGTAGAGGCAAGTTTTTCCGAAGCAAGAAATACTTTCCAATTACCGCTCCAAAATCCTGTCGTTTCTTTCAATCTTGCCAATCCATTTAATGTACCAAGCCAAATATCATAAGAATTATCTTGATTACGATTTACTTTAACTGTACGAAAATGTTTTGTGTTCAAACTAACATTTTTATTGTCATCAATTATTTCCGGTGCGGCAATCCATGTAGAACCATTATTACTTGATCGGTAACAACCGTTTTGTGTTGCAACAAAAACATCGGCGCTGATATAATTTCCTAGATTTCCAAAATATTTAAATCCAAAATCGAGTACTCGTTCATCGCTTAAAAAAGTCTGCCAATTTTGCCCGCCGTCTTTGGATGAACTTACACCCCAATATTCACTAGCTCCTTCGGCTTTCCATGTACCAGCCCAAATCGAACTATCA
>JACRFC010000167.1 GCA_016234355.1 Ignavibacteriales bacterium
TAGCCATAACAAAAATTATGTCAAACGTAAAAATATGGATCCATGCAGTTTGGTGCACTAAGAACCATGAGCGGGTTCTCTCTAAAGATGTTAGAAAACAACTTTTTCAGCATGTGAGGGAGAACCACACAGTGGCAGGCGTAAAAGAGAAGCAGATTTATTGAGAAATTTATAACAAAGTTCGGGTTTAATCATCATGGCTAAAGCCCTAATCTAATTGTTGTGTTACCCCACGATAAATCGTGGGGTTAATTCATGAAGTACGCATTATTATGATGAACCTTAAATATATTCTCAGTTACTAAGGAATTTTTTATGCAGAAGAAAAAACTAACTAAGAAACAACTTTTGAAACGTGCTTCAAAAATTAAATTAGTACTTGTTGATTGCGATGGTGTTTTAACCGATACCGGCGTTTATTACTCTTCTCAAGGAGAAATGATGAAGCGTTTTTCTATACGTGACGGAATGGGCGTTGAGCGTTTAAGAAAATATGTAGATGTTGAAACCGGAATTGTAACAGGAGAAAACACTGAAATTGTCCGCGCACGTGCAAACAAACTTCAGATGAAAGAAATACACTTAGGTATAAATCGTAAAGATGAAGTATTCAATGAAATATTATCCAGAAGAAATTTGAAAGCAGAAGAAGTTGCTTTCATTGGTGATGATTCAAATGATGTTACAATAATGAAACTTGCCGGATTAACCGGCTGTCCTAAAGATGCAACCATGTTTGCAAAAAATATTGCAGATGTTATTGTTGACAGCAACGGCGGCAACGGAGCGTTCAGAGATTTTGCGGAAATAATCATCGAAGCAAAAACAAAAAAGAAAGTATTTAGAAAGGATGACGATGCCAACTAAAGTTAAAATCGGAAACAAATTTATTGGTGAAGATCAGCCCGTTTATATTATTGCAGAGATTGGAATCAATCACAACGGCTCTTTGGAACTAGCAAAAAGACTAATTGACGGAGCTGTATATGCCGGATGCGACGCAGTAAAATTTCAAAAGCGAACTCCGGAAATTTGCGTTCCTAAAGATCAATGGTATGTTGAGCGCGATACGCCCTGGGGAAGAATAACTTATATCGAGTACCGTCACAAAATTGAATTTGGATTTGAAGAATTTCTTGAGATAGACGGATACTGCAGAGAAAAAGGAATTGATTGGTTCGCCTCGCCGTGGGATGAAACATCCGTAGATTTTTTAGAAAAGTTCAAACCTTTGGTTTACAAGGTTCCGTCTGCTTCTTTAACTGATCATTCTCTTCTTCGAAAAATAAAAGCAACCGGAAAACCGGTCATCATATCAACCGGTATGTCAACAATTCAGGAAATAGAAGAAGCTGTTTTGATTCTTGGTTCAGAAAATCTTTTGATCGCACAAGCAACATCTACTTATCCGTGTCCAGTTGAGGAATTAAATTTGCAGGTAATTCAAACCTACAAAGAAATTTTTCCGGAAGTTCCTATCGGTTACTCGGGACACGAAACCGGTTTAGCACCAACACTAGCAGCCGTAGCAATAGGAGCAAAATTTGTTGAACGGCATATTACACTCGACCGTGCAATGTGGGGAACAGATCAGGCAGCATCCGTTGAAATAAGCGGTATGCAGAAACTTGTTCATGATATACG
This sequence comes from Ignavibacteriales bacterium, assembly GCA_016234355.1. Classification (GTDB taxonomy): domain Bacteria; phylum Bacteroidota; class Ignavibacteria; order Ignavibacteriales; family Melioribacteraceae; genus Fen-1258. Next base: position 1,645 of record JACRFC010000167.1, read on the forward strand.
GGATATCGAAAAAGCAATTGGTGACGGAATAAAAAAAGTTTATGAAAGTGAACATAAGAATATCGAAAAGCTTAGAAGAATTAAGTCCGACATATCAATTCAGTAGTAATGTTTGAAAAGATCGTAAATATTTTTTCTGTACTGCGGCAGTATGAAATAATTTCTTATTCAATAATAATTTTTGCTGCAATACTATTTATAATTCTCGAAAGAAAATTTCCTTACAACAAAGACCAAAAGATTTTACGCGAAGGATTTTTTAACGATCTTGCCCTTTATACAATTGCTCAGAGTTATATTCTAGGAATTATCATATTCACATTCATTATAAAAACGATTGACAACTCGACCGGGCTTTCCCGCTTTCATTTGTTTGCGGAAGTTCCGATTTGGATTCAACTGATCTTCTTCACAATAACGCATGATCTATATATTTACTGGATGCACCGCTTGCAGCATAACAATAAATATCTTTGGCGTTTACATGAAGCACATCACTCACCCAAAAAAGTTGATTGGCTTTCCGGTTCACGTTCGCACGCATTTGAAATTTTGATCAATCAAACAGTAGAATTTTTACCAATTGTTTTGCTTGGTTCACCGCCTGAAGTAATCGCGTACAAAGGTGTTATCAGTGCCGTATGGGGAATGTATATTCACTCTAACTTAAATATTAACAACGGTGTTTTACAAAAAATTATTAACGGTCCGGAGATGCACCGCATTCATCACACAACAGGCAAGGGACGGAACAGAAATTTTGCAACTAAGTTTGCAATTTGGGATTGGATTTTCAGAACTGCTTTCGTACCAGACGAAAAAGCAAATGAATACGGATTAAAAACTTTCTTCCCAAATAATTTTTTCAGACAATTTATTTTTGCATTTAGAAGTTTTAAGAAATAGGAAACAGTCTTAGAAGTAAATCTACTTAGTGTTTCTTGGTGATCTTGGTGTCTTAGTGGTAAAATTATTTTGCTTTTCTCTTTACTAACAGGCAATCACCACAAAGGCACGAAGGACACAAAGAATCACTAAGACTTTTTAGACAACCTAATATAAAATTGAATGAATTTATAATCCTTGAATCTGTTTATCGCCCGGGTATTTTACAGAGTAAACCATTTTTTTAGAAATAGATTTACCTGCTTCAATCTCAACCACCCATTTCAGTTTTCCACTTTGCTGATCATAAACAGCACCGGATGAATCAATCAGCTTCACTACTATATCTTCATTCTTGGAGATCGGGATTTGATCTTCAACAATTATTTTAACTGCAGATTTTTTATTGTTCTTAATTTTGATATCGAAAGCAAATGTTCTCTCAATATTACTGCTTAAAAATTTATCTTCCGAAAAATCTTTCAGCACGTCTCGTGAAATGGAAATATTTTGGTCCCTACCAAGCGATAAAGTAAGAGTATCTTTTGTTGTTGCCGGATTAATCGAAGATTGTCCGACATAAGAATTTTCGAAATAGATGTTAGTTTGCCCTGGCAATAAATTATAATTTGTCCAATCTGTTAAACGTGCAACAAGAAACGCGTTGTTATCTAATTTTGGAGCGGCATAATATTCATACTTTGCTGGAATAGAAAATTCCTGTAGTGCCACCGAGTGTGGTTTGCTGTCTGAAGGAATTGAATATTTTATTGTTGGAGTGAATTCAACCGAGAGTTGTGTTTCAACAACTTCAAAATAATTTGCCATTGTTTCCGCTTGTTGTGCTTCGTTTTTACTTTCCATAACAGCATCTGATGCAACTGATTTTGCTACAGCACCGGCTTTCATCATTTCTCGATAGACCATTGGTCTTGTAAAATCTAAAAACCAAGGATAAAGTTCCGGCTTATTATTATTTACATTTGGGTTTCTTGTGGAAAGAACTATTTCAATATTTTTCCAATCTAATCCGCTGTTCTGCCAAACATTTGCTTTGTAACTCAATTGTGCCGGGAAATTAATTTTATCAACTCTAACATCGTAAGCGGGCTGCCATCCGGCATCATAAATTAAATATGACAGTTCAATATCAACGGCGCCGGAAGTTTTACCTGAGACTGTAACTACAATTTCATTAACTGGTTTGTTTAATTGACTGTTCAGTTCGTTCAATTGATTTTGAATCCGTTCAATGTTCTTCTGGATTTTTTTTGAAATCAAAGAAAGATCGAGCATTTTATTTTTTATTTCTGAAAGACGTTTACGGTAGAACTCTGCCATTTTCTGTAACTCCGCAACAGAAACGCCAACTTTTTCATTTCCGATATTTTTATTAGCAAGAATTAATTCAATTTCAGATTTCAAAACATCAATTTCATTTTGATTGAGAGCTAAAGATCTATTCTGTGAATCGAGTGAATCTTCCAGCATTTTTATCTGAGGGGTTTTCTCCGGGATGCGTAAATAGTCGAACCGTTGAACAACCGACATTATGATTGCGTCTCCCTTTGCAGAAACATTAATGCTGTTCCGATCAATGTTCGATGCTAAACCGGTAAAGACAATATCATTAAGACCTTTATCAACTTTAACACTTGCAAAATAACTTAATTGCGCGCCTCTCAAAAAAACCTTAACGTTGGAGAGAGACGGTTTAATTAGAATATCATCTGCGGCAAATACTATCCGCGATAAAAGCATTACAACAACAATTGCAAAATTTAATTTCTTCATAACTGCCTCTCTCTATTTGTTCAAAGATAATCAAACTGTTTCTTATACATAAACTGATTTTTTCTGTTCCATAAAAATTGATGTGCAATATCATATAAACTAATCATCTTTCTTTATAGAGCCACTTTCATTATTTTTCGTGTGATTTTATTGAGGGCTCGCCACATTTCATCTGATCTGTTAAGTATAATATTTGAAATATGAAAAAATTATTAACCGAACTTATTAAAAAACATTTTGCTGCTATAACTGAAAATTGGACGGCACAGCTTATTAAAACCGGTAATAAGCTTACCGAGACTCAAATCTACACATTTGTTGAAAATAGTCTTAATACGATTTTAGATGTAATGGAAACCGGTGATTACAGTTCGGCCGATCAGTACCTGATTGATATCTATACGCTTTTCTCAAATTCTAATTTAAATCTTTTAGAAGTCAGCCAGCTCTTTAGCTGCGGAAGATTTGCTCTGCTCAATTGCATTGAAAAAGATAAGACAGAAAATACCGATCCCGTAATTTTACTCGGCTTCTTTGATGAGTTGATTGAAAAGATCTATGCGCGATATGGAATGCTTCATCAAGAAACTAAAATGAAAGAATTAGAAGGCGACCGTGACCGTCTTGCTTCCAAACTTGAGCTGAACAATCAATACTTAAAAAATATTTTACATACTTCGGATCAGGCTATTATGATTGTTGATGATAACGAGATTTTTATTTCATGGAACAAAGGTGCTGAAAAAATATTTGGATTTTCTGAAGCTGAAGTTATTGGAAAACCCTCTTCTTTACTTTTACCCGTAGGAAATAAATATGTTGACGAACTCTATAGAATTCAGAATGATGTTAAAAGAAAGGGACAAACTTTAATTCTTGAGACTGAAAGAAAAACTAAGAGTGGTGATATAATAAGTGTGCGATTAAGTGTATCCAGATTACCAAATAAAAATAATGAATATGGCGGTCGTTCTGTCATCATAAAAGATCATACAGAATTCAAACGTCTTCAAGCACAAATAGATCAATCGGAAAAATTAGCGGTTATAGGACAGATTGCTGCCGGTGTTGCTCATGAAATTGGAAATCCGTTAACTTCAATTTCTTCTCTTGTACAAATACTACAGCGGAAAAGTCAAGATTCATTTATGAATGAACAATTTGTTAATATAAAAGAAAATATTGACCGCATTACAAAGATTGTTAGAGAGTTAGTGGATTTCTCCCGTCCGCCCAGTTATGAAACATCAGATCAAGATGTTACCGATGTTATTAAAACTGCGTTGGGAATTGTAAAATATGATAAGCGGGTTCGTAAAGTTAATTTTGAAACTGATTTGAAAAATACGATGCCTAATGTAAATATAGCCGCCGACCAGCTTCTTCAAGTATTTGTAAACATTCTGATAAATGCACTTGATGCAATTCACGGAAACGGAATAATAATTGTAAAATCAAATTATGATACGAATAATATTTATATTGAATTAAGCGATGACGGATGCGGCATGGATGAAGCAACATCAGAAAAAATATTCGACCCGTTCTTCACAACAAAAGAAGTTGGTAAGGGTACAGGGCTTGGTCTTTCCGTTAGCTACGGAATTATAAAAAGATTTAACGGTGAAATAAAAGTTAAAAGTAAATTAAACGAAGGAAGTACATTTACAATAGTTCTTCCCATTCATAACAACTGACGGAGAAATAATGCCGGCAAAAATTTTAATAGTTGATGACGAAAAACCTATACGCGATTCACTTAAATTAGTTTTAGATGATGAAGGATACTCCACAACTGTTGCAAGCGACGGTGAAGACGCACTTCAAAGACTTCAAGAAGATGTTTACGATGTTGTAATTACAGATATTAAAATGCCGAGGATGGACGGAATGCAACTTCTTGAATCGGCTTCCAAAATATCACCCGAAACATTTTTTATAATAATGACGGCTTATGCATCGGTTAAAACTGCTATTGATTCCCTCCGTCAAGGTGCGTACGATTATTTAATCAAACCGGTAGAGTTTGATGATGTGATTATACGTGTAAAACGTTTGATTGAGTTTAAGAAACTTGCCGCAGAAAATAAATCTTTACGTCTAAGAATATCACTCGGTACCGGATTTTCTAATCTAATCGGTCGAAGTGAACCGATGAAAAAAGTTTTTGAATTAATTAAACATGTAGCACCTACAAATTCTAATGTGTTGATCTTTGGCAAGAGCGGCACGGGTAAAGAACTTGTTGCAAAAGCAATTCATTACAACAGTAATAGAAAAGAAAAAATATTTCTTCCGATAAACTGCGGCGCAATCTCAGAGAACTTAATTGAGAGTGAACTCTTCGGACATAAAAAAGGTGCGTTCACCGGAGCTACAGAAGATAAACTTGGACTTTTTAAGGTGGCTGATGGTGGAACGCTCTTCTTAGATGAGATTGGAGAGCTGCCACTTAATTTACAAGTAAAACTTTTGCGCGCTATTGAAGACAAAGAATTTATCCCCGTTGGAGGAATTAAATCTGTAAGTACGGATGTTAGAATTATTGCTGCAACAAATCAAGATCTCTTCGAAAAAACAAAATCCGGAGAATTTAGAGAAGATCTTTTTTACCGTTTGAATGTAGTGGAAATAAAACTTCCTTCTCTCAATGACCGCAAAGAAGATATTCCACTTCTTATCAATCACTTTATTGAAAAATATTGCAATGAAATGGGTAAGAAAATCCTGGGTGTTGATAATGAAACAATGAAAGTGCTTTTGTATCATGATTGGCGCGGGGGTGTCCGTGAATTGGAAAATGTAATTGAACGGGCTATGATTTTTGCGGGGAAAGAATATCTTACAGTTAATGATCTTTCAGAACACATTAAAGGAAATACACAGCTTGGCTATCCCGATTCCTTAAAAGATGCGCTAAGTGATTTTGAACGGGAACATATTCTTAAAACAATCAGAAAATTTAACTACAATAAAGATGAAGCTGCTAAAGCGTTAGAGATCGGTCTTTCATCATTGTACAGAAAGATGGATGAACTAAATATTCCAACTAAATCATCTAAAGAAGAAGAGAATAAATAGCAAGTCATTTTCATAAGTGTGATTTTCTTTATATCTACTTCGTCAAATCTGTTGTATATAATCCCTAATAATTAAATTGAAATTATTTATTATATTTGATTTAGTACTCACCGAATTGCGAGAGGAATGGAACAAAGCAAGATTAATCTAAAGTCCCTAGAGAACTTTAACAGAGGCCTTAACGGTATTTTTTTCACTGTCAAGTATTTCAACGGTTCTAATGAAAACTTTGTTTCCGATTCCGTACAATTTGTTACAGGATATTCCCCTTCGGAAATAAAAAAATTACCGGATAATCATCATTCATTAATTACCTCCGACGATAAATCAAGGATCAATAAAGAACTTTCTGAATTTTATGAGAGCAAAAAACTCAATACACTTGATCTTATCTATAAGATCAAACATAAAGATGGAAAAGAGATTTGGTTGAAAGAATTAATCAATGCGGAGAGATCAACAAAAAGTTCTACAATGCTTGTGGCTAAAAGTGTTATTCAAAATATTACTGACATAAAAATCAATGAGAGCGAACTGCAGAAATCGCGCGATGCACTAAAAGAACTTAATACAACTAAAGATAAATTCATTTCAATTATTTCTCACGATTTACGCGCTCCGTTTACTACTCTGCTTGGATTCTCGGAAATTCTTCTTAACGAACAAGACCTAACTGAAGACGAAAAAAATGAATATCTGCGTTACATTTATGATGCATCAAAAAGTCAGCTTGAATTAATTAACTGTTTACTTGATTGGTCGCGTTTGCAAACCGGAAGAATTAAAATTGATCCGGTTCGCTTAAATGTTAAAACGATGGTTTCAAATGCTATTGCTCCTCTAACCGGCGACGCTGTTAGAAAAAATATTGATGTCAAAATTGATATTCCTACCGACTTAAATATTAATGCCGATGAGCGTCTTATAAGCCAAGTTGTTTATAATTTAACAAGCAACGCAATTAAATTTACACCCGAAGGTAAAGAAGTGTTGGTTTCTTCAAGCCGCTTTAAGGAAGGTATGATTGAAATAGTTATTCGGGATGAAGGTTTAGGAATTGCTGAAGAGAATCAAACAAAACTTTTTAAGATTGATCAAAAATTTTCTCTTGTTGGTACTACGGGCGAAAAAGGAAGCGGACTTGGTTTAACTCTTGTTAAAGAAATCATTGATAAACATGGCGGACAGATTTGGTTTTATACACAGATAGGTGCAGGAAGTGAATTCCATTTCACTGTAACAGAATCTAAAAATGTCATTCTTTTAGTTGAAGACAACAAAGAAGTACGTATACTCTACAAAAATATTATTGAGCAAGCGTTACCGAATTTTGAAGTTAAATTTGCCGATAACGGTTATCAAGCAATCGGATTATATCATGATATTATTCCTTCAATTATTATTACTGATCACAATATGCAGTTAATGAACGGAATTCAATTAGTGGAAGCTATTCTGAAAAAAGAATCTAATAGAACAATTCCGGTTATTATTATTTCGGAAATTCTAAATGAGGACATTTCCAAAAAATATAATAAACTGGGTGTTGATAGAATTATTACTAAGCCTGTAGATAATGATAAGTTCATCCAAATGATAAGAGAATGTTTATACTAAAAATTTTTCTCGTACTCTAATATTGAATGGAATTGATATGATGAATGATCCTTCCGAAAAACACTGGTTTGCCCTGTACACAAAACCCCGCCATGAATTTAAAGCAGAACTTCAATTAAAAAGTATCTCTATTGATAACTATTTACCCACCTACCTTGTAACTAAACGATGGAGCGATAGAAAGAAAAAAATTAATGAGCCATTGTTTAGAGGTTATATATTTATTTATGCTTCGGAAAAAGAACGTCTTCTTGCACTTTTACAATCAACTATTGTAAGGTGTATCTCTTTTTCGGGTAAACCTTCCATTGTTCCCGAGTGGCAAATCAATAATTTGAAAAAAATATTAAGTGAATCTCCCGAAGTTATTGTAAGTAATAAGATTGAAATTGGAACAAGCATAAAAATAACAGATGGTCCTTTCAAAGATGTTATTGGAGTTGTAACGGGAACACAAGAAGATAAATGGCTTGCAGTCTCTGTTGATCTAATACATCGCTCGGTTATAGTACGACTGCCTCAAGAAAGCGGTATTCAGGTACATTCTCCATTGAAAAAATTTCAACATTAATAAATTTTTTTTAAATATTTATTGTATATTAATTCAGTTGTATTTGGAAATCTAAAAATAATACTAATAACCCAGCAAGGAGGGATATTATGAAATCATCGAGCTTTCAAAAAGTAATTCTTGTTGCTTTTATTATAACTTCTTTTTGCTTGAGTTCCTGTGCAGGAAGGAAAGCAGTTTTTCTTGAAAATCAAGAAACCCCTAAAGCCAAAGAGGCAGCATCTGAAGTAAAATTGGATCTGCGTGTTGCAGCTGATGCTCTTTGGGAATTACGCGGGAGTCCCGACAAGGCAAGAGAAATGCTAAAAGCATATATTACTGCTGCCGAAGCCAATCCAACCGATATAAAATTATTAGCTCGTTTATCGCGTGCATATTATTTGGTTGCAAATTATGTCGAATCCGACCAGGAAAAGAAAGATGAATTATTTACAAAGGGCTTGGAGACCGGTGAAAGAGCATTAGGATTGATTCCTGAATTTAGAAAAATCTATACTGAGACCGAAGATGTAAAGCTAGCCGTCAAGGCGGTTGGTATCGAAGGTATTGAGGCGATATATTGGACTGGAGCTAATTATGGAAAATGGGCCGCAGAGAAAAATCTTCTGATTAGATTAGGAAATAAATCGAAAATTGAGGCATATAATCAACGAGTCTTTGACCTTGACAGAAACTTTTTCTATGGAGCGGCTGATAGATTTTTCGGTGCACTTCCTACAAAAGTTCCAGGAGGAGATCTAAACCTTTCTAAATTCCATTTTGAAAAATCAATCGAACTTGCACCAAATTATTTTGGGACACGAACTTTATATGCAGAATATTATGCTACTAAAGCGCAGGACAAAGAGACCTTTGTTAAACAGCTTGAATATGTTATAAACACTCCTTATGACTTAATACCCGAAATTACTCCTGAAAATAAATACGAACAAGAGAATGCAAAAAAATTATTAGGGAGAGTAGATGAATTCTTCAAATAAAAGATTTTTTACTACCGTTTTCATTTTTCTTCTTACGCTTATCTTCTACGGTAATAAATCTGTATTACAGGAAGTTTATGAAATTAGATTCGCAACTATCGCCCCTGATGGTACTCCTTGGTCAGACCAATTGAAAGAAATGAAAAAGAGAGTTGAGAAAGAGGGAAATGGACGGATAAAGTTCGTCGTTTATACTAGCGGTCAGTTAGGCGGAGAAATTGAAACATTGCGTTCTTTACAACGCGGAAGAATTCAAGCTTGGGGAGGAAGTGTCGGGGCGGTAACAGCAATTGTTCCCGAGCTTCAGTTGCTTGAATTACCTTACTTATTCTTAAATGAAAAAGAAACCGATTATATTCTAGATAACGTAGTATTTAAACCCTATTCCGATATTCTGGCAATGAAAGGGTTTATTTTACATAGCTGGAATGAAAATGGCTGGAGACATTTCGCAACTAAGAAAAAACCAATTTTTACCCCTTCCGATCTCAAAGGATTGAAGATTAGATCTCAGGAAAGTCAAATTCATATTGAAATGTGGAAAGCATTTGGTGCTTCGCCTGTTCCAATTTCTATTCCCGAAGTGATGAGTGCGCTTCAAACAGGACTTGTTGATGGATTTGATAATTCCACATTATTTACTTCTGCTACAGGATGGTACCAAAGCGTTGATCATTTTGTTCTATCTGCTCATATGTACCAACCCGGACTTATTATTTATAATAAGAAGTATTTTGACTCACTTCCTCAAGATATTCAAAAGATATTGTTAGGCGATCAGAAATATGAAGCTCAATTGGGGAGAAAAGGTGTGCGTGAAATAGAGCCTGAAATTATTAAAATACTCGAAAAGGATAAAGTCAAAGTGCATAAAATGTCAGCAGCACAGAGAGAAGAATTTGCGAAATTAGCAAGAACCATTCATCCTAAATTTAGAAATATCGTCGGCGCTGAATTGTACGATAAGGTTCAAAATGCTCTTCGTGATTTCAGAAATAAATCGGGTAGCAAATGAATCAATTTTTCGAGTCTATAAATAATTTTTTTGCCAAGATCGAAAAGATTTTTCTTGTTATTGGCGTTAGTGTTATGATTCTCGTAGTTTTTTTTGATATAATATTAAGAGAGCTTTTCGATGGCGGATTTATTTGGGCGAAAGAACTTGCTGCATTTTTAATGATCTGGGTTGGTTTTGTAGGAGCTTCTCTGGCTGCAAAAGAGAATAAACATATAGTTGTTGGCATTCCCGAGAAATTGTTCCCTAAAAAAGTCCTTCCATATGTTTCTCTATTTGCAAGTGTTATTATCTTTACAGTAACAATTTTAATTGCCTATCTAGGATTCAACTATGTATTGGAAACAAAGGAATTCGGAGAAACCTCTCTCGTGCTTAACATTCCTCTTTGGATAGTTCAAATAATTATTCCCGCTTCATTAGTAATTATCGCATTTCGATTTATTGGAATAGGCATTCAAATTTTCAAGGGGAAAATCTTGTCTATTGGTGCTGGAGGAAAAGAAGAACTAACACAGATAGAGGAAGACAAATGATAGAATACTTAATAATAATTGTCGCTCTAATCTGTATGGTTATTGGAACTCCGTTATTTATAATACTCGCAATAGTTACGCTTTGCTCGCTACAATTTCTTGGCGATGGAATGCTCACCGAAATGATTGCCGATATGTTTAATGCTGTTAATAAGGACGTTCTATTAGCAATACCATTTTTCTTGATCGCCGGACAGATGATGACACACGGAAGTATTGCTAGAAGGTTGATAGATTTTGCTAAATCAATAGTCGGATGGATGCCCGGCGGACTTGCAGCAACAGCCATATTCGCAACTGTTATCTTTGCCGCAATTTCCGGATCTTCTCCAGTAACTGTCATTGCTATAGGGACAATAATGTACCCTGCATTAATTAAAGAAAATTACAAAGAGAATTTTTCGTTAGGATTGCTTACTTCAGCAGGATCTCTGGGAATTATCATTCCGCCAAGCATACCTATGATAATCTACGCAATAGTCGTTTCAACACCAAAATATGTTATTTCTGTTGCTGATCTCTTTATTGCAGGAATAATTCCGGGATTATTGATAGCGTTGCTATTACTGATTTATTCTGTAATTACTCAGAAAGAACATACTGCCAAAACAATAAGTAGTTTTTCTTTTAAGCAATTTAGAATTTCCTTCAAGAATGGAATCTTAGCAATAATTTTACCTGTGATTATTCTTGGTGGAATATACAGCGGATTCTTTACTCCGACTGAAGCAGCCGCTATTGCAGTTGTTTATACTTTTATTGTTGAGGTTTTCATTCACAAAGATCTTAAAATTAAACAGCTTCCTAAAATAATTATTGAAAGCACTTCTATGATGGGAACATTATTTTTAATCATAGTTATTGCAATAAGTTTTAATCAATTCCTGGCTTTGGAAAGAATTCCATACCATGCAGCTATATGGATGAAAAGTATTGTAAGTTCTCCATTAATGTTTCTTATAATCGTAAACATTTTTCTCTTAATTCTCGGATGTTTTATGGATATTATGTCAGCAATACTTATTGTTGCTCCTCTTTTAAGCCCGATGGCTGTTGAATTTGGCATTGATCCAGTTCATTTCGCAATAATTTTTATTGTTAATATGGAAATTGGCTATCTCACGCCGCCTATGGGCATAAACCTTTTTGTAGCTTCAAGCGTTTTTCAAAAGAAGATTGGATTTGTTATCAAATCCACGCTTCCATTTACTTTGATACTTCTGATTGCTTTGATCTTGATATCTTACATACCTGGTATTAGTTTATTTTTGGTTGAAATGTTTAGGTAATCAATTCAACTGCCCATGATTAAAATATATCGTAAAATTCTCACCAAAGATACATGCCTGCATATCTTCGGCATGTAAACCGGCAGGCAGGTTTGAAATCTCTTTACTTACGCACTGGGACACCTAATTAAAAGTAAAAAATGCAGTATTTTAAAAGTTTTCTAAAGATTTACTTGTTCCTTTTAAAATGTGCGGAAGTCGTGATTAAGCGCTTAGCATTTTTATTAAGTAGGACAGATTGGAAATCTGTTCTACATTTGTAACTCAGATTTTTAATCTGAGCGTAAACGAACAGAATACAATTCTGTTCTACAAGTAATGCAGATATCTTAAAAACCTTATTCGCAATGTCGGGATCTGTTATTTCTAAAATTAGGGATAAGTTGAATTTCTTCTCTCGTGTTTAAATTCTTGAAAAGTAATCTTTTGCCTATTGCAAGCAGGTCAGATTATTTTTTAGTAAATTAAATTAGTGTTAACATTCCCTACTGATTATGATATATGCTTGACCAAAAAGAATTAATTGAATTGTCTGTCGGTGATGAATTCACAATGTTCCTAATAGTTACCAAATGTGAACTTAAAACTGCAATAAATGGAAAGTCATTTCTTAATCTTGAGCTGCGGGATAAATCCTTAGCATTCCCATCAAAAGTGTGGGATAACGCAGAAGATTATGCAAAGAAATTAAAAGAAGGAACTGTTGTAAAAGTTGCCGGACAGATCGAAGATTTTAAAGGTGCGCTGCAAATTAAAATTGGGAAAATAAATCCTGCAAAAGAAAGCGATGGGGTTAAACCGGAAGATTTCCTACCAAGATCCACCCGGCAATTGAACGAAATGCTTGATGAATTAAACAAAGTCATCTCTTCGATAAATAATCCATATCTAAGTCAACTAGTAGAAACTATTTTTTCAATCGAAAAACTTGAACAGTATTCTAAAGCACCTGCAGGCAAAGGTTGGCATCATGCATATATTCACGGACTGTTAGAACATACACTTGAAATAGTCCGCATTTGTGAGTTGATGTGTGCGATCCATGCAAATCTAAATCGTGATCTGTTAATTTGCGGTGCGCTTCTACACGATTTTGGGAAGATTGAAGAACTTACTTACGATACAACTTTCGATTATTCGGATAAAGGAAAACTGATCGGTCACATAATGATCGGCGCACTTGAGGTTGAAAAAACTGCTGTAACAATTCCCAACTTTCCGGAAGAGTTGAAAAATCATTTAGTACATCTTATACTTAGCCATCAAGGGAAGTTGGAGTTCGCTTCGCCTGTAGAACCAAGAACACTTGAAGCCATAGTTCTTTATCAAGCAGATGAACTAAGCGCAAAAACAAATGCATATAAATACGCAATTGCGGCAGATAGAAATAAAGGAGGAAGATGGACAAGATTTCTTCCTCTTGCTAATACTGCCTTGTATATTCCGGATGAAAATTTGGATTCGCAAAAATAAATAAATTAATTTTCCAACTAACAGAAACTTATATTATGAAAAGAACAAACAATTCTTTCCTGTTCATCTTCCTATTATCGTCCTACCTAAATATAAATGCTCAAACTTTCGATGCTCTTATAGAAGAAGGAGAAAAATATTACTATCAATTCAACAATGAGAAAGCTCTCGAAGTTTTTAAGAAAGCAGAGAAGATAGATGTAAATAATTTTGAAGCCCTCTGGAAATTATCTCGAACCTATGTTGATATTGCAGACCATATGCCTACAAGTACGGATGAACAAGAAAATGCGCAACTAGCAACATATCAAAAAGCACTTGAATACGCAGATCAAGCAAGCAAACAGAAACCGGATCAAGCTGCCGGGTTTTTACATCGTGCTATTGCAAATGGAAAGATCGCTTTATTCAAAGGAATTTTTACTGTTGCCGGTGTTGTAAATAGTGTGAGAGCTGATGTTGAAAAAGCAATCCAATTGAGAAACGGAGGAAATTTTATTCAAGGAGTTGCTCACTATGTATTAGGAAGAACGCATGCCGAAACGAGCGATAAATGGAAACCGGCAAGAGTTATACTTGGTCTCGGCTGGGCTGATAATGAAATCGCAATTAGTGAATATAAAAAGGCAATTGAGATCTACCCCGGTTACATTATGTTTTATGTTGACTATGCTAATTCATTAATTCGTGAAGATGATTATAAAACTGCACGAGAAATGTTGAATAAAGCTTTAACTTGTCAATATCAGCATCAAGATGATGAGAAGAGAGTAACTGAAGCAAAGAAAACATTAATTGATATTAAAGACGAATAAAGAAGCCCATCCCTGCCCCTGCCTGTCCGGCAGGCAGGCTTCCCAAAGGGAAGGGTTTTTTAAATTCGTTTTATGAAATTAGAAACTCGAAGGTTTTTCTCTTTTAACCTTCGAGTTGTTTCAACTAAATTTATTTTTACATGAATTTCAAACAAGAATTTTTAGATAAACTTCTCTCCGCAAAAAAAATTGTTTTCTTCACCGGTGCAGGAATTTCTGCAGAGAGCAACATTCCAACATTCCGCGGCAAAGATGGTATTTGGAACAAAATGAATCCGGAGGAACTTGCAAGCTTTGATGCATTCATGCGCAATCCCGATTTGGTTTGGGAATGGTATCAGCAACGAAGAGATATTGTTCATAAAGCTCAACCCAATCCTGGACACGTTGCTATTGCTGGACTAGAAAAACATTACGATGTAACAGTTGTTACACAAAACATAGATAATCTTCACAGACGAGCGGGTTCAACAAAAATTTTTGAACTTCACGGCAACATTGAAAGAAATTTCTGCATTGAGTGCCACACTTTTTATAATTCTCCGGATCTTGAAACGACTAACACCGTACCAAAATGCAAAAAGTGCGGCGGCTTGGTTCGTCCCGATGTAGTTTGGTTTGGCGAAATGCTTCCTCAAGATGAATTTAGCGGAGGAGAAAAAGCTGCTGAGTGGAGCGATATCTGTTTTGTAGTCGGAACATCTGCTGTTGTTTATCCAGCTACTTATATACCAATGAGTGCTAAGCGCGGCGGCTCTTATCTTGTAGAAGTAAATATCGAATCTACTGAATTATCGAGTTATGTTGATTATTCTTTGTTTGGCAAAGCAGGAGAAATTTTACCAAAGATTTTAGAGGAAGTAAAGAAGTTTAAGAATTGATTTTTGATTTTCTCTTTCTTTTAGGGTAAATACGGATAAGTGTTCGGAGTGCATTGTTAACATCTTCTGAAGAAGAAAATACTTTCGCAACATCTTCATCAATTTGCACTATAACTTGTTTTTCTGTTTTTGCAAACCGATTAGGTTTTGACTCGCGGTAATCGAAGTTATATTCGCTTAACATTTCAGATACTTTTAACTCAGAATTTGTTTTTATTTTCTTCATAATCTTTTCTCTCTTTTTTTGTTGCCGGTCTTGCACTGATAATTCTTATTAGATTTTGTTTTCTCTCTACAAAAACAACCAATAATAATTCCTTGTTCAATGAATGACCTATTATGATTTCTCTACTTTCACTTACAGAATGAATTACATCATCAAAAATTCTTGCTAATGGATCATAAAAAACACTCTTGGCTTCATTAAATGTAATACCATGTTTTTGGAAATTTATCCTTTCTTTTTCCCTATTCCATTCAAACACTAATTCCATTACAATCCTATTGCACTCTTAATTTAATAATATTATATGTAACACAAAATCAAATTTTTGTTTCTTCTTCAGCATAAGAATTTTCTGTTTCTAATACCCTCACTTTTATTTCTTTAATATTCTCCGGAAGTTTTGCTGATTTAATTTTATTAAGCAAATAAATACAAATATTTTCTGCTGTCGTTTCAAAATCAACAATAACTTTACGTGAGTTTAGTTTTTCAAGGGCTTCAATCATTTCAATATCTTTCTTGCAAACCATAAAAGCATGGTCTAACTCGTCGAGAATCGGTTCAACTACTTTTTTCAAATCGTAATAGTCCATCACCATTCCGTTTTTATCCGGATCCCCAGTTAATTCAATCAAACATTTGTAAGAATGTCCGTGAAGATTCTTACACTTACCGGTATGAAAAGGAAGACGATGCCCCATTTCCCATGTAAACTCTTTCGCAATTTTCATTAAACACCTTTTTTGCTTGGTTCCCAAATAAATTTATGTGCCTGCAACTGAAATCTAACTTCCAAATTATCTTTTAAAATCCATTCTACAAGTTTTACCGGTTCGAGCAATCCGAAAACAACAGAAAATAATATTGAACATTTATTAACCAAATTATATTTGCCAATGATCTCTTTTGCCCATTCATAATCTTCGAGCGTACCAATTACAAATTTTATTTCATCTGTATGTTTTAAATAATCCAAATTTTCGTACAGATTTTTTTTAATCATTTTGCTTGATGGGCATTTCAAATCTAAAATTATCATTACGCGTTTATCTACATTTTGGATCGGTAAGCTTCCACCGGTTTCAAGCAGAACTTCAAATCCTTCATCACATAGCTGTTTCATCAACTCAAAACATTCATCTTGGAATAACGGTTCGCCTCCGGTAATCTCAATTAATTTGCAATTATATTTTTTTACTTGATCAATAATTGCATCAATGGTCATTTCATTCCCCTCATAGAATGCATATTCAGTATCGCAGTAAGAGCATCGGAGATTACAGTAAGTCAATCGAACAAAGACACACGGCAGCCCGGTTTTAGAGCTTTCCCCCTGGATCGAATAATATATTTCATTTACTTTTAACATTCATAAAACCGATTCGTGGATGCAAAGATAACAATCCTTCAAATAACCAATCAATAATTACCAAGTTATAAACAATAATCAAATTCCAAAAAGCAATAAATTCAATTGAAAGTTGATACTTGAGAATTGTTTGTTACCTGGTCTTTGGTCATTGTTATTTCTTCATTAATCAGGTGTACATTTGATTCGAATACCTTAGAGTGCTATATTTAGACCCGATTTTCAACAAAATAAGGTTTTATTAATGGCGCATCACAAATCAGCAAAAAAAAGAGTTAGATCAACAAAAAAACGTGCAGAGAGAAATAAAGCAGCTTTATCAAAAGTTAAGACGCTTGTAAAAAAAGTATTAGACTCAAAAGACTCGGCTAACGTACAGGAATCTTTAAAAGAAGCAGTTTCATTTCTAGATAAAACAGCTTCAAAAGGAAGAATGCATAAAAACACCGTTGCCAGAAAAAAATCTGCTCTTACAAAACACGTTAATAAATTAGCTGCAACAAAATAAAGCATACTATTCCTCGAATTATCAAGGCAATCTCATTACAGATTGCCTTTTTTCAATAAATTCTTTCCATTACAATTTCCCGGAAAATGTATATCTGAAAAAGAGATAGCATTTTAATTTTTAATAAATTAATTTATTGGCAGAAATGTTGAGTAAAGAGTACCTCTATGCCTACATCCGACAAAAAAGAAAAAATAACGGCTTAAAAAGGAATATCTATGTTTGAGTTAAAAACCAAAGAGAAAATTATATATTCAAAAAGTGGCAGACCTAAAAGCGTGCTGGTGGATTATAAAACTTACCAGGAGATGTTGGAATTGATCGAGGATAACGAGTGCATCAAGATTATCCAGAACAGAAAGAGTGATTCTAATATTTCGGAAGAAGAATTTCAAAAAAGAATTAAACTATAATAATGTATTCCCTCGAA
>JACRFC010000168.1 GCA_016234355.1 Ignavibacteriales bacterium
AACAAATTTAGAATCTCTTTCTCATCAAGATTTCCCACAGCAACAATTTTTGCATTAGAAGAAGTGAATGTCCGTACAAAAAAATCTTTAACATCATCATTAGAAATTCTTGCTACACTTTCTGCAGATCCGATTTCCGGATATCCGTAATACGAATCGCCGAATACACGGCGTTCAAATGCGCATGAAGCAATAAAAGAAGATTCATCTTTTAACTGAAGAATTCTGTCTAAGACTTTTTTCTTTTCACGCTGGAAATCTTTTTCTTCGAACCGCGGCTTCAGAACAATTTTAGAAATAAGCTCGAGTGATCTCTCAAAATTTTCGGTTAGCGATAATATTGAAAGAATTATAGTATCATGATCGGCAGAAACAGAAAAGACAGAACCAAGTTTTTCAAATTCCTCGCTTAATTGAAGAGAATCAAATTCTCCGGCTCCTTCATCCATCAAAAGAGAAGTTAAATATCCCAATCCCTTTTTATCGGATGGATCAAACCTGCTGCCCGAAAAAATTATTATCTCGGAATAAACGATCGGAAGTTTCTCTTTGCGGACGATACTTATATCAATGCCATTCCCGAGTTTTAAAAATTTAATTTCGGGTATGTTGAATAAAAGATCTTTCGCCGGTGCAGGTATAACGGATCTGTTTAACATAATCATCACATCGTTTTAGGAATAATATTTAGTTCGAGATTTGGTTTCGTTAAAAAATTTTGTGCAGCATCAATTATTTGTCCGCGAGTTACTTGTTCATAACGCGAAAGATCAAATAGAAATGAATCGGGTTCATTCAGATAAAAATTATAGTGATTAATATGATCTGTTATCAGATCAATTTTTTGCAGTGAGAAGATGTATGAAGACTTGATATTATTTTTAGCTTTGATCAACTCATTTTCAGAAATGCCTTTGGAGATGAGTTCATTAATTCCTTTTGTGATCTCATCTTTAATTTTTTCAAGGGTAATACCCGGCTTTGCTGTTGATGCGATTATGAATGAACCGTCAAGTTTTCCGGAATATTGAAATGATGAAATATCCTGCGCAATTTGTTGTTCGAAGACAAGCGACTTGTACAGCCGGGAATTTTTTGATGACGTTAAAATATCCGAAAGCAGATCGAGCACTGCATCGTGTTCATGAAATGCTTGGACAGTATGCCATGCAAGATAGATCCTTGGCAGTTGAACATTATCTTCATAAATTATTTTTTGGAGTTCACTAAAAGACTGAAGCGGCGTTTTGATTTCCGGGATCGGAGCGGTTCCTTTTATATCGCTAAAATATTTTTCAACAAGTTCTTTAGCATTAGATCTATCAAAATTTCCGCCGATAACTAAAGAAGCATTATTAGGAGAATAATATTTCTCAAAAAATTTTTTAACATCATCAAGTTCAAATTTTGCAATATCATCCATCCATCCGATTGTAGGCCACGAGTAGGGATGATCATTAGAAAATAAATTTGAAAATAATTTTTCCCATGCTAATCCGTACGGTTGATTTTCATATCGCTGCCGTCTTTCATTCATCACAACATCTTTTTGATTATCGAGTTTCTCTTGATTCAAACCCGGAAGCATAAATCCCATGCGGTCGGATTCGAGCCACAAAGCAAGTTCAAGATAATTTGCCGGAACAGTTTCATAATAATTTGTCCGGTCAAAACTTGTAGAACCGTTCAAACTTCCACCTGCTTCTTGTATAAATTTGAAATGACCTTCCTTAGGAACATTCTGTGAACCTTGAAACATCATATGTTCAAATAAATGTGCAAATCCGGTTTTACCGTTTGTCTCGTTTGCAGAGCCAACCCGGTACCACAAATTTACTGCAGCAACAGGAATCGAAAGGTCAGGGTAAAGAATTACTTGCAATCCATTGGAAAGAGAATATTTCTCGTAATCAATTTTGAGTAAGTTTTTTGTCGTCAATTGGTTTGTCGGATTAATTATTCAATATAAACTCGATACGATCCAGCTTGCCGTCTATGTTTGTTCGCGGAAAGATTTCAAAAATTTTACATAGCAAAGGATAGATGTCTATATTCCACAGAGTTCCAGTGTGGTAGTTCTTTTTAATATTTGGACCAACTGCTAAAAATATTCCATGCATGTCTAGTTGGTTGTTATCATAACCATGATTTCCTTTTCCATCCCAGTCGGATTTTCTATTTGTGAGAACAGTCCAGCCCAAATCAGCAACAACAACTATTTGAGAAATAAAAGGATGATCATTAAAATGAAAATATTCCGGGACTTCATTGCGTAAATAAACTTTGTAATGGTTTTCATTTTTTTTCAGAATGTTGTAAACATCATTGACCTTTTCTTTTTTCGGTTCAACGAACATGATCGGGCCGCCGTCGTAAAATTTACAATCAGGTGAATCAGCTATTTTTTCAATATTAATAGTCCGATCTTGTGAGACCTCGGTCATACCATGATCGGAAACAAAAATAACGTTAACACTATCACGCATTTTAATTTCATCTAATTTTTGGAAAAGTAATCCTGCAATGTTATCGAGAGTTTTGATTGCTTGATTAGTTTCAGGTGAGTCTGGACCGAATTTGTGTCCCTGTGTATCTGTTTCATGAAAATAGACCGTAATAAAATGAGGTCTTTTTTCGGGAGATAATTTTAACCAGTTGATCACACCATCAATTCTTTTTTCATATGGTCTTTCATGGTCATATCTTTCATAATATGAAGGATGACGATATGAGATTAGAATCTCAGATCCCGGCCAAAAATAACTAGCTGTTTTAATTCCTTGTCTTTCTGCTGTTTCCCAAAAAGCTTCTCCTAAATACCATTTACTATCTTGGACAGCGTTTGTATCTCCCATTCTATAAACAGTTTTATTGAAAGGATCGCCGAAAGTATTAGCAATAATTCCGTGATGAGCCGGATACATTCCTGTTATTATAGATAGATGATTTGGAAAAGTTTTTGATGGGAATGCCGGGCG
>JACRFC010000169.1 GCA_016234355.1 Ignavibacteriales bacterium
AGTTTAATATTTGGTAAAGATTCCGCTTATGGACAATTAGGCAATCGGGCACCGCAAGGATTAAGCGCAATAGAAAGGTTGGGAGCCGGAGGTAGTAATGCCGAAGATGCTTGGCTTTATCGTGCTTATGGCGGAGGCGATCTCAATAAATTTTATGAACGTAAGAGAGAAGGTATTTATAGTCTAGAAAATTTTAACGCTATAGCCAGCCAACTGAACAGAGACTTCGGCGGTAATGAATGGATGATTGAGAGGCGGTTAAACACGATGCCGCAATTTAGTGATTTTAAAACTGCGGGGATAATACCGAAGCTTGCACAAAGTATTGCCGAGCACCCATATGGTTATACGCAAGAGGATTTTAAAAAAATTAAGAATGATCCGGATTTTAAGGAAAGAAACATGGGGGATTATCAAAAAGATGCTGCGGGTGCGGTTAGTGCCACTGAAAAAAATAGAGCCGAACAGCAAACAATTATGAATCAGATTGGTGATGATTACCGCAAGATGATCAATAAAATGGGATTGGATTGGTTAAGCACTTGGCGCGATCTTTCAACATCGGCGAACAACTATAAAATTATTCAAGATCAACTGAATGATGTTCTCGGCGAAAGCATAAAAAGGTTCAAAGAGTTCTTTGTTGAAGGAGGAAAAAGCGCTAAAGAATTTGAAGAGTGGAAGAAGAGAGAGGAGCTTGAGAGTAATAGATTCCAACCTAAGAAAGAGGAAACCGAAGACGACCAGACGACCAAAAAATCTTTACAACAGCTTGATAATAAGTTTAAGTTACAACATAGTCCGAGCTATGACGAATGGAAGAACAAACACACACCGATCAAAGATGCACACGGCATACCGGCAGAAGGATTTGTAGCGGAAGAAATGTCGAAGTTACAAAAAGCATTAAGTGAATCTCCTTTAGGAATGAGATATAGAACAAGTCTTTATGAAGGAGATGCTACAACAGGACACGCTCCGGGTTCGCCACACTATACAGGAAAAGCATTTGACACAAGTCTTTATGATAAGGTTGCCAACAAAAAAATTGATGCGGATAATTACCCGCCGGAGGTAAAAACTTTTTACCAACAATTTGCTGATGAACATGGACTAAAGTATGGCGGTTCTTTTAAGCGATCATTTCGGGACGGGAAATTTATTGCCGGTCCAGACAACAATCATTTTCAAGAGGGTATAGGTTCACCGGTGAATGAAGATGAGAGCCATTCAGAGTTTAACAGAATTAAATCAGTTGTAGGACGAGACAAAGAATATCAAAAAGAATATCAAGAGGATACTCGTAAACAATTGCTAATGCGAAGCGAGTATGAAAAATATGGAATTTCAATACTGCCCTCTTATAGAATTTCGGGCAATGAGTTATCTCCCAAATCAATGAGCGAAGGGTTCAAAAAAGCATTGCAGTATCGAAACGAACCTTACTGGCCAATCTCTGAATCGGCAATAGATTATAAGAGGAAAGATCAATCTTTCTTTGAACCAAGTAGTAAAATAAAAAATGAAAAAAATGAAGGGAACTTTAATTTTGATCCGAACGCAATTAAAGAAGCAATCTTACAAGGATTTCGAGAATTATCAGGGAGGGGCAATGATCAAAAAGAAATTATTATTAGAGACAAAACAGCGAATGGAATTACAAGTGAACATATGGAAACTTCTAGACGCAATGCTAATTCATTTTATAACGGGAGATAGTGAATATGATACGGAAAATAGAACCCTTAGTTGAAGTATGGAATGTTTTCGGCTATCAAAACATCAGCCAGTATATCTCCAGCGTAAGGATTCAGAACAGTGTTGATACTCCGGTTGGAGTGATGACATTAGTTATTAACCCAAGCGCAACAAGCAGTTTGCCAACCTCAATTATACATAACGCTATTCTAAATGAAGCGCAGAAAAGATTAGAACTAAACTCGATTGTTTCGGCGAAGATAGATAAAAATTCCGAGAAGCATTCTTTTCTTGGAAGGATTGACAATATTTATCCACGGATATCAGCAGACGGAAATAACACACAGCGGGAATTAGTTGTTAATTGCTCAATGCTATTGCCAAAAATTTTAATAAGAGATGAGATAATAAACTTCCCTTTGCTACAATATATGCCGGGCGCAAAAGAAAAACTTGGCACAGAGAGAGTAATGTTTTTAGAAGGCATGAGAGGGAACGTATCGGAAGATAAGACGAACGTATTTCAAGGCAGTAAACCGGAAGACGCAGTAAAGTGGATTATAGAAAATTGCATAGCGACTAATACCACAGTTACTAATGGACGGACACGAGGCGGAAACATAGTTGCAAAATCTTTTTTCAACCCTAAGAAAGCCGCGACGTTCCGTTTTCGTTTTCTTTTAGGGGAACAACTTTACAATCCAATCCTCTCAGTGTATGCCGGTCCATTGTTAAGCTATATTATTTCATGTATTGACGTGGCTTTTTATGAAATTTTCTTCGACACCGAAACGGGAGAGGACGGGCTCGCATATAATGTTATGACTGTGAGACCCAAGCCCTTTTCGTTTGTTGATTACAAACCGCAGCACAGTGCAAGCAAAAATTATAATGTAATAACCGGATGGGTAAATTTTGATAGTTACGAAAAGGAAAATCTTTTGGATAACCGACATAAAAAGGGAGTAGTAGATGCCATTACAAAAAACAGTGAGCAGAGATTAACCGATACAACCGGAATTTCCGATTATGAGTTAAAGAATTCCTTTTCCGTAACCTTTCAACAATCAATAATGGCACCGGCAAATAGTTTGTTTGGGCAGTTAGGCCCTCTTTTCCCGCTACTAAATTTTGACAGCATTAAACGATATGGCTTAAGACATCTTCAGCTGGATTCTACTGTAAGCAACTATGAAAGCCCAAAAGAAAAATACAATAGGATGATAGCGAGCAAAACACCGCAAGATCTTGCCAAAATTATGAGTGAACCAAAAGGAGAACTTGAAGCTTTATTTGATAAACGGGAAAAAGTATTTGAATGGTATGCTTATCCATATTTTGAAAGCGGATCAATTACATGGGTGGGTGATGAAAATTTGAAAGTTGGACAACGATTAATATATGAAGACAAAGAATTTTTAGATCCAGAAGAGAAGAAAGTTTACCACGGAGTGGAATATTATATCAACAGTATTGCGCATGAGTTTGCGTATGGTAGATTTTTTAGAACTACAACAGAATTAAGCAGAGGAGCGCCGAAAGGATTAGCAGCAAAATGGCTTAATAAAAATAGAGCTGATTTCATAAGTCCAACGGAGCTAGATTATGACCTATATATGAACAAAGGTATTAGGGTTGATAAGGTCTATGAACGACCGACTATGGAAGAGATGTTGCAAAATGGACTAACGGAAATTGTATGATAGGCAATTGGCAATGATCAAAAAGGAATTATCATAAGGGATAAAACTGAAGGTGGTATTTCAGTAGAGCAATTTGATCACGCGAGTCGGAGGGCAAATTCGGTATTTAAATAATAAAAAAACCACGATTAGATACGAGTTCAACATTCAAATTACTAAGGGTTGTATGTGATAATTTAAAATAATGCAAGGATGAATCATGCAACAAATTATCACAATCCAAGTGGAGCTTGAAGAATTTAAGGAAATAGTAAAAGAGATTGTCACAGATGTTGTCAAGAGACAATTGGTTCATAACAGTTCGTCTGAGAAAGAAGATGAATTAATTTCTATGAACCAAGCTTGTCTGATGTTGAATGTTTCCAAAGTTACACTCTGGAACTATCGTAAGAAAAAATTAATCCATGCTCGGAAAATTGGCAGAAGAGTTCTATTTAGTAAAAAAGAATTGCGTGAGGCAACAGAACATGCTTATATTGGACAAGCGCTTCATAATTAAAGGTAATGTGTGAACTGTGTGAGAAATATAAATTTTATTTTCCAACTTATTATAATAAATATAGTTAGACGTTAAGAAGCGACTCCCGCCACCTCCACTTATATCATACAGCTTATCTAAAATGCGTTTATAATTAATAAACGCATTCCATTGAAAATAAAACAATTCTTTTAGGTAGGAAACACTTTACTATAAATTTCCTTAGTCAAAGGTAATCGATTTCCCTTGACTATGATGTTTCTATGGTCTAATTCCTTCAGCAATTGATTTTGTTTGTACAATAGTTTGTTATTTCTTTTTAATAATTCCATCTCTATACTGTCGTATTGGGCTGCCCGATTTGTTGATTGCGCCCGGCAATTACTTGATAAAAAAGAAAAGTTAAAAGAACAATGATTATGGTTTTTATTATTTACTCCTCATATATATAGTCAAATATCTTTTCATGTGTAAGCATTTCATTTGAGTAATAAAGCAATGACCGCATTAACATTCTGTTCTCATCATCGTATTCGAATATTTCTTTCTGTTTTATTATACCTCGCGAGTTAAATGATTCGCGGCAAATTAATTCTTTGTTTTCGTTATATGATAAATCTTCATAACCAATCAACTTATCATTTGAGTCGTATTCGTCAATATGAATATCTAGTCCGTCAATATTTTTTATCCGAACATTTTTTAGCTGAACATTACCATCTGAATTGTAAAAATATTGAATATCATTTTTCACACTTCTGTCTATGTGAATCGAGTGAAAAACTCCGTCTTCATTCGAAGCTTCAATGTTTTTTTGCTTTCCATTTTCATCGAATTCAAATTCAATTATTTCATGTTTATTCTTGGAAAAATATTCCTGTCGTATAAGGTTATGCTCTTCATTATATATAAAGATTGTACGGGATTCTTCATTCCAATTTTCATCATAGTCGATTTGTTCTATTAAATTATCATTTTCATCATAAATGAATTTTATGATTTCCGTTTCCTCTCCATATGATTCTCTTCTAGAGATATTATTCTTATTATCATCAACAAAACGGTGTTCTATCTTTCCATCAGTTGAATAATGAATATCTTCTTCTACCTCATTCTCTGTGTCGTATTTGTGCTCATAGTATAGGAATGATCTTTCTTCGGGCGGATTACTTGAGTAATCTTTGAAGATGCAGAAAATCCTGTAATCAGTTTTTAGCATAAAAGTATCTCACACTAATTAATTTAATCTTGCAAATTCTGATTCTTGAAAAACATACGAGATCAATTGGTTGCCCCTTAAATCCATCACTCCCTTTTTACCTAATTCTGTAAACTGGATAATTCCTTCATGAAATATTGGAGGTTGCTCAAATTTAAATGGAGTTAAAAAATCCTGTTCTAATCCAAGAAGCGCCCAATTGTACTTTGCTTTTACCGGAAGCATCCCGTTTTGGGCATAAGCCACATCTCTGAAAATGAATTCAGTTATTTGTTCTCCGTTTTTATCAATAACTCCCCAATAACCGTCTTTTTTGACAATCAACTTATCTTCATATGCAAAGGCTGCTTCATCATAAATCGGATCAATGACAAATTCATTTTCGCGGTTAATAAAGCCGGCTCGTTCCCCGATCGAAGCAGCGGCTAATCCATATTCAAAGCGGGAGACTTTATCATAAATAGGTGGGATTACCATATCCCCGTAAATGTTTAGAAATCCATACTTATTGTTTTGCTTAACTCTCACAAGCCACTCCGATACGTAATCGTTTTCATTGAGCAGATCAAAAGGGTTGATTATTTTTGAACGGAATTCAAATGAGGTTATAAATTGACCCTTACAATTTACAAGTGCTTCTTCCTTATAATTTGCATTGTCACTAAATCTAGCGACTTTAGCTACACCGCAATCGAAGGGTGTAGTTAGTAGTGGTTCATCGTAGACAAATATTTCATTTCCCTCTTTATCAATTATCATTGTGTCCTGCAGATTAGAAACGAAGGCATATCCCTGGCTGAAATCTTCGGCGAGATCGTATTTGTAGATAACTTGATGATTGCCGAGTCGGTTGATATAGCCGGATTTATCCCGTTTTTCGATTCTTGCTAAATCATCATGGAAATCGTAGAGAGTACAGCGGTCAAACCAAATCCTTGAGTCGTTTTTAAGCTGTATTCCTTTTTCTAGGAGGCCGTTCTTTTTCCTATAAACGATGCAACTTCCGTTAATAAAGTCTCCGCAAATAATTTGTTCATTTTTAGAATTCATCATCAACTCCTAGTTTTTCTAATCCAAATGTATCTGCTGGATTAGATGTTAAGAGTATCATTAAATGATATTTTAAATGTTTGTGTAGTTAATGAAATTAGAATTCATTTTATTTGATTCAGAATTTTCTGCACGTGCAGAAATCCATTTAAATGAATCTATTATTGTAACATTAAATGAGTTTTGAAAATCGAAAAATTTATTCCATTGAATCTGCGCAAACGAGTAACCAACAATAAGGGAAGGAGAATAATTATGAGTAGAATTAAAATTAGTGTACCTTATACAGAGATGTACGCTGTAGAGGATGCAATTTCTAGGGATCCACATGATAAGTTGGGTAGTGTAATTCGCTTGATTGATCATTACCTGGAATCTGAATATGAATGTGAGGATGGGAAAATAGTAAAACCATACGAATTCTATATAGGATCTACTTCTCAAGATTATAGAATGAGAGCTTCAAAGCATGGAGCTGAATATGTGAATTAATGGTAGTAGTTTATAAGGAAAGATCTATCAAAAGAATGATGGAGATGGAAAGTTTATTAAATGACCAATACATTAGATACTCAAACAATGTAAAGGGTGGCTCTGCTGGTCCTCGCGCTCAAGATTCCGATGACTATAAATATGTTTATGTATGTTTTAAAATGAAATAAATTACATTTTGTCTATGAATTTTCTAGCAATAGATTTCGAAACAGCCAATTATTATCGGGATAGTGCTTGCGCTGTTGGATTGGTACGCGTCGAAAATCTACAAATTGTTGAGCGAAAATGTCTACTGATTAAACCGCCGTCAAAATGGTTTGTCTTCTCTTACTTACATGGAATTACATGGGAGGATGTTAAAGAGCAACTAGATTTTGGATCTCTCTGGAATGAAATTGAACCTTTCTTCGCCGGAATTGATTTTGTGGTTGCCCACAACTCCAGTTTCGATTCTTCGGTTTTGAGAGCGCTCTGTAATAGATACAATCTTGAAATGCCGAATATCAACTTCAAATGTACTGTCAACATCTCTAGAAAACTTTGGGGAATTTATCCAACCAAACTCTCAGATGTCTGCAATAAATTTGGAATTCCTCTTCAACATCATGAAGCTATGTCAGATACACTTGCGTGTGCAGAAATAATGATAAAGGCTATTAAAGAAGGATATTCATAAATACAAAGAGGTTAGAAATGAAAAAAAATCTTACTGAAGCTAGTTTTTCTAATCCGAATGCATCTGTTGAAACGCATTTTCGTAGCATCATTAAATTAGATTTAATGAATAAGAAATGGAATTGTTATAAAAAAATATTAGTGTGTTTTATAAAGATGGTCTTAATGAGATTTACTTGGCATCAGAATATTTCTTATATCAGATAAGTTTTTTTCTAAATAATCTGGGAATTCAATTATGTTATTTAGATTTTTAGCACATTCGTCTAAATCGAGATAGTTTCTAAAATATATTTTAAAATTTATAATATCCTCATGTTTTAAATCAGTTTGAGATAGTAATCTTCTAATGTCTCCCTTTCGACTCTTTTGGGGAATATCTTGGATATATTTAAGCACTAGCTTATCATTCATAATCAAAGTCTTTGAACCATCCTCAATATTTTCTATCCAATGCATTTGGTTTTTAGTTAAGGGTTTGTTGATACTTCTTTTTGATATTAACACATGCTTGATATTAGTATATCCATAACCGAGTGCATTCTTATAAATTCTTAAATAATTTAGATATTGATCGATATTATATCTTGCGTCAACTTTGATCTCAACAAGTATCACTCTACCATTTTTATCAATCAAAATCATATCAGCATATAAGCCATACCTATCATCATCTTCGTATTGTAATTTCCAAAGTTTAAGAGATTCATATCTTTCATTTAATAATTGAGAAAAAAAATTATCTAGTAAAGAACCTTTACTTTTATGAAAAGAATCTATTAATCGTGGAGCAATAACAAATTCTAATTTTTTACTATGCTCGATTCTCTCTTCAGAAATTGATTCCCCAACCTTACTTGCTAAATCTTTTACAACATTAAAAAAGTTGGAAATTCTTTCAGCCTGATTAAACCTGCTAACATCTTTATTTATTATATGTATACTGTTTGTTAGAATGGCAATTATATTTTTCTCTTTCGGTAACTCCATTAATACTCTTCTAAATTTGATTTCCCATAATAATTTATCTTCTAAGAAATAATCAGAGTCTCTGATTTCTAACAAATTGTTATCAAAATTAAATGCCATTACACTTCCTTATATATTCAATTATACAATAATATCATTAAAGGATGTTAAAAATAATGGAAAAAATACAAAATGTTATTTTTCTTAAACTAGAAAGGTTTTATAATGGTAAAAATGAAACAGTGAATGGAATTAGGAAAGTGTATGATAATTATTGTTTTAAGTAAATAAAAGAGAAATAATAAAGAGTTATTACAAGAGAATTATTTCTAGTCATGAATATTATTTTCTTCATAAATGATTACATTATTTAAACCTTCTGTTGACATATCTATTAAACCACTCTTGAGTAATTCGTCTTAACTCCACTGAAACACTGCGATTTCTAAAACCTCGAAGATCACCTAAGTGTACAGCATCTTTATTAATTCTAACCTCGAGTGTTGCTTCCTCACTACCATTTATTACTTTCTAGAAATAACACTTATTTGATTTTACTGCCGGTATGTATCCACGAATGCAGTTCTGTTGCTTCTTAGCCCAGGAAGTTTGTTCATCAATGTTGCGGAGTGCAATAATATTCTTGGTACCTGTAATTGGCGGATTAGGGAATCTAGCATAGTTGGATTTTCTTGTCTGAGCTTTGATTTTTACTTTGTTCTCTATCTCCGTCAAATTGCTGATTTCCTTGATTTGATCGAACTTTATATTCCAACGCTGGGATAACGAGGTTATATTCCCAACACTTTGAGAGAATCTAATAAAATTTTCAGAATGAATAAGACCGTTAATAGCATTTATTGAAAGAAAATTAAATGAATATGGGTTTTCTGAAAGAAGAGTCAAAAGGTTACGGTTAAAACTTTTCAGATGTGACAACACTTTTAATATTTGGATCCTGAGATCAGAATCCATTCTCATTATATTACGAAAATCTATAAGTGAATTTAACTTTAAGTGAGACGGCTGAAACTTAGCCAAGATGTTCAACATGTTTTGTGTACCGGGAAAATGAGCTTTGTGCAAAATTTCTTTTCGTTTCTGCGGGAGAAGGACTTCTAAAAAGTTGAGGTGATTATATAGAGAGAATGAGTGATTGAACTTATCAATATTGACTGAGATATAAGCAATGATAGGATCAGATTTCAAAAGTGAAATAAAATTTTCACCGAAATAAATGCTGGCTTTTATCAGTTCTGAATTAGAGTCGTTAAAGGGAGAGATATTTTTTAATAAATCTTCAGGAAATTTCTCAAAAAATTTTCTCTCATTCAAAGTGTTGTCATTTAATTTGATAAATGAAGAAGAGTCCTGCTCAGTACTCCCATCAGGATTTTGAGCCGGCACTTTTTCCTGTGCGACAGCAATACTGGACGGTAAAATAATCTTATATGTGGCGATGTTTATTTCTGGTTGGACTTCAATCCAGAAATCAGCATCTGTTGCCGATATAAATCCTCTGAGATGAGGGTAACCTAAAAGAATGTAAGTATAGTCAGGATGATTGAACTGGAAGAACTTGTATTCTCCTAGTTCGGAACGAAGCTTTTTTAAAAGGTTTGATCGAGTCATCTACCAACTACAGAACTATATTATTATGAAATCAGTTTAACAATTTGCCTGCTATTTCTTCAAGTAATATTCGTTTTGACATTGAATAATCTTTTGCTCTTTCAGTAATCAAATTGAACAGATCATATTTTGTTATTTGCCGATCCGATTCTAAAAGATCACTCAGAATTTTTACACCAAGTTTTTTCATAATCTCTCGGTTTACTTTATAAATAAATTCGGAAGATATCGGTCGATCCATTTCGGAAAGTTTTTTATTTATAACTTCAGCGTAATTTAAACGTTCTCGAAGTTTGTAATCTAATAATTGATAGGCATCTTGGAGAAATAAATTATAATGCGATAGACACACTTCATCGCCCTGGAATTTAACATAAGCTCGGTTACTGCATACATATCTTAATAGATAATTATTAATCTGAAATGTTCTAAACCCGGTTTCTGAATTAACGATACTTAGCCCTACTCCGAACACATCCTTTCCGAACACTTTATTGGGGAATGGTTCAATTGTAACCAGCGTTTCTGTATTTATAAAGGTATCATAATCGTTTATGAATACACTTTCTACATTTTTATCATCAAGTCTTCGAAGTATCTCAAGATCTTCAACTTCCGTAAATTTACTGCTTGTTATAGTGAGAGCTTCTCCTTGTTCGCATTTAATATTAACATAACGGTTCTTCATACCTAAGAGATAATCATTCAATAAAGATGTTACTGTTTCAATGTCGAGTATTTTTAACTGATAGGTAGGGAAAGAATGCCACCTTAAGAGTTTATATAAAAATGTTTCCCGCATTGGCAGCTGTTTTATTCCATTGTCGAATATCTCAAGGAACAGAGTCTTTCCATTGTTAATGACATGTAATTGTTCGGGCTCGACCTGGATAATTTCTGTTTTTAATTTCAGTAAATAATCAATTGCGTCATTTCTATCAGAAAACATTTTCATTTTTCCGGTGGGTTGCTTTACTATCATAAACACCTCAACTTATTTTTATTGCCGATTGATGAATTAGAAAATTATTATACATAAGTTCTAATCCTATGAGTTCTTTAGTCTCAAATCTTTTTTCTTCGCCTACTCCAACACTTTTGAAAGAACTTTTCTCCACTGATACAACTTTCGTTTTCATCTCTTTCTCCTTATAGATTTCTGATTCAAACATAACAGACAGTTCTTTCCTTCCGGTATCATTAAATGATATTAGTTGCACCTATTTGGACAGTAATGTAATTTGAATTTGAAAATTGAAAAGAGGACTCTTTTCCTTATATGAAAGATCTCAAGGTAAAGATTAAACGTCAGACCGAGATTTTAGGTTTAATTCTTGCTCACCCAGGTAAATATCAATTATATGATTTGGAAGAGATGTATGGAGTCAATGATCTAACTATAAAGAGAGATCTGCAGGAGCTTCGCTCATTCGGAATTGATATTCATTCGGAAGGGAAGAAAGGAATAAACATCACTTCCAAGATATCTAATGATATCCTCAAAGCAATCATACCTCAATATATAGGCATCGCTGTAAATCAAAGCTCATACGATCAAGCGACCAATCTTTTTATAAGTAAACTCGGCTCTAAATCCATTTCAACGCCAACACAACTTCAGATGTGTATAGACCAAAATTTTCAAGTGAAGATATCGTACCAAAAACCGGAAGAGAAAATTGTTGAGGAAAGGATTTTAGAACCATACTGCATATTTCAAGGAGATAAACATTGGCGGCTACTTGCCAACCACAATGGATCGATTAAGCAGTTTCTACTGAACAATATAAAGACAATTGAAAGGCTTGAAAAGAAGTTCAAACCAATTTCACAAAAAGAGATAGATGAAATCTTCGGTACTTCTTTTAAGTGCTGGCTCGGCAAGGAAAGATATACTGTGAGGCTGAAGTTTCTTCCACCTTGGCCTGATAGAATGAAGCCTCGACAGTTAATGGAATTTCAGAAAGTGATAGAAGAACCGGATGGTTCGATTATTTACGAGACCGTCGTTAACTCACTTAACGAGATTACTTCATGGATTGTAAGTCGCGGAGAGGGGGTTGTTGTATTAGAGCCAGAAGAATTAAAACAGAATGTAATTAGTATAGCAAAGGGGGTTATGAAGAATTATACCTCTTAATTTACGAAACGCAAAAAAAGTGTGTTAGTTCATAATCATTATTTTGATACCGCATGAAGTTTTTAGATAAGCGTAAACCTAGAGAACACCGTAAACTTAAAATAGGAGAAAGATAAAATGGAAGTCAAAATAGAAAACGGAAAGCTAATCATAAGCATTGATTTACAGGAACCAACACCTAGTGCATCTGGAAAAACATTAGTGGTAGCAACTACACACGGAAACGTGGCCACAAAATGTCTCGTCGAGGGCAAAAATGTAATAATAGGTTTGAACGCCTACATAAAAAAATAGAAACGTCGAGCTAACACTAGGTATAACAGTACTTATAAGATAGTACCTTTTTAAATCTGTTACGAGCCTACTTCCACTCCATCCCAAACATTGTTAAAATTGGGGATTAAACTCTAATCCCTAATTTTTTTCTAAATAAATACCGTGCCAAATCTATTTTTCATTGCTTTAAGTGCTTTATTGCCGTAAATTTGAAATCATTATGAAGCGTTTTTCTTTCACAAAAATGAGTGGTGCAGGGAATGATTTTATATTATTTGATAAAAAAATCAATCCTGGTATTGAGCTAACAACTCAAAACATCAAAAAAATGTGTGAAAGACGCACTGGAATTGGCGCTGATGGTGTTCTTTTAATTTCTGATCTGAAGAATTTTGCATTTGAGATGAATTACTTTAATGCTGATGGTTCCACCGGCAGTTTATGTGCTAACGGAGCCCGTTGTGCTATAAAGTATGGAAACGAAAGCGGCAGAATTTCTAACAATAAAATTTCATTCATAGCTAATGGAGTTGAATATTCCGGGCAGTTATTGGATAATGGACAGGTTAAGTTCTTCTTAAACCGCCCAAAAAAGATGAAACAGAATTTTAAGATTAAGGCAGGAAATCAGTTAATACCTGCTTCTTTTGTAGATACGGGTTCTCCGCATATTGTTATAAAATTTAATGATGTTCTTAGAAATCCGGCTGATCCAAACTCGTGTTATAATGATCTTGATACTTTCCCGGTTTATGAACTTGGTAAAGAAATTCGTTATCATAAAGATTTTGCACCGGAAGGAACGAATGTAAATTTTATACGCATTCATGATGGAGAAATTGATATTAGAAGTTACGAGCGTGGTGTAGAAGATGAAACACTTTCTTGCGGAACGGGAACAGTTGCAGCTGCTTTATTAGTTTTTGCAAAAGAAAATTATAATCCGCCTATTAAAGTGCACCAAAAGAGCGGAGATGAATTGATAGTGGATTTCAAAATAGAAGAACAAAAAGTGCAGGAACTCTCATTAACCGGTCCTGCCAAAATTATATTTAATGGTAAAATTACAATTTAATTGAGGGATAAATGAGTAAAGTTATTTTTTCCATACGCTACAATATTTTTCCGGAAAAACGAGAAGAATACTTAGATGTGGTTCGCGAATTAAAAAACATTGTTAAAGCAGAAGGATTAGAAACCTATTCTGTTTTTGAACAAAAAAATAAAGCAAATAATTTTGAAGAAGTATATATTTTCAAAAGCCAGGAAGCTTATGAAAATTTTGAAGATAATACCGATGAACGAATTGATATTCTAATGACAAAACTTTCCGATATGATAAAAGAACAAACGACTCAATACACAACATTGTTCGAAGTAAATAACGTATAACAGAAAAATACTGTTTAACAAATTTTATCTGCCTGCCGAATTAATCCGGGAATTATAAATGTTTGAATATGTTGGTGCAATACATATACACTCAATATTTTCCGATGGCTCCGGTGAAGTAAAAGACATTGCTCAATTTGCCAATGAATCGGATCTGGATTTTTTTATCCTTACAGATCACAATACTCTCCGCGCCTTAAAAGAAGGATTCGAAGGTTGGTACTCGAATACTCTTGCATTAGTCGGCTGCGAAATAAATGATAAGGAAAATAAAAATCACTATCTCGCATTTGGTATTAACGAAACGATTTCTACACGCTTACCTGCTAAAGAATATGTTCAAAAAGTTAACGAAATGGGCGGCATAGGATTTTTAGCTCATCCCCATGAAAAAAGAAATTCGATGAAAGAACATCCGCCTTATCCTTGGACTGAATGGGAGTTAAATGATTTTACAGGAATCGAAATATGGAATCACATGTCCGAGTGGATGGAAGGACTAACAGAGCAGAATAAATATAATTACTTTGTACATCCTTTAAGATCAATCGTTGGTCCGCCTGTAGAAACATTAAAAGTCTGGGATTCATTAAATCTAAAAAGAAAAGTTGTTGGCATTGGCGGTGTTGATGCACATGCGCATAAAATTAATGTTCTCGGTTTTGTTGAAATTGAAATCTTTCCATATAAAGTGCTTTTCAAATCAGTTCGTACTCATATACTATGTGAAGAGGAATTAATTATTTCTTCCGAGACGCATGAGATAAATAAATCAAAGAAAAATGTTTATAAAGCTTTGGCTGCCGGAAGATGTTTCATCTCTAATTTTTATCATGGGGATGCAAGAGGATTTCGTTTTTATGCGGAAAGCGAGAATAGAACATATCAAATGGGTGATACCGTTCCGCCATCTAAAAAGGTTAAGTTAATTGTAAACTTGCCGAGTTCATCTGATAAAATTAGATTGATTCATAATGGTGAATTAAAAGAAGAGAAAAGCGGAACAAATGTTGAATTTTTAGCCCCTAAAAAGGGGGTTTATCGTGTTGAAGTTTACAATAATCAGAATGCGTGGATTTTTTCAAATCATATTAGAATAGGTCTATAATTTTTCTTAGATTTCTCGCCGAATTTTTCCGATTTATCAAAATAAGAGGTTCAAAGTGTTAGAAAGAAGAAAAAAAATCAGCAAAAAGCAGATGAAAGAAGACAAACTTGTAACTACTTATTACAAAGCTTATAATTTTTTTATTGAATATCAGGCAAAAATACTGATTGGCGCTGCATTAGCAGCATTAGTAATTGTTGCAATGGTTCTTTTGTCAAATAAAAGAAGTTCTGATAACAAAAATGCAGCTGAAATGCTCTCGAAAGTTATACCTCTTTATGAAGCCGGTCAATTTAAGGAAGCTGTGGATGGACTTACTTCAAGTAGGATAATTGGATTGAAAAAAATAGTTTCAGATTACGGCAGCACAGAAAATGGTGAAACAGCAAAAATCTATTTAGCCAATTCTTATGTGGTGTTAGGAAATTTGGATTTAGCTTATAAAGAATATAATTCCTATTCCGGATCTAATCCATTATTTAAAGCTACAGCATTAGCAGGTAAAGCCGGATGTTTAGAAATTAAGAAAGATTATGAAAAAGCTGCTGATTTGTTTCAGGATGCTTCAAAAGTATCTAAAGGGAATCCATCTAATAGTGAATATCTCCTAAAGGCAGGAATTGACTTTATTAAGTTGCGTAAAAAAGACGAAGCTAAATCTGTTTTAGAAATAATAAAAAAAGATTATAAGAATACACCGGCATTTTATGAATTAGACCGTTATCTAATTCAAGTTGAAAATTTATAATCAATTCGATATTAATTTTACAGAAATATCCATTCTTGATTTTATATCAAGCGGTGGGTATATTTTCATTACGATAGAAGGATTAATAAAATTATGGCTGATACTTCCGATTTCAGAAACGGATTAATAATTAAATATAAAAACGAACCATACGTAATTGTTGAATTCCAGCATGTAAAACCGGGTAAAGGGGGTGCTTTCGTTAGAACTTCGTTGAAAAACTTAAAAACAGGGCGTGTTTTAGATAATACATTCCGATCTGGCGAGGGAGTTGAAATAATTCGTGTTGAAAGAAGAAAATATCAATATCTTTACAGAGAATCTGCCGGGTTAGTTCTAATGGATAACGAAACTTATGAACAGATTACAGTTGCAGAAAGTATTATCGGTGATGGACAAATCTACTTAAAAGAAGGTGTTGAAGTTGAATTGCTGTTGGATGACAAAGATCAAATCATATCGGCAGAAATACCTATCTTCGTAGAACTCAAAGTTGTTGAAACTGAACCGGGATTTAGAGGTAACACTGCAAACAATGCATTGAAACCGGCAAAAGTAGAAACTGGCGCAAAAATTAGTGTTCCACTGTTTATCAATGAAGGTGATCTACTTAAGATTGATACACGAACAGGCGGATACTTAGAACGAGTTAAAAACTAACGGTTGGCAAAATGGATCTAAATCTTCTAAAAAAGCTCATCAAAATGGTTGAGCAAAGCGAGATCACCGAATTTACTGTTCAAGAAGGTGAACTTAAAGTAAAGATTTCTAAAAATTCCAATCAAGCTCCACAAGTTCA
This sequence comes from Ignavibacteriales bacterium, assembly GCA_016234355.1. GTDB lineage: Bacteria > Bacteroidota > Ignavibacteria > Ignavibacteriales > Melioribacteraceae > Fen-1258. Next base: position 16,383 of record JACRFC010000169.1, read on the forward strand.
TTTTCAACCGGTTGCTGATTATGGAAGACAATCTTCCGGTTTACAGCAATTCAATCCTTCAGTTGAACAAAAACCAATTGCAACAACTGAACAGACCAAATCGAACTTGCACGAGATTAAATCTCCGATTGTAGGAACATTTTATCGCGCACCGGCGCCGGATGCTGATCCCTACATACAAGTCGGCGATATGGTTTCAGCCGGTTCTGTCCTATGTATTGTTGAAGCGATGAAATTAATGAACGAGATTGAATCTGATATTAACGGCAAGGTTGTAAAAATACTTGTTGAAAATGCTACCCCGGTTGAATACAATCAACCTCTTTTTCTTATTGAAACCGTTTAGTGTTATCTTATCTTTAAGAGGAAAATTTGTTTAAGAAAATTCTAATCGCTAACCGAGGCGAGATAGCACTAAGAATACTTAGAACATGTAAAGAGTTAGGTATTCCAACAGTAGCGGTTTACTCGGAAGTAGATCGTGATTCCTTACATGTTGTTTTTGCCGATGAAGCAGTTTGTATTGGTCCCGCACCAAGTAATCAAAGTTACCTAAAAATTCCAAGCATACTTTCAGCAGCTCAAATTACAGGTGCAGATGCAATTCATCCCGGTTATGGTTTCCTTGCTGAAAATGCAGAATTCAGTGAGATATGTGCTGATTCAAATATAAAATTTATTGGACCTTCACCGGATTCAATCCGCAAAATGGGAGATAAAGCATTCGCAAAAGAGACCATGAAAAAAGTTGGTGTTCCGGTTGTATCCGGAAGCGCGGGTGTGGTTAATGATGTTGATGAAGCTAAAAAGATTGCCGCTGAAATTGGTTACCCCGTTATGCTTAAAGCATCGGCAGGCGGCGGTGGAAAAGGAATGCGTATTGTCTTGGAAGAAAGTGAGATCGAAAAAGCATTTCAGACTGCGGGCAATGAAGCAGGAGCTGCTTTTTCAAATTCTGCTCTATATATGGAAAAGTATGTTGAAAATCCAAGACACATTGAAATACAAGTTCTTTGTGATCAGCATGGGAATTTTTATCATTACGGAGAAAGAGACTGTTCAATTCAGAGAAGACACCAAAAATTAATTGAAGAATCGCCATCACCATTTATCACAAATGCAGTTCGTACAAAAATGGGAGAGGCAGCATTACTTGGAGTTCGTTCAGTAAATTACGAAGGCGCGGGAACAATTGAATTTCTTGTTGATAAGCATCAAAATTTTTATTTCATCGAAATGAATACAAGAATTCAAGTCGAGCATCCGGTTACAGAGATGGTACGTAATCTTGATCTCATCAAAAATCAGATTTTAATTGCAGCTGGACGTGAAATAGAAGACAAACCGCTTGATTCGCGCGGACATGCAATTGAATTTAGAATTAATGCCGAAGATCCAGATCATAATTTTAGACCATCGCCCGGTCAAATTGAATATTTACATTTTCCGGGCGGCTTCGGTGTTCGTATTGATTCACATGTGTATACCGATTATGTAGTCCCTCCAAATTATGATTCACTGATTGCTAAGATGATTATTTGGGGAACCGACCGCAAACACGCTATAGCTCGAGCCCGGCGCGCATTCGAAGAATTTCAGGTTGAAGGTATTAAAACTACCATACCATTTCACAAAAAGGTTTTGGAAAACGAAAAATTCATTAATGGAGATTTCGATACTTCATTTATAGATAAACACATTAATATTAATTGACGAGGTTACAATGAACATTCCGCAAAATCTTAAGTACACAAAAGATCACGAATGGATAAAGGTTGAGGGTAATGTAGGAACGATTGGCATTACTGATTTTGCTCAAGGCGAACTGGGCGATATAGTTTATGTTGATATAGCTTCTGATATTTCAGAGTTAACGATTGGAGAATCATTCGGTACAATTGAAGCGGTTAAAACAGTAAGCGATATGTATGCACCGGTTTCCGGTAAAGTTTTAGAATTAAACAAAAAACTGAATGATGAACCGCAGCTTGTTAATACAGATCCATACGGAGAAGGTTGGATTATTAAAGTTGAACTGAGCAACGCATTTCAATTGAACGATCTTCTTGATGCTGCTGCTTACAATTCTCAACTTGGTCATTGATTTTTGGATCATAATTTTTAACAGCAGAATCTACTTTCGGTTCTGCTGTAATTTTAATTCACTTCGGATTCATGCTACACACACAAAAAATTTTAATACTCGATTTTGGTTCGCAATTCACTCAGCTAATCGCAAGAAGAATCCGCGAGAGCAAAGTTTATTCTGAAATTCATCCGCATACTTATCCGATTGAACAAATAAAAAAAGAAAAGCCGGTTGGAATAATTTTATCCGGCGGACCAATGAGCGTAAACGAATCCGATTCACCGAGAATTTCAGAAGAAATTTTAGAACTCGGTATTCCCGTACTTGGTATCTGCTACGGATTACAATTAATCTGTAAATTACTCGACGGGAAAGTTGAACCGGCTTCCGACCGTGAGTATGGCAAAGCTCATTTGGGTATTATAAAAAATGATCTTCTTTTTAACGGTGTTGGAGATGACTCGGTTATATGGATGAGTCACGGGGATTATGTTACAAAATTGCCGGAAGGATTTTCTTTGACCGCTAAAACCGAAAATTCTCCGCTTTGTGCAATTTCAAATCCGCAGAAGAAAATTTATGGAATTCAGTTCCATCCAGAAGTAGCTCATACAATATTTGGCAAGAAAATATTAGATAATTTTTTGTTTGATATTTGCAATTGCAAAGCTGATTGGACTTCTAAAAATTTCATTAATAGTGTAATGGTAGAAGTAAAACAAAAAATTGGGAATAAAAAAGTGATCTGTGCTTTAAGCGGCGGTGTGGATTCATCTGTTGCCGCTGTTTTAATTCATCAGGCAATCGGCGATCAACTTGTTTGTATTCATGTAGATCATGGTATGATGCGTAAGGATGAAAGTACTTCTATTATTAAAATGTTTAGTGATAATTATAAGATGCGTGTTGAACATGTTGATGCTTCTCAACTTTTTCTTTCACGACTTGCCGGCGTAACAGATCCCGAAAAGAAAAGGAAAATTATCGGCAACACTTTTATAGAAGTATTTGAAACCGAAGCCAAAAAATTTTCTGATGCAGAGTTCCTCGTTCAAGGTACACTTTATCCCGATGTAATAGAATCGGTCTCTGTGAAAGGTGCATCAGTTACTATAAAGACACATCATAATGTTGGTGGACTTCCGGAAAAAATGAATTTGAAATTGATCGAACCATTCCGTGAGCTTTTTAAGGATGAAGTAAGAGCGATAGGAAGAGAACTTGGTTTGCCGGATATTTTTGTTAAACGTCACCCGTTTCCGGGTCCCGGACTTGCCGTGCGTGTTTTAGGCGAGATTACTGTAGAAAGATTAGATTTGCTTCGTGAGGTTGATGCTATTTATATCAATGAGCTACTGAATGCAAATATTTACGATAAAATCTGGCAAGCATTTTCAGTTTTACTGCCGATCCAAACTGTCGGTGTTATGGGAGATGCACGTACTTATGAGAATGTGATAGCTCTAAGAGCTGTTACTTCAACAGACGGAATGACAGCAGACTGGTTTAGATTTGATCATGATTTTCTTGAAACCGTATCGAATAAAATTATTCGTTCAGTCCGCGGTGTTAATCGTGTTGTTTATGATATAAGTTCTAAACCGCCTGCCACCATAGAATGGGAATAAAATAATCTTCAGCTAAAGGGGAAAGCTATGAAAGTAAAAGAACTGCCGATTGATGACCGCCCGCGTGAGAAATTAACTTTAAGAGGTGCACAAAGTTTATCAGATGCCGAACTGATTGCAATTCTCTTGCGAACAGGAACAAAAGGCAAAAGTGTTATTCAAGTGGCTCAGGAATTAATTCAAAAGTCCGGTGGATTAAATAATCTTGCCTCGCAGACAAGTGAGGCTATTCAAAAACATCTTGGGATAGGAAAAGATAAAGCCGCCACACTAATTGCAGCATTTGAAATAAGCCGAAGATCTGACGCTCAGAAAAAATTATATTCAGTGAAAAAAATTACTTCACCCTGTGATATTGCAGATGTTTTCATTCCTCTTTTGCGGGATAAAGTAAAAGAAGAATTTTATGTTGTGTGCTTAAATTCTGCTAATAAAATAACAAAAGTCGAATTGATTTCTGTTGGAAATCTAAATTCAAGTTTGGTTCATCCGCGTGAAGTATTTAAGGTGGCAATCGAAAATAATTCTGCAAATATTATTTTACTTCATAATCATCCCAGCGGAAATACCGAACCAAGTAATGAAGATATTGTTATGACACGCAAGATGGTTGAAGCCGGTAAACTGATGGAAATACAAGTTTTCGATCATCTTATTATAGCCGGGAACAATTATACAAGTTTGGTTGAAAAAAGAATAATATGATTGAAAATAAGTTGATATTATCAAAATTTTAAGTCAGAAAATTCTTATATTTATAAAAGATTTTAACTCACCAAAAGGAAGGGAGAATTAAGATGAAAAAAATCATCAATCTGGGGTTGGCATTAGTTCTCGCTGCTGGAATTATTGGATTTACAGGTTGCAGCGGCGTTTCTGAAGAACAAATGGCAGAACTTGATGCGCTTCGTTCTGAAGTAAAAGCACTTGAGAAAGAAGTTGGATCATTGAAAACTGAAAAGGCAGCTATTGAAAGAGAAATTGCTGAAAAGAATGCAAAGCTTGATCAATGCGCTAAAGAGAAAGCTGAAACTAAAAAGAATCTCGAAAAACTCGGGATGTAATTAATAAGTTTATAATGACGGAGGAATAAATGAAGATTTACAAATTATTATTAACCAGCATGTTTTTTATGCTTCTCTCTGTCAATCTCTTTGCGCAGGATAAAGAAATGACCAAAGAGGAATGGCAGAATGAGATTAATCGTTTAACAGAAAGAAAAGTTGCTCTTACTTCAGAATTAAATACATTAAAAGCAGAAGTTGCTAATCTGAAAAAAATGAGAGACGGCTTAAAAGCATACGATGACTGCATGAATGAACTTTATGCAATGCTTGGCGGTACAAAAGCTGATGTGGATAATTTTAGAAAACAATTAGCTGCATTAACTTCAAAGATTGATGCTCAACAAGTTCCGAAAACTGATAGGCAAGCTGAACTTAATGCTATGAAGAAGAATAAGATCAGTGCGCTTCCCGAATTCTTTGATAAAGTTCAAAACCAACTTCAAAGAAAACTTGATGCTTGGATGGAAGCCCCAAAAGAAATCAGTTATACAGTTGTAAAAGGCGATCACCTATGGGGAATTGCTAAAAAGAAAGAACATTATGCAAATCCATTTGCTTGGCCTATTATTTATAAAGCAAACAGAGATCAAATTAAGAATCCGGATCTAATCTTCCCGAAACAAAATTTCAAAATTCCGAATTTGACCGAAGAAGAAAAAGCAAAGTATGATAAGATCAGAAGGAATTATAAACCGGCACCGCCAACTCAAACACAAAAACCGGCTGCGGCTAAGTAAGGAAAATTATTTTTTAATGTCATTATTAATTTTTAAGATAAAGCCCTTTTCAATTTTTGTTGAAGAGGGCTTTATTTATTTACGGAGGTAAATACGCAAGTAGAAAAAATATTAAAATTGGATAATGTTGATCTTCTTTCGTTCATCGGAATAAATGACGGAAATATTAAACCGTTGGAAGAAAGATTTAATACGAACATTACTGCACGCGGAGATGTAATTTATGTACAAGGCATACAGGAAGAAGTGGATGCCATCGAAAAAGTTATCAAGGAGATGATTTTTGTCCTTAATACAACGGGTAAACTTCAACCGGGCGATGTATATACTATCATTGATCTAACGCTTCAAGGAAAAGAAATTATAAACGGTAATGATTATGATAATATTGTTCTCTACTCTAAGAAGGATGTAATTAAAGCTAAGACGCCGAACCAAATTGTTTATACTAAAAGCGTTCGTGAAAACGATATTTGCTTTGCAATTGGCCCGGCAGGAACAGGAAAAACTTATTTAGCCGTTGCATTTGCTGTAGCGGCATTAAAGAAAGGAATTGTAAAAAAAATAATTTTAGCCCGCCCGGCAGTTGAAGCCGGGGAAAGTTTAGGATTTTTACCCGGAGATTTCCGAGAGAAAATTGACCCGTATTTACGCCCATTATACGATGCTCTTGAGGAAATGATTCCTTCGGAACAACTGAGAAATTATTTAGAGAAAAGTGTTGTGGAAATCGTTCCGTTAGCATTTATGCGGGGCAGAACATTAAACAATGCTTATGTTATATTAGATGAAGCACAGAATGCTACAGGCATGCAGATGAAAATGTTCCTAACACGTTTAGGACCAAATTCTAAATCAATTATTACCGGAGATATTACTCAAATAGATCTGCCGAGTTATTCTCAAAGCGGATTGGTGCAGGTTAAAGAAATATTAAAAAGTGTAGATGGAGTTGGCTTTGTCTATTTTGATAAAGGTGATGTACTAAGACACAAATTGGTTAAAGATATAATCAACGCTTACGAGAAACATTACAATAATAACGGCAATAAGAAAGAATAATTTTGGAAGAGGGACAAAATTCAAAGCACAAAATCTAAAAATCCAAATTTGTAAATCGTAAATTGTAAATCATAAATATTTCTTACTTTCTTCCCAGAATTTATCCATCTCAGATAAGGTTGATTCGGATACAGTTTTTCCCGATTCTTTTATTTTCTTTTCAACATAACTAAATCGCGCAATAAATTTTTCATTTGTAAGTCTTAAAGCATTTTCCGGATTAACGCCGAGAAAGCGTGCATAATTAGTGAGAGCGAAGAAAACATCTCCCATCTCTTTTTCAAACTCATCCTGGTTACCGGCTTTTTCCATTTCGTGCATCTCTTCTATTTCCTCAATAACCTTTTTCCAAACATCTTCTTTTTTCTCCCAATCAAAACCGACTTTAGAAGCTTTCTCCTGCAAACGGTAAGCACGCGCCAAACTTGGTAGATTTTTCGGAACTCCTTCTAAAACAGAATCTCTTCCTTCGGAAAGTTTTATCTCTTCCCAGTTCTTCAAAATTTCTTTTGTGTCTGCAACTTTTGTATCACTGAAAATATGCGGGTGACGTCTTATCAATTTATCTGTTATAGAATCTATTACATCATTAAGAGAAAAATTTTTATTCTCCTCGGCTATTGCAGAATGAAAAACTATATGAAGAAGCAAATCGCCAAGTTCGGCTTTTAACTCATTATAATCTTTCAGATCTATTGCTTCAATCATTTCATAGGTTTCTTCAAGAGTAGCTGCTTTAATCGAATCATGAGTCTGTTCCTTATCCCACGGGCATTCCTGACGTAATCGTTTCATAATAGCCCAGAGATTTTCAAATTTTTCGCCGGTCATTCCGTTCTCCAATTTTGATAGCAAAGATAATCAGACTGGTGCGAATCGAAAAATATTTACGGAAGATTTTATGATTTATTTTTCAATATATTTGAATAAAATATTTTACGAGGAAAAATGATAGAGCAAAAGATTCGCGAAATTATAGGTCACGAACTGCCGACTTATGCAAAACCTCTTGCAGCTTATATTCCTGCGCAGCAATCCGGGAATTTAATTTTTACTTCAGGGCAATTACCTACAAAGGAAGGAAAACTTATTGCAGAAGGGAAAGTAGGTTATGATGTATCCGAAGATAAAGGAATTGAGTGTGCACGCGTTTCTGCAATTAATTGCTTAGCAGCAATAAAAATGGTGATTGGCGATTTAGATAAAATAGAACAAGTTGTAAAATTAGTTGTGTTCGTAAACTCTGCAGATGGTTTTACTGCACAGCCAAAAATTGCAAACGGCGCATCGGAATTTTTAGTTCAGGTTTTTGGTGAAAAAGGAAAGCATGCCCGCAGTGCGGTAGGTGTTAGCGAATTACCTATTAACGCTCCGGTTGAAATTGAAATGATCGTCCGTGTTAATACTTAATTTCTATTGAATTAACTTGAATATGTGGTTTCTTTCCAATAAAATTGAATTAGAATTTGATCGAATAAATAGAAACAATTCAAATCAATGGATTGTTAAATGAACATAAAAAGTTAAGGACTGAAATGAAAAAATTTATTCTAATAATTATTATTCTTGTTGTTTCAATTTCCCAAGCTCAATACCGCGATGATCTGAATAAACAAATAGATATACGAAGCGGAATTGTAAAAAATAATTCTTTTGGTTCAATCCTTGGATTCATCAATCCCGATAATTTTTCCATGCGCCATTCATTCGGTTTATCTTACTCTGCTTTCGGCGGAGTAGGTGGAATGGCACTTGGTGTTTATACAAACAGCATGGCTTACAAATTCAGCGATAGACTAAATTTGGAAACAGATATCAGCATAGTAAATTCACCATACAATTCTTTCGGTCAGGATTTCTCAAAGCAAATCAACGGAGTGTACTTAAGCCGTGTACAAATGACATACAAACCTACCGATAACATGAACATTATTCTCCAATACAGACAAGTGCCGGGCGGATTTTATTCGCCATATTCTTACGGCGGTTCCTCACTGTTCAACAGAGACAACTATTTCAATAATTGGGGCTTCTAAGAAAGAGAGATAGTTTTTTATTAAATTGCGCTTAGGATAACAAAGAAAAATTGAGCGCAACATCGAATTGGAAAATATTAACCCGAAAAAAACATCAAATCCGAAAAGCCGAAAATCTTCCGCTGTTAATCTGATCCTTAATGTATCCATTTTTGTTTTAGCCGTAATAATTCTTTACATGCTTTATTCGATCTACGTCAAGCTTGCAAATAATCCGGGAGAAGGCGATACACAGGCAAACGGACAAGTTGCATCGGATATAATTCAAGTTGAAGTTTTGAACGGATGCGGTATCGGCGGAGTGGGTGATAGGTTTACGGATTTTCTCCGCTCAAATAATTTTGATGTTGTAAATGTTGGCAATTACGTTTCGTTTGATGTTGATGAGAGTCTTGTGATTGATAGAACCGGAAACATGGCAAATGCATACAAGATTGCAAAAGCACTTCGCATAAAAAATGAAAATGTAATTCAACAACTGAACAAAGATTATTTTCTTGATGTCTCGATCGTCATTGGAAGAGATTATTTTAATTTAGCTCCATTTAAATAAGAGGTAGAATTGGATTCATTAAAATTTGCAAAGATGATTACAGAGATCATCAAAACTAAAAAGGGCTTTGACATAAGAATACTTGATCTTCGGAAACTATCCGGAGGAATAGCCGATTGTTTTGTAATCTGTTCGGCTGATGCAGATCGGCAGGTTAAAGCTATTGCCGATGCGGTTGATGATGAACTTAATAAAAAAGGAATCAGATGTTTTCACAAAGAGGGATTTGAAACATTGAATTGGGTGCTGCTTGATTATTTTGATGTTGTTGTTCACGTATTCCGTGTAGAAGCAAGAAGCTACTACAATCTTGAAAAACTTTGGGGCGATGCACCCGTAATTAAAATTGCCGATGAGAAATAATCTATTGAAATCACTCCGGAGATATATTTGAAAAATTATTTAATAAATCTTTTTAAGACCACAAAATTAAAATTGCCTTATCTCTCTGAAATTGATCCGACATTTTCTGTCCCGGGTCAAAGTAATCACGGTGATTATGCAACAAACGCTGCGATGATCCTTTCTAAAAAACTAAAAAGAAATCCAAAAGACATTGCAAATGAAATTATTACAAACTTAGATTATGATAAAAATATTATTGAGAAAATAGAAATTGCCGGACCGGGATTTATCAATTTTTATTTTACTGCTTCCTATAATTCACAAATAGTTAAAGATGTTTTAGATGAGAAGGAAAATTTCGGCAAATCAAAAAAATATGCCGGCAAGAAAGCGATGGTTGAGTTTATCTCTGCAAATCCTACCGGTCCATTAACTGTCGGACACGGGCGCAATGCTGTAGTTGGAGACACAGTTGCTAATATGCTAGAATGGATTGGCTATTCAGTTGACCGCGAATATTATTTCAATAATGCGGGAAGACAGATGCGCGTACTTGGCGATTCCGTTCGATTACGTTATTTAGAATTACTAGGACAGAAATCCACCGAAGGCGGAGAATTTCCTGAAGATTACTATCAAGGTGAATACATAAAAGATATTGCCGCTAAGTTGAAGAATGAATACGGCGATAAACTTGTAAACGAAGATGCCGAAGGTAAATTTAAGCAAGCTGCCGAGAAGGAAATATTTGCTGATATTATCAAAACGATGGAGCGGATTCAAATCCGCATGAAGAATTTTTTCAATGAAAATACTTTGTATGAAGAAGGGAAGATCAAAGCTCTGCTTGATGAGTTTAAGAAAAAAAATCTATCGTATGAAAAAGATGAAGCTGTTTGGCTCAAGCTGACCGAACTCGGCAACGATCAGGATAAAGTGATTGTAAAAGCGACTGGAGAACCGACATACCGTTTACCGGATATTGCTTATCACATTACGAAATATGACCGTGGTTATGATTTGATGATTGATCTTTTCGGCTCCGACCATAGCGCAACTTATCCCGATGTTCTAGCAGGATTGCGTGCACTTGGTTATGATGCAAGCAAAGTGAAAGTACTGATCCATCAATTTGTTACGATAATGGAAAAAGGTGAAGTGGTTAAGATGTCAACCCGCAAAGCAAATTATATAACACTTGATGAATTAGTTGATGAAGTCGGGAGTGATGTTGTACGTTACTTCTTTAACATGAGAAGCATTACAAGTCATTTAAATTTTGATCTTGATCTTGCTAAGAAACAATCCGATGAAAATCCGGTTTTCTATCTGCAATACGCCCACGCAAGAATTTTTTCTATTCTGCGTATGACAAAAGATGAAGGATTAAATTCTTCTTTGGAAAATCTTGAACTGTTAATAACAAAAGAAGAACAAAACCTTCTCAAAAAACTTTATGAATTTCCGGATGATGTGATCTATAGTGCGGAAAACTTTGAAACGAACCGGATCACTTCATATCTTGAAGAATTAGCAGCTCTCTTCCACAGATTTTATACCGAGTGCAGAATAATCGGCAGTGAAAAGAAACTTGCCGAAGCGCGCATTGCACTTTGCATCGCAGTTCAAACTGTAATTAGAAACGGATTATCTATTCTCGGTGTCAGCGCTCCGGAGAAAATGTAATTATAAATTTTAAAAGAGGTAATCTCAAAAGTAAAAATATAACTTAGTGTTTCTTAGTGACCTTTGTGTCTTAGTGGTAAAAATCTTTTTGTTTAATAGAAAAAAAAAGCCAAACCACAAAGACACTAAGATCACAAAGGTTCACTAAGACTTTTGAGACCACCTCCAGGAATGGGCTATATGGATATTTACAGTAAGATAATTGAATTAAAAAAAGAGAATAGAAGTTTTGTAACTGTTAGCGTCGTCAAATCAACCGGTTCTACTCCGGGTAAAGCCGGATTTAAGATGGTTGTTGATCACGAGGGAAAAACTTACGGCACAGTTGGCGGCGGCGCTATTGAGATGGAAGCAATTCAAGAATCAAAAAGATTAATGGCTTCCGGTGAAGAAAATTTGTTGAAAGAATATTTACTAAGTAATGATGAAAAAATAATCAATCCAAAAGCAACTGTTGTTCCGATGAGTTGTAACGGAAAGGTTTGGCTCTACTACGAATTCGAAAGAAACTTACCGGTGATCTACATCTTCGGCGGGGGACATGTAGGACAAGCATTGATCGAGATTCTGGGCAAACTTAAATATCATGTAATATTGATTGACAACCGGCAGGAATTATTTGAAAAAAATAAAGCCAAAGGAATTAATTGCATCTATATGGAATACAAAGATTTTGTTGAGCAGTTTGTTCCGGCTGATGATTCTTATTTTGTTGCTGTTACTTACGGACATCTATTTGATTATGAGATCTTAAAAACATTATACAGCAGAAATTTAGTTAAGAAATATATCGGAGTTATTGCCTCACGCGCTAAAGCTGCCGCAATGATCAACAATCTGAAAAGTGAAATCGATTCCGGCATTGATCTCTCCAAACTTCACATGCCGATCGGATTGAAGATTGGAGGGGATACCGCTTACGAAATTGCTCTTTCCATTGCTGCTGAGATACAGTCTGTTAAGTATGAAAAAAATGTTTTGATATAGTTTGTATTTTATTTTAAGTTGCACTTGCCACAAGGGGCGGATATTAATGATGAAATATATTTATCGTTATTTTTTCCAAAATTTTTAATGGGGGCTGTATGAAAATCAAATCTTCCTCTCTTATCCCAATCGAAAGAATTACTTCCAAGATTTATTTATTACGCGGAGATAAGGTCTTGCTTGATCGCGACCTTGCCGAATTGTATGGCGTCGAAACAAAAAAATTAAATCAGGCAGTTAAAAGAAACATAGGAAGGTTTCCACGGGATTTTATGTTCCAATTAACAATAGAAGAATCTAGTTCTCTAAGGTCACAATTTGTGACCTTGAAGAAAGGTCAACATTCCAAATATTTACCATACGTTTTTACAGAGCAGGGCGTTGCTATGTTATCGTCCATATTAAATAGCGAACGCGCCGTGCAGGTAAACATTGCAATTATGCGCGCGTTTGTACAGATGAGAAAATTTCTGCAGAGCAATGAAGAACTTTCGAAGAAGTTGAACGATCTTGAGAAAGAAACGGGAAAGAAATTTGCAGCACAGCAGAAGCAGATTAAACTTGTTTTCGATGCTATAAGAGAACTGATGATGGAGAATGTAAAACCGAAAAGAAAGATTGGTTTTTGAATTGCCATAGCGCTTACCCGGCATTTCTTAACAGAGTTGACGGCTTGCCCGCCGTTTTTTTTGGCGGGGCTTGCCTGCCGTTTTTGGCGGGGTGAGCCTGCCTGCCCCGTGTTTTTTACGGGGGTGGAAAAATGCTTTGATTAGTTTGTATTTTATTTTAAGTTGCACTTACTGCAAGGGTCGGGTCTTATGATTGTTTCTAAGATTTATATTTTTTTGCAATTGCAAAGAGGATAAACAATGTCAGATTCAATTCAAGAAATATCTGTAATAGTACCAGAAAATCCATTTCTTTCTAAAGAATACGCGGAATATAAACATTGCCTTTGTGCATTGCCCGTAGCAAAACTTATGCAATGGTGGCCGGGTACTCCCCATGTCCCACACCGAAATGCAGATAAGGTAAAAGCTATTCAACGTTTCTTGGATTGGAAAAGAGTTGCACAAATTGCTGCTTATTTACTCCAATGTGAGATTGTAGATACGTCCGCTAAATTAGATAAATACTTCAATAATATTTATGAACCTAGAAAAAATGAACCGGGTAGAGAGTGGCCACCCAAAATCAGTAAAGTAATTGGTTTTGAGAGAAGTGAGTATCGTGTATTCTCAAATATATTAGTCCATATCAATGGAGCTGAATTAAAGGAAAAAGAGATTAATGGTGAAAAGAAACGTGCAGGAATGTTAAGTTTTGATGAGGAAGATCCCAAATTGTTTTTCTCTGTTATAGATGGGCAACATAGAATCAACGGTGCTTATCTTGCACTTAAAATATTACAAGAAAAGAATCCTGATGCGACTTGGGATTTACCTGCCGAAGTCTTTTTGGATCTTGACCCAGTAGGCCAACCAAGATTACAAGCACAAATTTTTATTGACGTAAATTTTTATCAAAAGAAAGTTGATAGATCTTTAGTTGCTGATCTTTTCCCAACCGCACGAGGCGCTCGTAAATCGCTAGATGACAAAGAAAGAGCTCAAGATATTGGCCGAAGACTCATGCTTGAAACTGGACCACTTGTAGGTATGATTCAAATACCTGGGATCAAGTTTGGTTTTAAAGATGTAATTACTTTAGCAACATTGAATAATGCTATTGAGGATATCCTTGAGGTATTAAGAATAAACGGTATAGACAACATTAATAGCCAAACAGAATTTCTTTCACAATGTTTAAATTCATGGCTTCAAGCAAGTGGGAGATTTGAAAATCCTGAATCTCACGAGAAAAAAGAACTAAGTCCAGCAAATGTTGCTTATCAGGGTCGTGTATTAGTTTCGGTTCTTGCATTAATTCCAGCGTTGATCTGGAAATTACGTACAAAGAAAGTTGTCTTAATTTCAGATAAAGCAAGCGAAATGCTTATTAGTTTTCTAAAATCAATAGCACAGAATGCTGGGCTTCTTGATAACGGAATTTTTATTGACAAAAATAAATTCAAGAAGCGAGATTTTTTAGGAAGTGGTGGTATAGCACGTTTCAGAGATTTGCTATGGGCTTCAATTAAGGGGAGAAAGACAGCACGATTAAAACCTGAACGAGTAAGTAAAATAGCGGAAGAGAATAAATCTAGTGTTAATAAATATTTTTCGAATAAATAAGTTTTCAAATGACACTTGAATTTCAAATTCAGAAAATATTTGATACCTTGCAGATGCAAGGAGGCACACTTCCTCAACATGGAATAATGTCAAATAAGCTAGGTAAGATAGCACCTAAACGAGGTTCGCTCGATGTACCAGTTAAAACAGAAATTGTAAAACTTTTTGCGACAGCTTCTATTGAAATGTGGTTAAGAGCCATCCATAGTTTTCTAATATCCACAGCACTGACAAACGCTAGTCCTTTATGGGCATCTATTTCTGGTTACTATTCAAGTCACTATACGATCCGAGCTTTAGCTCATTTATTAGGTATCTATCAATTACGAAAGAACAGATTTACTGTAACTCTACAATCCTCTAAGACTGGTTTTATATGTAGTTTCAAAGAAGGCAGAAATAGAGAACATTCTTTCTATTGGAATAAAGTCAAAGAGCATCCATACTTTTTCACTGACCAGTTATTTACGGATAATCCTGAAGATGCTGATATTTCTGATGCAGGACATCGGAATTTAGCTACGTATATAGATCATCTAAATAAATTTCCCAATTTTTCACCTTTAACTTATGATGAAATGAAACAAAGAATTGAATATATATCCAAAATTGAGATAAAGTCTTATCCTATCCCCATGAGAACAAAATATCCAGATATAGACTCTGTTCAGATCGTTGCGTATCATCGAATTGTTTACTTTAGAGAGCTAATAAATAATGTGTTAGGAGATTCTAATCGGTTTTGGTCTGTTCATAGAAATCCTAGTTGGTGTCGTGGCATTATTGACTTCCAAAGGGTAAAACCTCAATTAATAGCTTCAATAGGACAGCAATAATATGAAGTATATGGGCTCAAAAAGACTGATGCTGAAGAATGGTCTTGGTCAAATGTTAAAAAGAGAAATGAATGATGCTAATAGATTCGTCGACATCTTCGTGGGTTCAGGTGTTGTTGCAGCTCATGTTGCTGAAAATTATGATATAATAGTACATGCATACGACCTTCAACTTTACAGTGCAATTATTTCAGATGCGATTATTGGTAGAGTGAAAATTATTGATTGGCAACCATTGTGGGATAATTGGGAAAGGAATGCAAGAGATTTATTCAAAACTTATAATGTACCTTCCATAAAAAAAATAACTCAGCTTATAGTTAAGAGTTGTCGAGCTTGGTGCGCAAAACAGAAAGACCTTCCAATAACCAAAGCTTATGGTGGTCATTATTATAGTCCTAAACAAGCTGTATGGATTGATGCACTCAGAGCTACATTACCAGAAGATAACACTTTAAGAAAAGTTGCACTAGCAGCTCTGATTCAGGCCGCGAGTAAATGCGCCGCAGCACCAGGGCATACTGCTCAACCGTTTCAACCAACCCGTACCGCTAAACCATATCTTACTGATGCATGGGGAAAAGATATTTTACAAAATACTAAAGTAGCATTCCTTTCTCTTTCAAATCGTTTTGCTAAGAAAAAAGGTTTTGCAAAAGTTGCTAATGCTAATGTTGTTGCAGATCAACTTGAAAAAGGTGACTTGGTGTTTATAGATCCGCCCTATTCAGGTGTTCATTACAGTCGCTTTTATCATGTTATTGAAACGATAGCGCAAGGTAAATGTGGTAATGTTTCGGGAGTTGGTCGTTATCCAGATTCAAAACTAAGACCACGTTCAAAATATAGTATGAAATCGGAGTCACAGAATGCACTCGATGAATTACTAAAAAAGATTGCTTCAAAAAAAGCTAAAGCAATTCTTACATATCCAGATCACGAATGTTCAAATGGACTTTCAGGTAAAATTGTGAGAGAAGCTGCAGAAAAATATTTTTCAGTTGAAAAGAAATCTGTTAAAAGTAATTTTAGTTCACTTGGCGGAAGAAGTAATGGGGATAAAAATACAGCAGGCCGAGATGCACGTCGAAACGCCAACGAACTTATACTTTTACTAAAACCCAAATGAGTATCGCTATGGAAAGTCAGCATCGTTCTTTTTCTATTCGCATTTTTCTTGCTGAAGGAAGTCCTTCTGGTCTTAAGTTTGTTGAAAAATCAAATTGGATTGGGCTTGGTGTTGTTTGTCCGCGACCACGATTATCAAGTGTGAAAGAACGAAAGGAATTTGATCGCGCTGCTATTTATGTCCTAATTGGTCCTTCTGATACATCAGATCTTCCACTTGTATATATCGGTGAAGGTGATCCTGTTCGAACTAGATTAGAGGATCATCATTCAAAAAAAGATTTTTGGACGATTGCCTATTTCTTTACAAGTAAAGATGCAAATCTTAACAAAGCTCATATTCAATATTTGGAACACCGGTTAATCACTTTAGCAAAGGAAGCCAAACGCTGTAAATTTGATAATCTGAATGTTCCTACTGCACCTTCATTATCAGAGGCAGAGTATGCCGATATGGAAGTATTTCTTGAAGAAATGCTTTTGTGTTTTCCAGTATTAGGTGTTACTATCTTTGAAAAGCCGGAACTCAAACCAAGACAACACCAAATACTTATTCTCAAAAATAAAGGTGTTCATGCTGAAGGTTACAAATCGGAAGATGGTTTTGTTGTGAAAAAAGGTTCAACTTGTGTTATAGAAACTGTTCCATCCATTCACACACATGTTGTCGATCTACGTAGTGATTTTCTTAAAAGTGACCTCTTGATTAAACGTGATGACCATTTTTTTGAATTATCACAAGATTATGAATTTTCATCACCATCGTTGGCTGCAACATTTCTTTTAGGGGCGAACATAAATGGAAGAGATTGGTAGAAAACATCTAATGGAATAACTCTGAAACAGTTACAAGAAAAAGCTGAGGATAACAGTTAATACACAAAAGCAACTTGACTGAAATAACCTAATCCGCAATTGCCACAGAAGCCGCATAGATATTAGCCGCACCGCTTTCTAAAATAATTCTTCCGCATTCGGCAATAGTAGCGCCGGTTGTTATAACATCATCAATCAGCAGCACATTTTTATTTTGTAATAATTTATTGCGGCGAAGAGCAAAAGCATCTTTCATGTTTTCCTTTCTCTCAACTAAATTCATACTTGTCTGTGTCTCTGTAAAACGGACGCGTTTTATTAATCTGCTTTTTACCGGAACTTGTAAAATCTTTTTCATTCCCTTCGCAATAAAATCCGATTGATTGTATCCGCGTTCCGCACGTTTTAAGTGATGCAAGGGAATCGGAACAATCAGATCAATTTTCCATTCTTGAATTTTATCATTTACGGCGGCGGCTAATAATTTGCCGAGGAAAACTCCGATACTGAATTTACCGTTGTACTTCAGATCGTGGATTATATCCTGAAGCTCTTTATCTTTCTCAAAAACAAAGAGGGAAGTAAATCCTTTTATGATCTTCTCGTTCTTAAATTTTCTGGCGAATTCGATTTCGGTTCTTTCACTATCTGTATGCTTTATTTTTGATAAACAAGAATTGCATACAACAATTTCCGTGCTGGTAAGTTTATTTTTGCAAGATGGACAGAAACGAGGAAGGAAGAAATCGGAAATGTCGGTTAGAAAGTTCATCTATTTTTATTACGAGATTCCGTTCTCAATAAAATATTTCCCGCACTTTTTATCACTAAGTTCTAAGTGATTAAAGAACCACTGCCTAATTCCTTTTAACTGTTCTATTCCAATCGTCTCAAGTCCTTTGCTGAAACGGTCTGTTGAAGTGAGTATCTGTTTGTAGAACCGGTCATGCTCAAGCTTATGAGAAATATAACCGGGAAATTTTGTTGACCTCATCAAATTTTCTTCGGTCTCAAAATGAACTTCAACAACTTCAAGTAACTTAAACAGATAATTTTGAATCATCTTTTTATCTGTAGAATTTAATTTATCATACAGCTTGTTAACTAATACCGCCATTGATTGATGCTGCTCGTCAATCAAGCTGACTCCGATAAGCTCGTTCCTGGTAATTTCAATGAAGTTCATTGCAGTGCCCATTTATAATATTGATACTAAATCATTCCGGACCTTTTACGCAAAAACCATTCGGCAGCAAATAAAAGAATAATTATTATAAGCACTCGCTCATCAGACCATAAATTATATTCTTTCTTTGTACCGGTTTCTTTTACGGGATTTCTATTTATCGCGCGCAGTTTATCAAGCAGATTAGAATAATTATCAATTGAATAATACTCACCGCCCGTTGATTTAGCAAGCGATTTTAAGAATGCCGGACGCATCCGCGTATCAATCTTTTCGATCTGTGTTTCGCTAATGCTAAACCGCCCGGTACCGGTTTTCATTTTTGCGCCATTTAAGAATGATGATGCAGAAAAAAGATAATCACCGGGTTCGTTTGGAGTAAATTCTTCATTGTAAATTCCGTTTCCGGCGGGTGTTAATGCCAGATCGAATTTCTTTTCATCTTTCGAAATTTGTAATTCAATTTGTGCAGTATCAATCGGAGAGAAAGTATTATCATATAATTGTGCGGTAAAATTCACTTCTTCATTCGGTGAATATATTTTTTTATCGGTTGAAACACTGAATTGTTTTTGCACCGACGAAAGGTTAAGCCATTTTACAATGTCGTTAATAAAATTATCAAAGAACTCTGGATGCTTCTCAGCTGTCTGCAATTGCCATTTCCAAATATCGCCGGCTAAAATTGCGAATGCTCTCTGCTTGCCTAAACTTCTTGAAACAATTAGAGGATTAGCGATTGGAATATTCCTAACCTTTGATGAAACTAAAGTATTACTTCCCGGTTTGATCTGAATTTTTACCGCTGCTTGTGAGACGGGAGGTAAATTATTCCAAATTTCTTTTTTGCTGCTTCCGATTGAAAATGATGAAGAGTATAGATCGCTGTTAAGTTCCGGTAAAACTTGTATAAAGTCTGTGCTGCTGTTTTCAATTGTGAAAGGAAGAAGATTCTCCAGCAATTTCAACCGAGCAATATTAACACTGTTTGAAAGTAAAATAAAAAACGGTTTGTTCTGATTATTAACAGCAAATGAAATCTTATCAATTAAGTTTTGCGGTGAACCGGAAGCGGGAAAGTCAATTAAGAATAAAACATCGGCGCTGTCTATTGCAGAAGTTTTTACATCGTTCAAAAATTTATTAGCGGAGATCTGTATTATTTTTTTTAGCTGTATGTTTTTATC
>JACRFC010000171.1 GCA_016234355.1 Ignavibacteriales bacterium
TATTTATTTATCCTCTACGAGGATACTGTATTTGTTGGGTTTATTTGTTTCTACAATAATTAAACATCTACGATGTTTTTAGACCTCGTAGAGCCTGCCTGCCGGCAGGCAGGGTCAAATTGTTGTAGAAAAGAGTTTATTCCACATTGATAAATCCTCGTAGAGGATTAACAATTTCCTAAGTATTCGTTCAAATTTGTTATAATTTTATTTTCAATATTGTAAACCCGCAGATTCTTAAGTTGACGCCTATGTACGCCAGGCAGGCAATCCCTAATTTTTTGAACTGAATTTGAGATTGCTTCGCGGAGTTTATAATGAACGAAGTGAAAGTGCTCGCTATGACAACAATACTTTTGAGACATCATCATTTTTTAGTTGAAGTGTATTTAATTATTTCAGCTTTCTCTATTGTAATGAGTCCGCCGCAATTTGCATCTTCAAAAATCTTTTTAACTACGGGTATAAATTCTTCTATCTTTTTTTCTTCATCTACAATTTCAACAACAAGCGGCAGATCTTCCGAGAGCCGTAAAATTTTTGCGCTGTGAATTCTGCTGTTGCCGCCGTATCCCATAATTCCTTTATAGACGGTTGCACCGGCAAGATTATTTTTTCTGGCTTCTGTAACAATTTTTTCATAAACGGGTGAGTGAGAAATTTTATCTGCTTCACCTAGGAATATTCTTAATAATTTTGCTTCGCCTTCAATTTTCATTGATCACCTCGTAATAATATAAGCGAGATAAATGCCAAAAACCGTTAATAATACATTTGCTAAAATATTCAAACCGGCAAAAAGAAATTCCGAATCCCTTAATAAATTAAATGTTTCAAAAGAGAATGTAGAAAATGTGGTGAAGCCGCCGCATAATCCAATACCGATAAACAATTTTAATGATGGATTGATCAAGTCCTTTTCATCTAAACCAAAGATCATTAAACCCAGTATAAAACTGCCAAGAAGATTAACTGCGAGCGTACCAAAAGGGAAATAAGGCGGAAATTGCTTTTGTATAAAATACGATAGTATATATCTAAATACTCCGCCAAGACCGGCGCCGATGAATACCACTAAATAATTCACTTTTATCTCTATGATTCAGTACAAATATAAAAAATTCTTTTTGATGTAACTATTTTGACCGGACGCGAGTCTAAATTATCAGTTGAACTTAAAAACTAGGAGGTATTATGTACCGGACAATAGAACAATTATTATTCAAAAGATTCTTGTTGATCTTTGTATTAATGATTTTGTGTGCGTCATTATCATCTGCCGAAGAGTTAAAGCTTTTGCGGGAGAAATCTTTTTCTGCTAAAGATCGGGATAATGTTTATGTCAATGCAAGCGGAGCTGATGTAAAAATTGAAAGCTGGGATAAACAGGAAACCTATGTAAAAATATTCGGCAACAGACGTGCAGAAGAAAAATTAGAACTCAGTATTGAACAGGATGATAGTACAGTAAGAGTAATTGCAAAAAAGAGAGGTTCTTTCTTTAATTGGTTTGGTAGTAACATAAGTGTAAGAATCGAAATTAAAGTTCCTAAAAATCAGAATGCTCATATAAAAACTTCTGGTGGAGATATTAATGCAGAAAATGTTTCCGGTGTTTTTAAGCTTGATACTTCAGGCGGCGACATCACTCTGAATAATACTAACGGGAAATTAAAAGCAGAAACATCGGGTGGTGATATTAATCTTTCCGCACATAACGGTGAGATGTTTTTATCTACATCAGGCGGAGATATTGTTTGCAAAGGAACGAACGGCGATCTTAAAACAGAAACCTCCGGAGGGGATATTGAGCTTAATACTGCTGATGGAAAGATTAGTGCGGAGACTTCCGGTGGTGATATAACAATTGATTACACCGGAATAAATAAAGGTATTGAAGCTTCAACATCAGGTGGTGATATTCATGTAAAATTACCTTCAAACTTCAAAGCGAAAGTTCATCTTGAAACTACCGGCGGAGAGATCACAAATAATTTTAATAATGCAAGAACAATGCGTGTAGCCCGTAGTGAAATGGATGCCGAATTTAACGGCGGTGGAGAAATTTTAAAGCTTGAAACTACCGGCGGTGATGTAGTTGTTGATCAGAAATAAATAATTTTTAGAGCAGGATCAAGATCATGAGCAAGAGTATTAAATAATTCTTGATCGTGGTCTTGTTCTTGATCATATTCTCCTCAATCACTTCCTGATAACTTTAATCGAAAAAATTCCTCGACTGAGTTTTAATAAAGCCCTTCCCTTTGGGAAGGGTTGGGATGGGCTTTTATTAATCCAGCTCTTCTCAATTGTAAAAGAATTCGTTTTTGACTACTTTTTGATTGGATTTGAAAGTTTTAAATTAATCTAATTAACTAAAAGGAAGACAAAAATGAATTTGGATTGGAATCAATACATTGGTAAAGCGATGAACATTACAATGTTGGAGAATTATGGAGTTGTATACGGTAAAGAAAAAGGAGAACATCCGACATTTTATGAAATCGTCTTCAAAACCGGTACTTTAGTTCAAGCTTATGATGATGGGCTTATACTTGATTCAAACCGTGATGAAAAATCATTTAAGGTTTTTGTTCCTTATAGCTCGATAAAATGTGTAGAAATATTCTAATCTTCCTAAAAGTTAAAATTCTATTTCTCATTTTTATTTTTTTGTTTTCGCAGCAATTATTATTTGCCCAAAACATAGAAATAAAAAGTCTTCGTGTATATTCTTCGGAAGATCAAAGAGAATTTCCGATTATCAATCTATCCGATCCTAACCATAAAGAAATTACAGTCGAGTTTGATGTCCAATCGCAATTCATACCAAACATTAATTTGGTTTTTAAGTTTTGCGATTCTCAATGGATTCCATACAACAACGCCTTCTTAACTAATCCAATTTATAACACCGAACATAATTTACTGTTCGATCGTTTACCTTCAACAGTACGAGGTGCAAGATTTCATTATTCGGGAACGTTCCCGAACAATAATGTTACTTTTCCTTTTTCCGGTAAGTGGAAGTTTTATCTTGTTGATACACAAAACAGAGATTTGATTTACGGAACGGGTAAATTTTATGTTATTAATCCCGAAGTGAAATTAAACGTACAACTTTCTAAAGAAGGTAGTGAAGGTGATTTACCGGGTTTAGCTGCATTAAGAAGAACAATTGTAATGAGCTCGGGTTTTACTTTGCCTGATTCACTTTTTCCGGCAAATGTTATGCAAGTCGAAATAATTACGAATAGAAAATTCAACTATCCGATAATTATTGACCGCAATTCATATACAGCCGAAAGATTTTATGAATGGAATGCATCAAATAAATTTTCATTCACCGCACGGAACATCAGACCGGGAAATGAATACCGACAAACTGACACACGCGATATCGGGAAATACAATTCTTCAACAGTTAATGCAAAGTTCGGCGACATTGAGACCTCAAACTTTTTTACACGAGGCAGAAGAGATTATGACGGCGGATCATTACTCTTAAATTATAGAAATGAAAATGCCGATTACATGAACGTTGTTTTTAAGTTACGTCCACCGGAAAATATTAAATCCCCAATTTACTTGGTCGGCTCATTTAATGATTGGACTGTTTCTCCGGATTACGAAATGTTTGACGATAACGGTTTAATGAATATTTCGGTACGACTGAAGCGCGGTGTTTATGATTATCAGTATGTTACGGGTGATGTTATAAATAACAAAATAGAAAATATCGAATGGGAAATTCTTGAAGGAAATTTTTGGGAGACACAGAATGATTATTCTATCTTTCTCTTTTACAGAACTGTAGAGAAAGGCGGATATGATAAAATTATAGGTTACAAAAAGATTAAGAGCGGAGCGCTATGAGCAAAATTAAAATAGGCGTGATCGGAACAGGTCATCTCGGTAAGATTCATACAAAGCTTTTTAAGGAAGTTGCTAATTGTGAATTGATAGGAATTTATGACAAAGATTTGGAACGTGCTAAACAAGTTGCAGGTGAATTAAAAGTAAAATCATTTGATGACCCGGATAAACTTCTAAATGAAATTGATGCAGTTGATATAGTTGCAACAACAAGCGCCCATTATGAATTAGTTAAACTTGCGTTTGAAAAGAACAAACATGTTTTTGTTGAAAAGCCGATAACCGCTTACATCTGGGAAGCGGAAGAACTTATCAAAATTGCAGAAGAGAAAAAATTAATTTTACAAGTCGGGCATATTGAACGGTTCAATCCTGCGCTAATATCTCTTGAGAAATATCATCTCGATCCGTTGTTTGTACAAACTGATCGTCTTGCACAATTTAACCCCCGCGGGACCGATGTTGCGGTTGTTTTGGATTTAATGATCCATGACATTGATATAATCTTGAGTTTAATCAAGAGCGATGTAAAAAGTGTAAGTGCAAGCGGTATTCCGGTAGTTTCCGATACTCTTGATATTGCAAATGCCCGTATAGAATTTGAGAACGGTGCAATTGCAAATGTAACTGCAAGCAGGATCTCTCAGAAGAAAATGAGAAAGATGAGAATGTTTCAGCGCGATGCTTACATTTCTTTGGACTTCATTACAGGTGTTTCAGAAGTATTTAGATTATTACCTCCGGATCAAAAACCAAAAGGTCTTTTCAAGACGTTTGGCGAGATTGGGATTGGCGATAAAAAGAAGATTGTTACTTATGAACAACCAAAATTTAAGGAAGTGAACGCACTAAAATTGGAATTAGAACTATTTGTTGATGCAATTGTAAAAGGAAGAACACCGATAGTAAGCGGTAAAGACGGATTGAAAGCTTTAAGAGTTGCTGAGATGATCATTTCTAAAATTGAGGAGTCCATTAAGAATGCAAAAATTTTTCCAGTTGGCTGAACGATGTTAAATAAAAAAAGTACAACAATCCTTAAACCGTTTCAACGGTTAATTCTATTTTTGTCATTGTTCTCAATTTTTTCGAGCTGCAGTGTTTATCAGACTATTTCTAACATCTCACGTTTGAAATATAAAATTTATTCCGCAACCGATTATAAGATTGTTGGGATAACAATCGCTGATAAAAAATCCTTGAAAGATTTTAATTCGATTGAGTTGTTGAAAATTACAGCGGGACTTGTTAAAGGAAATCTGCCGCTGACATTTTTATTGAATGTTGAAGCAAAAAATCCAAATGACGGGAACGGCGGATTTGCAAGAACAGATTTGAATATAACTTCTTTCCCCTGGCGGTTATATCTAAACGAAAAAGAAATTGTTCAAGGAAATATCGCTGAACCGGTTTTCGTTCCTGGTAAAGGAGAATCGGTTATTATCCCGATCAAAATCGAATTTGATATAGCAAAATCATTTAAGGAAAAAAGTGTTGATGATATTCTTCTATTAATACTACAAGTGGGTGGAGTTCACGGATCAACATCGAACTTAAAGATGATTGCCAAACCGGTTTTGGGAACCCCATTTGGTAAATTAGAATATCCCGATGAAATAACTATAGTTGATAAATCATTCAATTAGAGAAAATAATGCCTAAAAAAAAATATTCCGTTGGTGTTGATCTTGGCGGGACATCAATAAAAGTTGGTTTAGTAGATTCGAAAGGAAAGATTGTTAAAAAAGTTTCACTTGATAGCTGCGTTTCTAATGGTCCCGAAGCGGTAATCGAACAGATCGTTAAAGGAATAAAATCGGTAACAAATAAAAAAAATGATAAGATACTTGGAATCGGAATCGGTGCACCCGGTGCGGTAAAATTAAAAAAAGGAACGGTAGAAAATCCTCCCAACTTTCCTAATTGGGGTAAAGTACATTTGGGCAAAGCAATAAAAGAAAAATTTGATTGCGATGTTTACGTTGAGAATGATGCAAACGCTGCTGCTATAGGAGAATTGATATACGGAGCCGGGAAAAAACTTGAAAATTTTATTATGATAACTCTTGGTACCGGAGTTGGCGGAGGAATTATCATCAATAAAAAAATCTATCGCGGGGAAACAGGCGGAGCCGGAGAGATTGGACATGTTACAATTGATTATGAAGGACCTCAATGTAAATGCGGATCTTTCGGTTGTATCGAATCATATTTAGGAAATAATTATTTAATTGATCGTGTAAAAAAACAATTGCAAGACCGAAAAGATTCTCTACTGATCAAGCTTAGCAATAATGATCTAAATCTTCTTACACCTCAATTGATCCATCAAGCGGCGGAAGACGGAGACGATTTTGCAAGATCAATTATTGTGGATTGCGGTTTAAAACTTGGATATGTTCTAGCATCAATTGTAAATGTTCTTGATATATCAACTATCATAATCGGCGGTGGTGTAGCCGGTTTTGGCCAAATATTATTTGATACAGTCACATACTCCATAAAAGAGAGAGTGATAAAACCATCAAAGGAACGGATAGTTGTTCAACCGGCTAAGTTGAAGAATAATGCCGGTATCAAAGGTGCATCGGCACTTGTGTTTTATAAATCCTAATTTTGAAGTGAAGTTTAGAAGAAATATCGGGAACGATGAAGTATTTAATATCCATATTAATAATTTTGTTCTGCTCATCTGTCTTTGCACAGCAGAAAGATTCAACATCATTTAAGAAAAATGCAGTTGATTCACTTTTGCTCTCCGATTCCACAAAATCAAAAAAGAAATATGATGTAGACGCAATTGTTTTTGCTAATGCCTCCGATTCCCTGATCTTCGATGTCCAAAAGAAAAAAATGTTTGTGCACGGATCGGGAGAACTGAAATACAAAACGACCGATCTTAAGAGTGCAAAAATCTTTGTTGATTACAACACAAATGAGCTTGTAGCATTCGGTGCTGTTGATACATCCGACACAGCAAAAGTAAAATTAAAACAATCCCCGCGATTAACCGAAGGTGCTGAAACTTATGAAGGTGAAAGAATAAAATATAATTTTAAGAATCAGCGCGGGTATATCTCTCTTGCAAAGAATAAAGATAAAGGACAAACTTACGCCGGAGAAGAAGTAAATAAAGTTGATAAGAGCACATACTTCATTAAGAACGGAACATTTACTACTTGCGATTCCGATACACCGCATACTTATTTTTCATCAAGCGAAATGAAGGTAATCCAAAAAGATAAAATTATTGCACGATGGATATTTATGTATATCGGCGGCGTACCATTTCCAATTCCTTTACCCTTTGCTGTTTTTCCAAATGAAACCGGAAGACGATCGGGAATTATTATTCCGGCTTACGGACAAGAAAACAACCGCGGACAATATTTCAGAAATTTCGGCTACTTCTTATCAATGAATGATTACATGGATTTAGCTCTTACCGGAGATTATTATACAAAGGGCGGATGGGGCGCCCGATCGAGATTCCGTTATGCAGAACGTTATAATTTTACCGGGACAGTGAATGCCGGTTATTCCAAAATAATTTTAGGTGAAACAAACGATCCGGGCAGAGAAGAAAGAACCGATTGGAATCTTTCATGGTATCATAATCAGCAGATCAATCCATCAACCCGGCTCGATGTAAATCTGCAGTTCTTATCATCGAACTTTTTTAGAAATAACAGCATTAACTACAACGATATTCTTTCGCAAGATATCACTTCCAACGCAACGTTTAGTAAGATATGGGATGAATCCGGCGCAAGTTTATCAATCAATTATAATAGAACACAAAATCTTACCAGCGGAAATATTTATGAGTCACTTCCCAATATCAATTTCAGCAAGTCAATGACTTATCCGTTCAAGCGTGAAAATGTAGAATCATTGAATGAACAGAAGTGGTATGAACTAATCGGTTACAGCTATTCGGGTCAATTCACAAATAATAGAAGAAAGACAGAAGGAAATTTAAATGTTCGTGCGGGAGTTCTTCATAATATTTCTTTAAGTGCATCTCCCAAGTTTGGATACTTCAATGTATCTCCAAGTTTTAATTACTCGGAAAAGTGGTATAACAAACGCGTGAAGTATGAATACCAAACTATTGAAACTACTAATCCTTCAACTGGTGCAAAGACAACGCGAGATACTCTGGTTGAATCCAGAATTAATGAATTTAATTTTGTTCGAACTTTCAGTATGAGCATGAATGCATCAACAAGATTATATGGAATATTAAATCCAAATATTTTAGGAATAGAATCTTTCAGACATACTTTAACTCCTTCGGTATCGTACAACTATCAGCCGGATTTCTCTTCCGATGCATGGGGTTATTATGATTCATACAAAAAATCGAATGGAGAAGTTATTCGCTATGATAAATATAGCGGGGAAGTTTTTGGCGGTGTGTCATCCGGTCAATCTCAAAGTTTATTTTTTTCACTCGGGAATGTTTTTGAAATCAAAATGGCAAAAAATCCTAATGATACAACAAAAGAACAAAAGAAAATTCAACTGCTAAACTTGAATGCAAGTGTCGGTTACAATTTTGCCGCTGACAGCATGAAACTCTCGGATTTGAGTTTAGGTTACAGAACACAAATTGGTGATCTGCTAAGTTTTTCGGGTTCATCTTCCTATACATTTTATGATTATGCTGTTACTGGTAAAGATGGAAGTGGAAATGATGTTTATCAAAGAATTAATCAATACTTAGCATCAAACAGGAAGGGTTTGCTGCGCTTAACGAATTTTAGTTTTTCCGTATCAACTTCACTAAGCGGTGAAAAACTAAAACCTGCAGAAACCAACAAACAGCAGAAAGAACAAAAGGATGAAGGATTCAACGCATTTGCAAAAAAAGATTACATCGGTGTTTACGATCAGGAACAATCGCCGGATTTAACTATCCCTTGGAATTTAAGTTTGAGCTACAATTATAATTTTTCTAAACCAACACCAAATCAGTCGCAGTCCTATTCCAACCTAAATGCCGATCTTGGATTTAGTTTAACGAAGAATTGGAAATTTACAATTCGCGGCAGTTATGATTTTGAAACCAAACAAGTTTCGGCTCCTCAAGTAACAATTTATAGAGACCTTCATTGCTGGGAAATGAATTTTAATTGGAATCCGCTTGGATATTACAGCGGTTTCCGATTTGAGATTCGTCTGAAAGCGCCTGAACTTCAGGATATTAAAGTTACCAAGTCTGGCGGATTGTATTCCGGAAGAAGATAAAATTATTTTTTAATGTAGCTCAGATTTTTAATCTGAGCGTTAGTGAACAGTTTGAAAAACTGTTCTACAATTTATTTTGAGTCTAGATGAACAGAATAAAATTCTGTTCTACAGTATTATTTTTTACAATTATAATTTTTCCAAAAAGTGAAATAAATTAAAATGTTTGAAACACATTTCCACAGACGTAATCTTCCTCATATTTATATTCCTGAAAGAACTTATTTCATTACTTTTAGGTTGAAAGACAGTTTACCTCTTGAAAAGATATATGAACTAAAAAACAGAGTGGAATTCAAATCTGTACCAAATAATAAAAGTGAAAAATATGAGAAGGATAAAAAATTCTTTGTTAAATATGATGAATTGCTCAACAAAGGTAACTATGGTAAATGTTATTTAAAAAATGGAAAGACCGCAGAAATAGTTGTATCAACAATTAATTATTTAAAAGAGAAAGATTATAACCTTATAGCTTACTGCATTATGCCAAA
>JACRFC010000174.1 GCA_016234355.1 Ignavibacteriales bacterium
AATCTTGTTATCTATTTTGATTTGTAAATCTTTAATTTCTAACATATTAAATATGCCATCCTTGTTTTTTAATAATCTTTTTAAAAATCATAAGAATAACAACCGAGACAAAAATTAAAATTGTAATGAGAACCACAGCCTTCTCCAAATCAAAAGACGCAAGGCTAAGATAAATACCTATTGGTAGCGTATCAGTCTTTCCCTTCATTGCTCCAGCCACCATAACCGACGCCCCAAACTCTCCCAAAGCGCGGGCCCATGTAAGAATAAAAGATGTCATAATCCCATTTTTTGCAATCGGCAGAGTAACTTTAAAGAATGCCCTGATCCTGCTGCTTCCAAGGCTCCGCGCCACTGATTCGTAGCGAGGATTGATACTGTCAAAAACTGATTTCAATATCTTAACCGCCAACGCGACTGTTACAGTAAATTGCGCCAAAATTATTCCCTTCACACTGAAAACAAAATCAACGAAATTGTTTTGAATAAATGTCCCGGCTCTTGTGTTGAAAAACATTAAAATTAAAGTCCCGAGGGCAACAGGGGAAAGAAGGATCGGGATATCGATGATCGTATCAATAATATCTTTGCCGAAAAATTCATACCTTGAGAGTGCATAGGCAGACGGGATTGCCACTAAATTGGCTATTAAACTTGCAATCGTTGCAGTAAAAAAACTTAAACCCAGAGAAAATAAAATTTCTTTTGAAAATAAAATTGGGAAAAATCTGTCAAAAGAAAAAAATGCGCCCTGCGAGAATATCAGCGCAAGAAAATAAAAAACCAAAATCCCCAAAATGGTTAAAACAAAAATATCAAAAATTTTCTCTGAAAACTTTGTTCCGGGCATAAAAGAAATTATACTACAATTAACGCTGTGTGCAAGTTTTAATCGTGAATCTTTAAAGCTACTATTGATTTCTTAGTATTACATTTTTAAAATGTAATACATTTTTTCCTTGACATATAAATTATTTTTATATATACTTTAAATAAAATCATAATTTAGAAAGGATGTGGAAAAATATGGATTCAATGGTGACAACGAAAGGCCAAGTGGTTATACCTTCCAGGCTGCGGCATAAGTATGGTATAAAAAACGGGACAAAAGTTCATTTCTACGATGATGAAAAGACAGGAGAAATTAGAATTGTTCCAATCACCCCGGAAGTTATAGAAAAAAATTTTGGTTTTCTTGGAACAAAGGGCAAATTGTTAAAAGCGCTTATGGAAGAAAAGAAATTGGAGCGTGAAATATGAAAAAATATGTGTTGGATAGCTATTCACTGCTTGCCTATTGTGAAGGAGAAGAAGCCGGGAAACCTGTTAAAGATATTCTCAAAAAGGCAACGATTAATGAGGCGGAAGTTTTTGTATGTATAGTAAATTGGGGCGAGATGTATTATATTGCTTTGCGGGAGAATGGCGAGCATACGGCAGAACTTTACAAGAATACTTTATCAGAATATCCCATTAAAAAAATTAATGCCGATGAAGAACTTACGCTCCAAGCAGCACGATATAAGGCATTTCATAAAATGTCATA
>JACRFC010000015.1 GCA_016234355.1 Ignavibacteriales bacterium
ATGTGTTGAAGGATTCTTACACACAAGTTGAATATGCATGGAATATGAAATTAGATTTATCATCTATAGACACAAAGAAAATTAAAAATATAATTGTAACCGGTTTAGGCGGCTCTGCAATTGGCGGAGAACTATTGCAAATCTTTTTCAGAACAGAATTAAAATATCCTTATCAAGTGAACCGTAATTATGAGCTGCCGCTATACGCAAATGAAGAAACTCTTGTAATTGCTTCATCATATTCCGGCAATACAGAAGAAACTCTCTCCGCTTTGAACGATGCTATAGTTAAGAAGTGCCAAATTGTGTGTGTTACAACCGGCGGTAAAGTAGAAGAAATTGCAAAGCAAAATAAAATTCCATTCGGAATTTTAATGAAAGGTTTTCAACCGAGATTTGCCTTGTGGGTAAACTTCTTCTCTTTGGTAAATATTCTTAACACACTAAAACTTGTTCCCGACCAAAACAAAAATGTTGCAGATACTATCGCATTGTTGAAAAGTAAAGGAGAAGAATACGCAACAACAAATAACGAAGCTATAAGTATTGCTGAAAGTCTTTTGGGATTTATTCCACTTTTGTATTCGGTTAATGATTATTCATCTGTAGTTGGCACAAGATTCAAAGGGCAGTTTAACGAAAACTCAAAGCATCATGCGTTTACAAACTGCTATCCAGAATTAAACCATAATGAAATAATGGGGTGGGAGGGATATAAACCAACCATGAATTTCAAACTCATTAACATCTTGGATGAAGAATATCATCCGCAAGTGAAGAAGAGATTTGAAATTACAACCGAGATAATAAAAAGAGCTGGTGCGGATGTAATTAACGTTCAGAGCAAAGAGAAAAATGCAAAGCTCCGTTTAGTTGATATGATTTATCTTGGCGATTGGATGACTTACTATTACGCACTTCTTCGAGGATTTAGCCCAACTGCTATCGGCAACATAAACTATCTGAAAGAACGTTTAGTATAAGTTAGAATAACAAATTCTGAAGTCATGCCATTTTTGAACATGACTTTTTTATTTAATGGCAAAATTCAAAGAAACATTCCGCGTTGATTCAGCCCGCTTGAAAGAATGGGATTACTCAAATCCTTGGTATTATTATGTTACTATCAATTCAAAAAATCACGTTGAATATTTTGGAATTGTTGCAAATGGAAAAATGATGTTGAATGAGTTGGGGAGGGCTGTTGATGAGTATTGGAATGAGATTCCGAAGCATTTCAAGATGGTCGAATTAGATTCCTATGTTGTTATGCCAAATCATGTTCATGGAATAATCATAATTAACAGAACTGTAGAGACGAGGCATGCCTCGTCTTTACAACATAAAACCATAACCCTTTCCGACATTATTGGTTCTTTCAAATCTGCCGTTACAAAAAAAATACGCGAAAACGGCTACAACAATTTTTCTTGGCAACCGCGTTTCTATGACCGCATAATTCGTAACGAAAAGGAATTGTATAATATCCAAAAGTACGTTGGACAGAATCCGTTAAAGTGGGAATTTGAGAAAAACCATCCAGAAAATATTTATGATTTGTAAATGTGGAGACTTGCTGTGGCAAGTCCCTACAAAAAATTAATGCGCATCAAGCCAGTTATCACCAATTCCTGTTTCAACAATAATCTGTACTTGAAGCGGAAGTGCGTTCTCCATTAATTCTTTTACAAGCGGCTGCAAATCATTAATCTCATCTTTGTGTGCATCAAAAACCAATTCATCATGAACTTGCAAAACCATCTTGGAGCTAAATTTCTTTTTCGTAAGTGCATCATGAATTTTTATCATCGCGAGTTTAATCATATCCGCCGCTGTACCTTGTATTGGCATATTAACTGCAACGCGCTCTTCAAATTGCCGCATAATTCTATTGCTGCTGTTTATGTTCTTCAAGAATCTTCTTCTGCCCAG
>JACRFC010000177.1 GCA_016234355.1 Ignavibacteriales bacterium
GAAATGCAAACTACTGTTTGGGCTTATAAAAATGTTGATCCTCTCAATAACATGATCTTTAAGCGGTATCTTCTTATCAACAAGAGTAATACAAAATTTGAAGATATGTATTTTGGAATATGGTCTGATCCTGATGTTGGCGGTGATGCGGGCGATGACCTTGTCGGATGTGACACATTGCTAAATCTTGGATATGATTATAATGGTGATGATTCGGACCCCTCATACGGAGCTTACATTCCATCGGTCGGCTTTTGCCTATTACAAGGTCCGGTAGTTGATGGAATCGGAAGTGATGCGGCGAAATTTATGGGGAAAACTTTTACGGGTAAAAAGAATTTACAAATGACAGGTTTTAGCTGGTTATACAAATATCCCTCGCCGTATGGAGATCCAATTCTTGGCGGGTATAATGGAACTTTACAGTTGTATAATTTTTTACAAGGTAACTTAAGCGATGGAACTCCACACCCAAATCCATTAACCGGTGGGACAACAAAATTTCCATTCTCAGGTGATCCGATTTCTCAAATAGGTTTTCTAGCTGGAAAAACTTATCTGGATGGATTTATTGATAGAAAACATGATCGAAGAATGATGCTCTGTTCCGGTCCATTCAATATAGCTGTTGGCGATACTCAAGAAGTTATTTTTGCGCAAATAGCTGCAGGTGGTGATCAAGGTTTTTCTCGTCTTGCTTCAGTTTCACTTCTTAAGAAATCTGTCAGCGCTGCCAAACAGTTATACAAAGAAAATTTTATCCCCCCAACCCCATTAAAACAATTGCCAGACCTGCAAGCCGCAGAGATGGATAGAGAAATTATTTTAACATGGGGCAGTGACATCGGGAGGATAAATGAAATTGAAAATTCTAATTCAACAATCTATTCATTTCAGGGATACAATGTTTATCAGATCTCAAAAGATGAATCTACGCTTGGAGAAAAAAAATCAATTGCCGCATTCGATCTTAAAGATAACCGGCAATATATTTATGATGAAGAGGTTGAACCAACAAAAGGATATGTATCTCAAGTCAATAAAAAGTTTGGTTCTGATTCCGGAATTCAGCGGTTCATCTCAATTAAAAAAGATTATCTGAACGAAATACCACTTAACAATGGAAGCGATTATGATTTCGGTGTGAGTTATTTCCGTATTGCGAATGATGCTGATTTCCCATATGGTTATGTTGAAAGTGCAATCTCGATTGTAACTGTAAAACCGCAGTCTCCTAAACCCGGTATTCGTTATGAGAGCAAGTTTGGCGATCTTATAACTGCTAAACATATTTTTGGAAGTTCAAGTGTGGCAATGATTGCAATGATTGTTGATCCGACAAAAGTTACCGGGCATGATTATGAAATTACTTTTAAGCGCACGTCAAAATTTAATCTAACAGATATTACTACGAACAAACCTCTCTTGGTCAATCAATCCAATCTTTGGGGTGATAATGATTATCTGGTCACAGATGGTTTTATTCTTAAAGTAAATTTTGACTGGAGAAAAATGCCCGATGAGAACGATGTTTTCCGTTTTACTATACCCAAAGTAGTATATGATAATAAACTTGCAGAGAACGATATCGAAAAGATTAATGTCTTTCCAAATCCCTATTATGGAGATTATAGAAATGAATTTAATAAGTACGATCGGCATGTAACTTTCTCTCATCTTCCTCAACGGGCTGTTATTAGAATATTTAATCTTGCCGGACAGTTGGTTCGCAAACTGGAAAAAGATTCACCCGATCAATTTTTTAGATGGAATATGTTAACCGAATCGAATTATCAAATCCCTTCAGGGTTATATATTGTACATATTGAACTACCGGATTTCGGAAGATCAAAAATACTTAAGCTCGCAATTTTTACTGAAGTTTTTATTCCGGATCGTTTTTAAGAGATTAATAATACTTTCACTTTAGGAGACGGGAAAAATGAAGAAGTGGGTGCTAGCGATTGTCATATTTATTGTTGAGATCGCTATTGCACAACAAACTACAACAACAGGTAATCTATTACGTCTCAATTTTACAAAGAATGAAATTGACTATAGCGATACATTATGGCAATGGACAAGGATTTCTTATTCATATGGCGGAATTAATGATTATTTCCATGGTTCATTTACGCTTGGAGAGACTGACTATGTACTTTCATTTAAATATGAAGTTCGAAAGGAGATTGAGTGGAGATACAATTACTTATATAACAACACAACAAAATCGAACATACAGCTAATAAAAATGTTGCATTGGATAGATGTAATGGATCCAATTCATTATGAAAAACCAATTGTTGTTAAAAAAAGCAATGGAGCTTGGCTGTTTTTTAGCTGGATGAGAAGAGCATTATATGTTAGGAATGATTCTCTTTATGAAAGCTCGGAAGAAAATAATATGAAAATGATTCACTTTGCGGGAAAAGTTGGTAACAAAGATTTGGTCGTACTTGAAAGTAATATAACACATCAAAGGGAATTATTTTTGACCGATCTATCGAAAGCACCTTCAATTAAATATGAAACTAAAGTTGAGACATGGGAAAATGGGAGATTAAGAAATGGGAATGCTCTTAAAATACACCGGCTTAATGATAGCCTATATGTTTACTTGCCACAGAGAAGCTCTCTTTATTTAACATCCTTTTTCAATAATAAATTTAATTTTTTAGAACAGATAAGATCAGAAACTTACGACTCAACTAAAATGGATTTTAGAGAATGGTTTTTTAATGGAAATATCTTTTATAGTGTGGATAACAGAATACTATACAAAGAAATATTTGATTTGAACACGAAGAACCTAAAAAATAAGACGGCTCTAATAAATCTATCAAACTTAAACTTTACCTACGATCTCGATTCCAACTATATTGCCTATCATAAGAACGATTCGTTATTCGTTTATTCGATAAATCAAGAGAAACATGTATTTGTTAAGTCAATCAAATCAATTAAAGGTTTAATTCTATGCATGATTAGCGCTCCATATGTTTATTATCTTCAAACAAAAACTGTAACAGATGTAAAAAAAGAAAATTTACCGACCGATTTTGTCTTGTACCAAAACTATCCCAATCCGTTTAATCCTGCTACAGTGATCAGTTATCAGTTAGCAGTAAGCAGTTACGTAACTTTGAAAATTTACGATTTACTTGGGCGAGAAGTTGAAACTCTTGTAAGTGAATTTCAGCAACCCGGTCAATATGTAAAGACGTTCCATGGAACGTCTCTACCAAGCGGAATTTATTTCTATACATTGCGAGCAGGCGATTACATTGAGACTAAAAAAATGGTTTTGACGAAATAAATTAACTTCACTTTTAGAAACAAATATTATCTTACAGCCAACAAAAGAGGAGTTAATCATGAACGAAAAATATAAGTATATCATTCCGGTTTCAATTCTTGCGGGAGCTATTCTTCTTTCGGTAATAATTTTTTCTCTCGTTTGGAAATCGGCGAAGAACGCTGATCAAACAATTACTGTAACCGGTTCAGCAAAGAAAGAAATAATTTCCGATCTCGGTATTCTGCGCGGAACGTTACAAGCAGTAAGTTCCAACAGACAAAATGCTTATCAGGTTGTTCAGCAGCAAATGCCTACAATACTTAAATATTTAGAAACTCAAGGATTTAAGAAAGATCAAATTGAAGTATTCGGTATAAATGGTTATCCCGTTTTTGAAGTTGCGGCAAACGGAGTGCAGACACAGAATGTATCGCATTACGTTTACAGTCAGCGATTTGAAATAAAATCCAA
>JACRFC010000172.1 GCA_016234355.1 Ignavibacteriales bacterium
AACCAAGAGATTTATTTTGATTTGGTGTTTCTTTTTGCTGAGCAGCATTTTGATTTTGTGATGAATCTTTTTTACTGTTCTCTACAAGCGGTTTGGATAAATTTTTCAGATCAACTTGATCTTTTGTTTGATCATTCTGCTGACGTGAAATATTGTTTTGATTTGCGGAATCATTTTTAAGTTGAGCCGAATCTTTACCAAATGGAACTTGAGTAGAGTTTTGTTTTTGTTCATTGATAATTGGAATAACAACTATCCCGATTATTACAAGAGCAATTACCGCAAGAAATATCCATGCAAGTTTAGATTTTCTACCTTCGGTATCGATATTATTAACCACTATCGTTGGCTGATCTACTTGTACATTTAACTCTTCTAAAATTTCTCCGGCGGATTCATACCGCTGATTTATATTTTTCTTAAGCAGAACAAGAAGTATCTCTTTTATATTTTCCGGAACACCGGAAAGTTTTTCTACGAGAGCGGTTTCATCATAACTGTTAATTTCATTGAGCGTAAGACTAACATTTTCTTTTAAGAATGGGTTTTGCCCCGTAAACAATTCTGTAAGAACAACCCCTAGAGAAAATAGATCGCTTTGTGCTGTAAGTTTTGCGCCGCGCACTTGTTCGGGGCTCATATAACTTGGAGTGCCTACAATCGAATATGGATTGGTTACAAAATTATCTTCCGCAGAAAGCGCCAGACCAAAATCACCTAATTTTACGTTGAGGTTTTTATCAATAAAAATATTTTCCGGTTTTATATCGCGGTGTATAATTTGATTAGCGTGTGCGTAATCCAATCCCTTTAGAAGCTGAATCATCAAATGTTCTTTTTGTTCTTGAGTAAGAGTTTTTGTTTTGAAAACATTTCGAAGTGATTCGCCTTCAATATATTCGAATGAGATGTAAAAAAATTCTTTGCTTAGTCCAAAATCCAGCACTTTGATAATATTCGGATGATCGAGTTTTGCTAAAATTTTCCCTTCGCGTTTAAATCTTTCAACAAGCGACGGATCGTGAATTTTTTGTGTGTTAAGAACTTTTAGAATAATTTTTTTATTGAGATAAATATGATTGGCAAGAAATACCGCTGCGTGTTCGTCTTTCTTTAACACTTCAATAATTTGAAATTTCTCAAATAATATTTCCGTAGAGAGTGCGGACATTCTACTGTTCTCCCATTTCTTTCAATTTGAGTTGTATCCATCTTACGGAAACGTCAAGCGACTTAGCCGTAAGTGTTCTGTTTCCGTTTAACTCTTCCAGGCGTTTTTTCAAAAGCAGCATTTCAAATTCTTGTAAAGTCCCTTGAAAATTTTCTGTGACTGCCGCATCTTCTAGTATAATATGTTCCGCATATAATTTATTCCCTTCGCAAAGAATAAGTGCACGTTGAATTACATTTATTAATTGCCGAATGTTTCCGGGCCAATAATAGCTTTCTAATTTTTTAATTGCCGCTGAATCTATTGCCATATCTTTCTTACCCATCTTCTTAATAAAATAGCTGACGAGCAACGGAATATCGGTTCTTCTTTCACGCAGGGGTGGAATACGTATTGGAAAAACGTTTAATCTATAAAATAAATCTTCGCGAAATACTCCTTCTTTTACCAATGATTGTAAATCTTTGTTCGTGGCTGTAATTATTCTTGCATCAATTTTTCTTACTTTAACATCGCCAAGCCGAATGATTTCTCTGTTTTCAAGAACACGCAATAATTTTGCCTGAAGCGCTGTGGAAATATCCGCAATTTCATCAAGGAAAAATGTTCCGCCATCGCAAGCTTCCAGTAATCCTTGTTTGTCAGTGTTGGCACCGGTAAATGCACCCTTTTTGTATCCAAATAATTCGCTCTCAAGAAGATTATCCGGAATTGAACCACAGAATTGTGCAAGGAATGGTTTGTCTTTTCTTTTGCTAAGATCATGAATTGCTTTTGCCGCTATCTCTTTCCCCGTTCCACTTTCACCCGTAATTAACACTGTTGCGTCTGTCAGTGCAACTTTATAAAGAATTTGTGAGAGGTTATGTATCACATGGCTGTCGCCGATCATTTCCGGGATTTCAAAATATGATTGAAGTCGATTAGCAAGAATTTGATTCTCTTTTTCTAATTCTTCTAATTTTATTATGCGCTCTAAGGCAAGCGAAACCAAATTAGAGAAGAAGCTCAAGAATAAAAGATTTTCTTCCGTAAATTCACGGCGGTCAAGCTGGCTATCGGCAACAATTACTCCCCACACTTTTTCGTCGCGGACAATTGGAACGCCAATTACAGATTTGATCCGTTGAATTTGTACGCTTTCAAATTGCGAAAGATAGGGATCGCTCATTACATCGTGATAGAGAAGCGGTTTCTTTTCTTTGATAACTTTTTGCAATATGCCGGAAGAGAATTCATGCAAATCGGTAATACTCTCATTCGATATTTTTCTTGCGGTGATTATAGAAAAGTTATCATTTGTTTCATCATACTTTACAAATAATCCTCGTTCCGCATTAATAACATTTATCACAATATCAATTGCGTCTTCAATCAATAATTCCTGCTTAGTTGCCGAATTAAGAATTTGGCTGAACTCATAAAGAGATTCAAATTCATCTTTCGATAAGTTCTTAATATGATTGATATTATTTGTAAAGAAAGTTGTCATCAGCTTCTAAAGAAAATCTTTTTATTGAACATTAAAAGTTGCCGGTTTAGAGCGTGCTCTATTTTGATAATCATCAATACACCATATCACCCAATAATAATCTCCTGCGGGCAGAGTGATTTCGGGTATAGCTTCAATATCATCCTTAGAAATATTTTGCTTTTCCCACTTCAGTTGCGGAATCGTTTCATCTGTATAAATTTGGATCATATACTTAAAATTAAATCCCGGTAAAAATCTGTTCCATCTGCAAACCGGTTTAGGTCCAACTGTAATTCCGTTTGCGGGTGAATCAAATAAGATTTCTTGTTTGATAATTCTCTGTATTGTTGAACTGCCTACAGAAAAAATTCTGCCGGATCGGTTTCTTATTATTATATCAAAATTTTTTCCGATCGCATCATCTATTGAAGGAGAACTATTCTTGATGCCATATGGATAGCTAAGTTCATAAAAACGAGTTTGAGGATTATATTTTAATTGTTTATTAAAATTTAATGCGGTGCTACGTACATTAACGCTGTCTATGTCATTCTCAACATCTGAGATAGATGCTTGAACAAACAAAGTATATCTCTGATCTTCAGGATAACGGTTCTCAACGATTGTGTAGATTACCAAATTATCCAACTTAGGAATAACGCTTAGAAATTTGTCGTCAACAAGTTTTGATTTTTGAATACTCAGCAAGACAAAAACAGAATCCTTAAAATATCCTTCTTTATCAAAA
The DNA here is from genome assembly GCA_016234355.1 of Ignavibacteriales bacterium. Taxonomy (GTDB): domain Bacteria; phylum Bacteroidota; class Ignavibacteria; order Ignavibacteriales; family Melioribacteraceae; genus Fen-1258. The sequence continues at coordinate 3,394 of JACRFC010000172.1, forward strand.
GTTAACCAACCACTGTTTTGTGAAATATTATTGAATGAATAGTAGCCTGTGGAATTTGTTTCCATAATAATATTTTGATTCCGCCATAGAACTTTTACGCCTGCAATTTCCTTTTTGGTAACATTGTTTTTAACGCGACCTTCGATCTTCACATACTTGTAACCCAACGTTTTATCACTCATATGTTTATTCTTCTCGTTACCCCATATTACATAAAGAGAATCCCGGAATAAACCGTCTTTATCAAATTGTAACCAACCGTCATTGAGTGCCAGGTCATTAAACTTATAAGATCCGTTCGGATCGGTTTGGGCAACAATGTTTTGATTCTTCCATGTAACATTTACTCCGGAAATTGGTTGACGATCCGGTAAAGGATCGTACACAAACCCATCGAGTGTTGCATACATATAGTTTAATAGTTTTTCCGGGGCGCTTTTTATCTTCACATTATTCCATTGCAGATAAAGCGAGTCTTTATAATATTTTTCTTTTTCGAAGTAAATCCAGCCATCGTTCATAATAAGGTCTTCAAATTTATAGCTGCCATTAACTGCGGTTATAGCTAAGATGTTTTGATTTTTCCAAATCACTTTTACGCCCGGAATTGATTGTTGAGGAATTGCCTGTGTTTTAACAAATCCATTAAGCTGTCCAAGTTTGGAATCAGGATTATCCGGGTCCAAAGGATTTAGTTTGGGCGCATCGCACGAGACAACAAACAGCAATACCATGAAAACTATTAAGCTGCGAAAAATTTTCATACAGACTATTTTTTATATGAATAATTTGAGAGAGAAACAGGTAAACATTAAAAATCCTCAATTTGCAGAGCTAATATGCAGGAAATAATCTGAATTATAAACTCAAAAATATATTCCCTGTGGAATAGAGCACCGCTCTACCTGAGATTTTGACCCGTTTTCCAAGATCTTCACAAAAAAGTTCTCCTTCTCTTTTGGATACTTGAAGTGCACGAAAATTTTTCTTACCTAATTTTTCTGCCCAATATGGGATAAGAACAGTGTGTGATGAACCGGTAACCGGATCTTCGTTAATGCCTTCATTTGGGGCAAACATACGCGAGACAAAATCTGCTTCTTTTCCTTTTGATGAAATTATTACTGCATGCGGATGAATTAGTTTTATCTGTTCAAAATTAGGTTGAAAGTTTCGGATGTAATCTTCGGAATCAAAAACTGCGAGAACATAAAATCCGTTTTGTAAAACTTCGAGCGGTTCTTTATCGAAACATTTTTTAATTGTATCGGTAATTTTGATCGGTGACGGTTTATGTGATGGAAAGTCGAGCGTAAACATCTCTCCCTTTTTTTCAACAATTAGTTCTCCGCTCTTCGACATGAATTTTATTTTGTTCGAGTTCTTCTCAATGAAATTAAAAATCACAAATGCAGAGGCAAGTGTAGCGTGTCCGCATAAGGGAACTTCATTCGCCGGTGTCATCCATCTAATTTTATAATACTCTCCTTCTTTTAGAAAAAATGCTGTCTCGGATAAATTATTTTCTGCGGCAATATTTTGAAGAGTTGAATCATCAAACCACTTTTCTAATGGAACAACCGCTGCCGGATTTCCGCCAAAAAGTTTTGTTGTGAATGCATCAACTTGATATAATGGTACGATCATATTTTTCTCCTTCGTGATCATGCTCTTGTTCTTTTTTTGATTAAAATTATGATCATGAGTAAGATTAGGATTTATTTAAAAAACATCTCTTTATGCAAGAAAGGAATTACAGCAACTTTCAATCCTTCAACGTAAAGTTCTTTTCTGTTCATAACTCCATTTGTAAAGAATCCGATTGCGCCTTGTTTCTGTTTTGTATTCTGCTGGTTTTGTATTTCATCCATTACATCGCCAAGTTCGATTCCATCTAAAAGTTTTTCAACAACATTATCCGGTAACTCAAAATGAGGGGATGTTCCAAAACCAATTCTTCCTTCTTTATCGGCAACACACATACAACCAAAGGCAAACCATTTATCAAACTGTTTCGCAATCCCGCCTTCAATACCGACAAAAAAATCTGAGGAAAGATTTTGTTTATCATTTAAGCCCTTTAGTTTCATCGCGCGGTTTTGTGCACCGGTAAATGTTTCATCATTAATCGGTTGAACAGAAACACCGGATTCAATTTCAATTCCAATTACTTCAATATTATCAAAATAATTTTTGAACGCATTTTCAACAGAAGAAATTTTAACCGGATTTTTTGAACCGACAAGAATTTTCATATCTGTCTCTCCTTATCCCTCTCCAAAAAAGAGGGTGAGAATAAATTACTTTTTAAAAAATATCTCTATTGGTCTCCAAACACGTTTAGCCCAGGCATCTTCATTATGTTCTGCTTTCTCATCAATAAAAACAAACAGATCTTTCCCTTCCTTAAATCCTTTCCCCTTGAGTATAGCAACCATCTTATCAACACCGGGTTGAAGCACTGTTTCCAGACCTACGCCGCCGTTATCTATATATATTAGCAAGTTTTTCTTTTGTGATTTATCATCTTGAATGACTTTAGTGTAATCAAAATC
>JACRFC010000175.1 GCA_016234355.1 Ignavibacteriales bacterium
GGGTTAACATTGATTCCAGCTACGGCAATTGCCGTGCGGGCTGCATCGGGAAGCAGTGACCCAACAATAATTATCGGGACATCAATATTCGGCGCATCATGTGCAACATTTACCGGAGTGCTCGCAGCTAAAACATTTGAAAAATTTCCAATGAGCTTTTCCAACTTTGTATCGTTTCTAAAATCAAGCTGGAAATTTTTTATAACAATATTTTCAATTGCTTTTCTGATTGTCTTGCTTGCAACTACCGGGCTATTGTCAAAAATATTTTCGAGTGTGGGTTTTCTAAATTCAGATGGTTTGAAAATAATTATTCAGATCATTTCAACTCTTGCGATACCGATAATCATAATAACATTTGTTCTTTATGGAGCGATCAAGAAAGTAAAAATTTATGAAGCATTTGTAGATGGTGCAAAAGAAGGATTCAATGTTGCACTGCGGATAATTCCATATTTAGTTGCAATGCTTGTAGCTATCGGTATATTCAGAGCCGGCGGCACGATGGATTTTCTCATGGTCATCTTATCGCCAATTACAAATTTAATCGGATTTCCAGCAGAAGCATTACCGATGGCGTTGATGCGCCCTCTTTCCGGGAGCGGATCTCTTGGAATTATGTCCGAAGTTATGTCTGTGCATGGGCCTGATTCGTTTATTGGAATACTTGTTTCGACAATTATGGGAAGTACTGAAACAACTTTTTATGTTCTCGCTCTCTATTTCGGTTCTGTTGGTATCAAGAAAACAAGGCACGCTGTTACGGTGGGGATATTAGCAGATATAGCAGGAATACTTGGCGCTTTATTTATTGTTAAACTTTTATTCGGTTAAGATGAAAAATTTAAATACCGAACTGTTGTAGAGACACGCCATGGCTGTCTTTACGTTGTTGGAAGGGTTTACTGTTATACCTCATAATTGAATGTCGTAGTGTGAATAGCTATTTTGCATCCAAAATAATTTAAGAAATGTTATGAGAATTGGAATTCCAAAAGAGACTTATAAAGGAGAAAGAAGAATTGCTTTGGCTCCTGCCGGAGTAGATACGTTGGTTAAATCCGGGCATTCCGTTTTTATTGAAACTAATGCCGGATTAGAAAGCCATTTCACCGATGAAAGTTACAGACGTGTTGGTGCTAATATTGTTTACAGCCCTGAAGAAGTTTATCAACGTGCTGAAATGATTGTTAAGATAGCACCATTATCGGAAACTGAAGCAGATCTTTTACAAGACGAACAAATTATTTTTTCATTTCTTCATTTAGCTGTCGGCAAAAAAAATATTATTGAAAAACTTCTTGCAAAAAAGAATATTGCAATTGCTTATGAGTTGATCGAGAAAGGAGAGCATCTTCCTATTTTGCAATCTATGAGTGAAATTGCCGGGCAGCTTGCTGTTCAAGAAGGCGAAAGATTTTTATGCAGTGATGTTCCTAACAGCCGCGGAATTTTAATGGGCGGAATTACAGGTGTTGCGCCTGCGGCAGTTGTTATAGTTGGTGCCGGAGTTGTAGGTTTTACAGCAGCGCGTGCCGCTTATTCAAGAGGCGCTCATGTAATTGTCCTTGATAAGGATTTACGAAGACTGCGTAGAATCGAAACGGATATATCTAATAATATTACAACTGTAGCCGCTAATCCATATACAATAGCTCGAGGTGCAAGATTCGCTGATCTTCTCATTGGAGCAGTTCAACTGAAAGCAGAAAAAACTCCCCACTTGATTACGGAAGAAATGGTTAAATCTATGAAGAAGGGTGCTGTGATAGTTGATGTTTCAATTGATCAAGGCGGTTGTGTAGAAACAAGCAGACCGACCTCAATATCCGATCCGATTTTTATGCAGCATAATGTAATTCATTATTGCGTTCCTAATATGCCTGCACTCGTTTCAAGAACCGCAACTTACGGATTAACAAATGCATCAATTGAATATATTTTAGAAATCGCCGATAATGGATTATCAAATGCTCTGCTTGGAGATCCGGGATTGGCAAAAGGTGTATGCACATATAACGGATTTTGTTCAAATGAAAATATTGCCGAAGCGTTTAATATTGAGTTTAGACGTCTTCACATTTTTTCAAACAATTGAGAAATCAAAAATGACAGTTGAAGAAATAAAAGTTGGTTTGACATCTAATGCGCCGTGGGTTAAAAAGTATAATTCGAGACTTGTGACTGCCGATGAAGCCGTAAAAATTATTAAATCGAATGATAAGATAATTGTTCAGCCTGGCTGTGCCGCTCCGCTTGAATTGATAAATGCAATGGTTCGTAGAAAAGATGAATTAAGTAATGTTGAGATTTTCCATATCCTCGTGGTTGGCGATATACCTTATACTAAACCGGGAATGGAAAAACATTTTAAGCATAAGGCATTCTTTATCGGAGCTAACAGTCGCACAGCAGTTAATGAAGGACGTGCAGAATTTATTCCGATTTTTCTTTCTGAAGTTACAATGTTATTTAAGCGTGGAGTAATTCAAGCTGATGTTGCAATGATTCATGTATCCCCGCCGGATGAACATGGATTTTGCAGTTACGGCATTGATGTCGGTAATATTAAAACACCTGCTGAAAAAGCAAAATGCGTAATAGCACAAGTGAATAAATACATGCCTCGCGGATTGGGTAATAGTTTTATTCATGTTAATAAAATTGATTTTATAGTTGAGATTGATGAACCGTTAAAAGAATTACCGCAAGTAGATCCGGATGCTACTCCTGAAGTATTAAAAATTTATGATCAAATAGGTAAGAATGTTGCCGGGATGATCGAAGATGGTTCTACACTTCAAATGGGAATCGGCGCAATACCTGATGCGGTCTTAAAATATTTGCACAACAAAAATGATCTTGGTGTTCATACAGAAATGTTCTCTGACGGATTAATAAATCTTGTAGAAGAAGGTGTTGTTAACGGTGAAAAGAAAACTCTTCATCCAGGAAAGATAATCGCTGGATTTGTTTTGGGTACAAAACGTTCTTACAATTTTATAGATAACAACCCGGTGTTTGAGTTTCATCCTCAGGAATATGTAAATGATCCTTTCCTAATTTCAAAAAATAATAAAATGGTTGCAATAAATTCAGCTATTGAAATTGATCTAACAGGTCAAGTTTGTGCAGATTCTATAGGAACAAAATTTTTTAGCGGAATAGGCGGACAGGTAGATTTTATTCGAGGCGCTGCTCATAGTGAAGGCGGAAAACCAATCATTGCACTTCCATCAGCAACGAAAGATCTCAAGTTTTCTAAAATTGTTCCTATGCTAAAACCGGGAGCGGGTGTTGTTACATCGCGCGGAGATGTTCATTATGTTGTTACTGAATACGGCGTTGCTTACTTATTTGGTAAAAGTATTCAGGAAAGAGTTCGTGAGTTAATTGAAATTTCTCATCCGGCTTTTAGACAGGAATTAACTGAATTTGCTAAAAATATTTATCACATTTAATGTAGATTATTTATGATTGCTGTCATTGGAGATATACATGGTTGTTATTTTACACTAGTAGAACTATATAAAAAAATAATTAGACGTTACCCGAATATTCCCGTGTACACTGTCGGAGATTTAGTTGACCGAGGAAATCGAAGCAGTGATGTATTTGAATTTGTAATTACGAACAATATATTATTTACTCCGGGCAACCATGATTATATGTTCTTTCATTTTTTCAAAGATACGCAAAGTGTATTTGCCCGTTCATGGTTTTTTAATGGGAACGAACCAACTTTAGAATCTTATTCGAAAAAAGAAACAGAAATGTTTCAGCATATAGAGTTGATCAAACTTGCACCACTTTATTATAATTTACCCGACTGTTTTATATCTCATGCCGGAATTTCGAATTACTACGCAAAGCTTTTACCGCCAAATTATCTAAATGGATTGGAAATTCTCGATTCATTCATTAGAAATGATTTGCGAAGTGACAGAGGTATTCTTTGGACCCGTGATTCACTTTTGAATATTGGAAAGCTTCAAGTTGTTGGACATACAACAAAACAAGAGATAACACTTGTGGAAGATTCCAATGCTGTTTATCTTGATACGGGTGTATTTCTTGGGAACAAATTAAGCGCTATTATAGTCCATGAGAGTAATATTATAGAAACTATAGAAGAAAAAACTCATTTTGAGGACATAATTAAGTCGTAATGTTTTTATAATGATGTTCAATTAATAAACCCGAAAAGTATCCGAAGCATAATAAGATGGCGATTTAGTGGTGAGAATTTTACCTAAAAAAATAAATTGCCAAATGCTTTTTTTTTGATAATTTTAGACTAAGAAAATAAAGGAGGTTGAATAGAAGGTTTCTACCATTCTCAATAATTCGAAGGACTCATATTTCTCCGCAATTCAAAAATATCTTAAAACCGGGATTCAAGTTAATCTTGATTCCTATTTTAATGATCTCATTAGCCGCAATTTTCGGCTTTAGAAATCAATCTTACTCAAACTCAAACAAACTTCTTTTGTTTGATGCTTGTTTTGATTATATCAGATCAAATTCTACAATTGATAACTTAGATCTTAAACAAGATTTATTAGATTTAACAGGAAGTTCTATTAATGTTCAAAGTAATAAATTAATTCCAATCATTCCTGATTCAACGGTAAAACCAATCCAGCCTGTTAAAATTGATTCTGTAAAAATTCTAGTATCGTCAGAGGATTCGTTAAGAATTAAAACAAAACAAGATTCATTAAAAAGAATTGAAAACTTTTCTAAAGATTCTACTGCAAGAATAAAATATTTTCATTTTTATCGTAACGATTATCCCAACGTTTTATTTAGAGTGAAGAAAAAGTCCGGCTTTTTTGTCTATCCATCTGAAAGCATGTTATCGAGAACCGTACAATTAGATTCTACAGGAAAGAAAATTATAATAAAAGAGAGTATAGCAGGTAAACAAATTCGGGAATATTTAGAACTTCCAATAGATGAATATATCAAACTTAAATTAGAAGCAATAAAACGCGATGTATGGGAACAGAAAGGTTATGAATACAAATTAAAAGACACAAAGAAAGATCTATCTCAATTAATAACAGATATAACAAATATAGAAATTCCTCTGCCAAGCAGTCCGCTGTTAAGTATTTTTGGTCCGCCGCATATCAAATTAAATATCGCAGGTCAAGTTGATATTCACGGTGCCTGGCGTAATGAAACAACAACCGGCATAACTACTTCTGCACTTGGCAATACCCGTAATGAACCTGACTTCAAACAGCAAGTGCAGATAAATCTAAATGGAACGATCGGAGATAAACTTACACTTGGTGCAGATTGGAATACAGAACGTCAATTCCAATATGAAAATCAGTTAAAGATAAAGTACAC
>JACRFC010000019.1 GCA_016234355.1 Ignavibacteriales bacterium
CCATTTGGATCTTCGGCATTTATTGTGAAAGTAAAACTTTCACCTCTATTTACTGATCCAGGAATAATTAGCTTAGATAATACCGGTGCAAAATTTGTCTGTCCGTTATCAAAAATAAATGTACTTGTTCCAACTTTTTGTACATTGTTTGGAGAAGTACGAACATTATCCTCAACAAGATATTCTATTTGATACTTTCCGTTAGAATATTTTTTACTCATAACAAACTTACCGGAATATATTCCGTCATCTTTTTTCTGATCTCCGTTATTTTGTAAGTCACCGTTATCAAGTAAATCTACACGGGAATATTTTGTTTCAGAACCATCATTTAACTTAATACTACACCAGACAGAACTAATAGTGCTAGTCCTTTGAAGTTCAACAGAAGTGGTAATAACTGAATCAGAAGAATTTGTTGAAAATGTTGTTGGGGCGGAGATGGCAACCACTTTATAATCTACCAATCTGGGTTCCACAATCCCATCGGGTATTTTATCACATGAGATAAATGCCGAAGCAATAAGAAGTAGACTTAAAATATTTATTATAAATTTTTTCATGTGTAAAGGAATCAATGAGAAATGAATCTTTGAGTTGCTTGAATTATCATCGGTATGCATAAAAAAAGAAAACATCATAGAGAATTTGCTATCCTATTTTATTAAGATCAAAAAATTAACAGTAGCAGAGTTCTCTATAATCTTTTCCCATTTTCTTGTCTGTAAATTAATAGATGTTTGATAATATAATCAAGAGTAATCTTTAACTCTTCAACTCTTTGTCCAAAGTGAAATTATAAATGGTGTAGGAGAAAATGATAAGATGAAGATAAGAATTGCTATATAACCTAAAATCTTTCTTCTCCAATCTAATTCTTCAAACTTGTTTACAGGAGGATGTTTAACCTTGATAAAGAAATAGAGTATTACCGACCATAATAACCAACCGCTCCAACCTATAGTTGGTCCAATATTTAGAAACGATCCCAGTATGCCTAATACTCCAAGAAAAACTAAAAGTATCATTGCAATACTTGCAATTGCTTCCTGTTTCTTTTCACCGAACATGCTATAAATAATATGCCCGCCGTCTAATTGACCCACAGGAATTAAATTCATAGATGTAACAAACAATCCGAACCAACCAACACACAAATACGGGTAATGATAAACTTCGGACATAGGAGGAACGAACTGCGAGACATTTGTAAATAAAAACTTTAGCATGGAAAATAAAAGTGTATCTCCGAATGCTAAACCAATCGCATTTTTTCCATACTCCGGTGAATAATAATCAGGATGGATTTGCAAAATATATTCTGCAGGAGGTAAATGAGTAAAACCATAGATCAATACAATCAAGCATGCAATGAAACCGCTAATTGGACCGGCGGCACCAATATCAAACATAGCTTTATTGTCTGGGATGTGTGATTTGGTTTTTATTACGGCACCCATCGTTCCAAAAAGACCAATTGCATGAGGTAACGGAATAAAATACGGAAGAGTAACTTTTACTTTGTGATAAAGTGAAGCAAAGTAATGTCCGAACTCATGAACTCCAAGAATAAATAATATCGAGAAAGAATACGGTAACCCATGTATGAAATCATTTATTTGATATGGACCGATCTTGCCAGTCGTCAATTCAATACCGGCAATGGTAGTTGTTATGAAAGTAACAACAAATAATCCGATGTGAAAAAAATAATTATGTTCAAACTTTTTATTACTGAATGACTTTCTAAAAGTCTCGAATAATTTTTCAGGCATACTATAGATCCAGATTTATTCCCAGAGTTGAGTGCTCTCTTTTTACATCAAAATATTCACCATTAATATCATAACCATTATAGTATTGATAAAATATTCTTAATCCTCTTCCTTCAATTTTACCGAATTTGATACCGGCATTTAATGTAAAATTTCTCTTTTTGTCGTTGGTTTTCATTGTGCCGTCAGCCGCAATGTAAGGAGATATATTATAAGAAAGAGCATCTTTCATAAAATATTCTAAGCCCGCTTGCACGCTAGCTTTTCCTATCCCGGAGGGCTCAACATGGTAAAGATATGTTCCTCCAAGGTAAACTCTTATATTGTTGAATGAATAGAATCCCAATACTTCTACAAATTCACGGCTAAAAACCCTTGGGTCCATTCCATCTTTCCATTGCTGTTTATCCTTATCAAAATGTCCGTCAACAAAATGTGCGCTAATATGACTCAACCTTATGCGCCCCCCAAAAGAGTAATTATGCACAGCAGTTTTAAATCCAAAATTTAATCCGAACATATAATCAACTGCATCAACAGGGAAGCGAAAGTTATCCTCTTTTTTCAAGAGCGTCCATGTAAAGAGATCAGCTCCAATAGAAAATATTTCACTATCCCGTTTGATCCTTATTAGATCCATTGAGTTTCCAATATTCAGCCACAATTGGTTACTATTCATCCTGAATACAAACCCCAGCTTCGGTTCCAATTGATTTGCTGTAAATGGATGAATGATCAGATCGTTAGGAAAAAACTCATATTCTGTTTCGGTTACAGTCTGAGCTTGATTAACGAATGAAACAATAAATATCATAAATATCAGATAATATTTTTTCATAACAGTCCACCTAATATTGTTAATAGGTTCTCCCTTTCCATTTAACTTTTCTGTTAGGAAGAACTATAAATGGAAGCACTAAAACATATATAATAAAATAGATTTCAAAAACAATGAAGTGAGAAAATTTCATCCTTAGATTTAATTTATTAAATACAGGTTTAACAAAAAAATAATCAATGCATATTTTAAATATGCTTAAATATAAACCCGTCATCGAGAAAAAGAAAGGAAGTAATAACATGGCAGTATGAACTATATATCCCCAAACCATAACTGAATAAGCGATCAAATCACTTTCCATTCCTCCAACACCCCAGCGTTTCTTTTGCCAATATAAAGTACTCCAATCAGGGCAAGCTTTCGATGTAACTAATGAGCCAACATCGAGCGGGTAAATTATTTTATATTTAATTAGATGATGAATTGCCATTAATAAATTAAAATCTTCCGTAACTGAAAAAGGCAGTCCTTCATATCCGCCGACTTTATTGTAAACACTTTTACGGTAAGACATATTGTTACCGATACAACTTAACGGTTTACCAAGATTTATTGATCCTGCGGCAACAGTTAACAGATAAACAAAATCGATTGCCTGCATTCCGGAAAATGGATTTTGATCTTGTTGAGTTGTAAATCCGCCTACAAAACCAACGCCTTCATGATAATATGAAGCATGCGTTTTAACCCATCCAGGCGATACAATACAATCTGCATCTGTTGTAAGTATAATTTCCCCTTCCGATATCTTGATTGCATTCGCTAGAGCATTAGTCTTTCCTTTTAGCGAACCGAGTGATTCAATGGGAACTATGCATTTAAATTTTGGTTTATCTTTTATGAATGATTCTATAATTTCTCCGGTAGAATCAGTAGAATGATCGTTCACAATAATTATTTCAAGTTTTCCATCAGGATAGATAAGATTTTCTAGAGATTGTAAACAATCGAGAATATTATTTTCTTCATTGCGTGCAGCTACAATTACGGTCGCTGATGGATATTTATCTTCCGGTATTTTATGATACTTCTTACCAGCTCCAATAGTAAATATCACAAGTTGGATAAAATAGAACGAAAGCCCGATTAAGAATATGATTTCAAACAGCAACTTAATTCACCCTTAAAAGTAAAATCATAGATATAAGTTAAAGCGAAGAAATTTATATTGCACACATAAAATTCATAATTAGTATAAAGAAAATGTCAAAACCAACACCCTTAAAAAGATTTGGGCAGAATTATCTGGTTGATAAAAATGTCATCCAAAAAATTGTAAATGAGTTCGATCCGGGAAATGATGACGTAGTTATTGAGATCGGACCCGGTACAGGTGCTCTGACTGCCGAACTTATGCCCAAAGTTAGAAAACTTTACGCTGTTGAGATAGATAAGCGTGTGGTTGAAAGTTTGGCTTTGAGTTATCCATCTGTTCATGTAATAAATTATGATTTCATTAAGCTGGATTTGAATAATTACTCCGATGAGAAACCGCTGCGGATCATCGGCAACATACCGTACAATATTACATCGCCAATTCTCTTCAAGCTTATCGAGAACCGTTCCCTTGTGAAAGACGCAATGATGATGGTGCAATTTGAAGTTGCTAAAAGGATAACCGCAGAAGAATGCAGCGATGATTACGGCATACTTGGAGTATTACTTAATTTTTTTACCGATACGAAATTATGTTTTAAGATCTCTCCAAATGTATTTTACCCAAAACCCAAAGTTGACTCTGCCATCATACATCTAAATTTTGATAAAAAGTTACCGACGGATCTTGATTTCAAATTATTTATTCAGGTTGTAAAAGCCTCATTCGGTAACCGGCGGAAAAAGTTAAAGAACTCACTCCGTAACAGCGTATTCAAGGATATCAATATTGATCAGAATGAATTCGATGTATCAAGGCGGGCAGAAGAATTAACGATTAATGAGTTTGTTGAGCTAACACAGATCATAAAGAGTTATCAAAATAAACTGAAATAAGATTAACATTCTAGAAACATGAATTTCATTAAATCATCAATTAAAAATTTATTGCCGTTGGAATCAACACATATCGAACATACATTTTGTTTTAATGCTTTTAAATATTTATCCATAAATTTGCCTTGTTAATACAACAAAAAAATTACCAATTAGTTGGGAAAGATGGAAGGCACAAATAAAAAACCGCAAGTGAGAAGAATTTTTGATTCCATTTCTTACAGATATGATTTTCTAAATCATTTCTTAAGTGCAGGAGTAGATTTTTATTGGCGGAAAAAAGCAATCCAACTTTCCGGGATGACATCCGAATCTATATTACTGGATATAGCTTGCGGCACCGGTGATTTTGCAATCACGGCAAAAAAAATTGGTGTGGGAAATATTTTTGGTGCTGATCTTTCATTCAATATGCTTTTACTCTTCAACCAAAAAGTTGATTGGATTAATGGTAAAGTAGTAGAGTCAGTTGCCGAACATCTGCCATTCAAAGATGGATCGTTTACAAATATTACCGTTGCATTTGGTGTGCGCAACTTTTACGATATTCCTCAAGCATTCAAATCATTCAATCGAATTCTTTCTAATAATGGTAAAGTGACTGTTTTGGAATTCCGGCTTCCGACTAATCCACTTGTTAGAAATTTTTATCTCTTTTACTTTAACAAAGTTCTACCATTTATCGGTCGTTTGATTTCTAAAGACAAAGAAGCATATACTTATCTGCCTGAATCGGTTGGCGAATTCGATAAGAAAGTTGATTTGGTTTCTTTGTTCAAACAATGCGGCTTTGCAAAAGTTGAAAAGCATTCCCTTACATTTGGTTTAGTTCAAGTTGTAATTGCAGAGAAATAATTCAACTCCTCCCGACTCCCTAATCGGCTGAAACTTTTTTCATTTATATTTTTTCTCTATCTCTTCAATTTTATTCTTTTTATAATCAGAAACTCCCACCATCAATCCCGCAGTTGTAATAACAGCTCCTATAATCTGGTAGGTAGTTACGTTTTGACCGAATAGAAACATCACAAATGGAATTATTGCCAGGTAAACATTTGTATAAGGAACCCAAAAGTGTGCGGAGAAGCGTGCAAGTTTGAAGAATCCAAAACTGTAGATATACCCTGTGAGTCCCGCCAATACAACAAATAAAATCGGCCACCAATTTTTAGGAATTATTGATCCATGGAATAAGGAAAAGAAACGATGATATTCAGTTGAAGCAATTATTTTTTCAATATTTTCTTTAGCTGCTGGAGAAAGATCTTCTTTCAAAAAATACGAACCGTCTTTTTCATAATAACTGTTAAGCAATAAATCTTTTTTCTCAGGATCTACTTTTGCTAATACTCTGGTTTCAAAAATATTTGTTTTAACTTCATTTGGAATATTTGCATTCATTAATTCACCAATGAACGGAATAATAAAAAGTGCCGAGGTAATGAAAACCATTTTCCAGATTTCTCGCCATAGAACTAACGCATTAGGTCCGACTCCCTTAAAAGCGGTTTGAACAGTTTTGTTATTAAGAATTTGCTGGGAGAAGAGGCAACCATTAATTATGATAATCCAAATAATTGCAGATCCATCAAGAACCGATTTCGGGTCAACAACTCCACCCAAAATACGCGGAAGATACGGAATGGATAGACCGGTTATGACTAACAGAATTCCAATCCAATGTGCTTTTCTGATTGGTGCGTCGAAAAGAAACTTTCCAAAAAACGGAAGGAGCGCTAAATAAACATTTACATATGGGGCAAAGAGGTGAGGAGAATAATATCTTGGCAAATAAAAAAATCCAACATTCTCTATTACACCGGTGAAAGCACATATAATAATCGTAACCATTGAAATGACGCCGGGCCATAAATATTTTATTTTTTTGCCACGAATTACTTCAATAGTTACAGCAATTAATGCCCATACAAGTTTTGATAACTCACGCCACCAGGTCATCACACCGGGGGAAACACCAATAGGTTGGTTGCCAACAAATCTTTGCTGGTTTCCCATCCAGTTAAGAATGTACTGTCCTCCGAGTCCACCATTAATTATTGATAACCACAATATTATTAGTAACCATTCCATCGCCCACTTGCCTCTATTTACATTATGAATTTACAAATCAATTCTTACTAATGAATATATAAATCTATATTCAAATTTTGAATACTAATCGAGTACTATCAGCTTTTCTTTAAGAACAGTAAAAGATCTGGCTCGGTGGCTAATTGTGTTTTTAAAGTCAAAGTCCAATTCCGAAATTGTTTTTTCGTACCCATCCGGAATGAAGATCGGATCGTAACCAAAACCATTTGTACCGCGTTGTTCTTTAATGATATATCCATGCAATTCGCCAACAGCTTCTCTTTCATTTTTACCATCGTAATAAACAGCATAGCTTATAAACTTTGCTCTATGAGGTTCCGGAAATTCTTTAAGCTCGTCAATCACTCTAAGATTGTTGTCTTCGTAAGTACAATTCTCGCCCGCATAGCGCGCAGAGTAAACACCGGGTCTTCCATCAAGTTGTGATATCTCCAAACCGGAGTCATCGGCAACTACCGGTACTTTGTAAATATCATAAACTGTTCTCGCTTTGATAAATGCGTTCTCGCGGAAGGTTGTTCCATGCTCTTCAATATCAATGTTGTTGCCAAGATCGTAAAGAGAAATAATTTCGATTGATGAATCAGCAAAGATCGCTTTTACTTCTTTTGCTTTACCGGCGTTTTGTGTTGCAAATATTATTTTCATTTAACTCCATTTCGTCATTCTGAACATATTCACTTCGTTCAATGTAAACTCCATGAAGAATCGCTAATTCATTATTTGGAGATTCTTCGTCTCTGCGTTCCTCAGAATGACTACACTATTTTAATTAATTCTTCTTTCCCTTTTCCAACAAGCTCTTCTTCATCAAACATCAAACATCTTCCATCATCCATCACTAATTCCCCATCAATCATAACAGCTTTTACATTTTCTTTGGAAGATGAATAGACAATGCTCGAATAAATCTGATCATCACTTAGCTGAATAGGCTGATCTGCCTTCTCAAGATCAAGTAAAACCAAATCAGCTTTCTTACCTGTTTCTATACTACCTACTTCATTTTCTATGTGGAGAGCCTTGGCTCCTTCAATAGTTGCAAGACGGAAAACTGTTAATGTATCCATAACGGTTGAATTATGAATCGGTTTTTGTATTAATGCAGCAAGACGCATCTCATTGAATATACTTAATCCATTATTGCAAGGAGCGCCGTCTGCACCAAGCGATACGGATATTTCTTCTTTGATATAGCGTGGAATGTTTGCAATACCGGAGCCAAGTTTTAGATTTGAAGATGGACAATGTGCAACCCTAACTGAATTTGTTTTTAATGTCTTTACTTCATTGTCATTCAAATGGACACAATGAGCTAAAATAGTATTTTGGTCAAGAATTCCTATTGATTCAAAATATTCTACATTTTCTTTTCCGGTCATTCGTTTAACGGTTTCAATTTCAGATTTATTTTCTGAAGAGTGGGTATGGAATACCGAGCCGGGGAAATCTTTCATCATCTCTTTTGTTTCTTTAAGAAGTTTTTCAGAACATGATAAAACAAAACGCGGAGCGAATCCGTATTTCACTTTACTATTATTTGAGTTATGAAATGACTTAGCCAAATCATAAGTAGATTTTAGATTCCAATCTGTGGTCTCACAAAATGCAGGATACAATTCATTCTTATCCATCATGCAGTTACCTGCAAATGCACGGATACCGGATTCAATCAATTCATCAAATATTATTTCTTGATGATGAAGAGTACCCATATCGAGTATTGTAGTTGTTCCGCCAGTTAGAAGATCGTGAAGCCCTAATCGAACTGAAGCACGTAAAGAATTTTTTGTGTGAGAATTCTCATAAGGAAAAATTCTTTTTTGCAGCCAATCTAACAGCTCCAGATCGTCTGCCAATCCTCTGAATAATGTTTGGCAAAGATGAATGTGAGTCTGAATGAATCCGGGAATGAGTGTGTAATTACGGTAGTCTAAAACATCTCCATCGTATTCTGATGTTCTTAAATCTTTAAGTGAAACGATTCTTTCAATCTTACCATTAACAATTTCTACTGCATGATCATGAAGAATTTCATTCTTTGAATTAACAGTAACTATTTGTTTGGGGATTAAAAGTTTACGCTTCATTTTTATTTTTCTCTGCAAATATTTCATCCATCTTTTATCTCCTACAATCTATTAAGTTCTTTCTTAAGATACTTTCCCGTTACACTATTTTTATTTTCTGCAATATCTTCTGGTGTTCCGGAAGCGATTATCTCTCCACCATATTCACCTCCGCCGGGACCTAAATCAATAACATGATCTGCAACTTTAATAACATCCAGATTATGTTCAACAACAATCACAGTATTCCCTTTATCAACCAGTTGATTCAAAACCCTAAGCAAAATATTAACATCCTCAAAATGAAGTCCAGTAGTCGGTTCATCTAAAATATAAATAGTTTTTCCTGTTCCAACTTTACTCAATTCCGTTGCTAATTTCACTCTTTGAGCTTCACCGCCCGATAATGTAGTTGCCTGCTGACCAAGTTTTATATAACCCAGGCCAACATCGTTAAGTGCTTTTATCTTTCTTCGAAGTGCAGGAAGATCTTCAAAAAAATCAACTGCTGTCTCAACTCTCATATCTAGTACGTCTGCAATTGATTTTGTTTTATATAAAATTTCTAGAGTTTCCTGATTGTATCTTTTTCCATTACAAACTTCACACAACACATAAACATCAGGCAAGAAATTCATTTCAATTTTTTTTAAGCCGTCTCCTTCACATTCTTCACATCTGCCGCCTGAAACGTTAAAACTAAATCTTCCCGGCTTATAACCTCTCATTTTAGATTCAGGAAGTTGAGCAAACAAATCACGAATATGAGTGAACAATCCCGTATATGTTGCCGGATTTGAACGTGGGGTTCTACCAATCGGCGATTGGTCAATCTCAATTACTTTATCAATGTGTTCTAATCCCTTAATTGATTTGTAAGATAACGGTACAACTTTCGAGTCGTAAATTTTCTTCATTAAAATTTTTACAAGAGTTTCATTTATCAAAGAAGATTTTCCTGAACCGCTTACACCTGCGACTGCGATAAAACTTGCAAGAGGAATTTTAAGATCTATTTCTTTCAGATTATTTCCGCCGGCACCTTTGAGTTCAATAAATTTTCTATTCCCTTTTCTCCGCTCCGGCTTAAATTCTATTCTTTTTCTATTAAGGAGATAATCTATAGTTAATGAATTTTTACTATTTGTAGATTTTACAATTGTTTTCGTATTACCGAGCAAACAAATCTCACCGCCATGTTCACCTGCATATGGTCCAAGATCTACAATGAAATCCGAGCTTTCAATAGTTTCGCGGTCGTGTTCAACAACTATTACAGTATTACCAAGATCGCGGAGGTCTTTAAGTGAATTGATCAGTTTAATATTATCAGCTTGATGCAAGCCGATACTCGGTTCATCCAAAACATAAAGTACGCCCGCAAGCTGCGAACCGATTTGCGTTGCTAATCTTATTCTCTGTGCTTCACCGCC
>JACRFC010000173.1 GCA_016234355.1 Ignavibacteriales bacterium
AAGGAAATGTATTGAGCGGTAATGTTATGTCTGCCGAGACAGATTATGCTTTTCCGCAGCAGTTCAAATATTCTTTGTATAATTCAATAAACATTCCGGTGGCTGCTAACGGTGAAAGTACAGCACAACTTTACATTTATTCTGTTGATATGAATTTGGTTTATTCCGGTCTAATCAATATTGTTAGCAATGAAATAATCTCGTGGAATTGTTTGGATAATAACGGTAAAAAATTAGGAACCGGCGTTTATATTTTTGTGATTAAAACGGGGGATACGATTAAAAAAGGAAAACTTGTAATTCAAAATGACTAATTACACAGTTGAATTAAGTAATATTGTTAAGTATTTAGGAAGAAGATTGATATTTGACGGAATTAATTTTTCTTTTTCATCGCAGCATATTTATGGTATATCCGGACCGAACGGTTCCGGCAAATCAACGTTAGTTAAAATTATTGCAAATTTAATTTCACCAACCCGCGGAAAAGTAATTCATAAAAATAATTTGAAAAAAGTAGAATCCGTCAAGCTTCATAATCATATCGGTTTTGTTTCGCCATATCTTTTTCTTTATGATGAATTCACCGCCGAAGAAAATCTTTTACACTTTTCGAATATTAGAGGGATTAGTTTCAATAAAGAACGTTCAGACTTTTTACTGAATGAACTAAAACTTATTGACCGGAAAAATGATCTTGTCCGCGGTTATTCTTCAGGAATGAAACAACGGTTGAAATTTATTTTTGCTCTTTTGCACCAACCACCTCTAATAATTTTAGATGAGCCGACATCAAATTTGGATAATCCCGGAAAAGAAAAAGTTTATGAGTTAATCAAAAAGGAAGCAGAAAATAATTTGGTGATAATTGCTTCGAATGAAGATTCGGACATTGCATTATGCGGTCAAGTAATTGAATTGGAAAAATTTAAAAGAGCAATTTAATAGATGAAAGCATATTCGCTTTTCAAAAAGGATTGGCAATCGGAACTGCGTACGCGTTATGCAATTAATGCGCTGGCAATGTTTATTCTGGTTACAATCAGCGTAATAATGTTTTCGATTGGAAGCGAAAAGATCTCGGAATATTTAACCGGCGGACTTTTATGGGTAGTAATATTTTTTTCTGCAATGTCGGGTCTCTCACGTGCTTTTGTATCGGAAGAAGAGCGCGGAACAACAATGACACTTCATTTAATTGCCGCACCATCAACTATATTTTCAGGCAAACTTATTTTTAATCTTTTGCTCGTTTTCTTGATGAACTTCGTAATTACTTTTCTTTTTTCGATCCTATTCAATTCTTTCATAATAAAAAACATCACGTTATTTGCAGTTGCATTTCTGTTTGGAAATATCGGAATTGCAATTTCATCAACGATTATAGCAGCAATAATATCCAAAGCCAGCTCTAAAGGAACACTTTACCCGGTTTTATCTTTTCCGATTTTACTTCCTCTAATTCTAACTCTTCTTGAGCTAACCAAATTTGCAATGGATGGTAATTCTGTCAGCAGTTCATTTGTAGAAATAGCTGTTCTCGTTTGTTACGATGTGATCATGTTAACGGCTTCCTATCTGCTATTCGATTTTATTTGGGAAGAATAATCGTTTTATCCTAGTTTTTAGCTTAAAAGAGCATGGTTACTCAGTTGCTTTATTAACCGTCTATTATGTAAATTTGCCATCACAGCCAATCACCAAAATCTATTTAGTTTCTTAGGCTGCTATCTTCGCGTCAGATAAAGATTAAACCATAAGGTAATGTAAACGTGATAAACTGGGATGTAAGCCCTGATATTTTTTCAATCGGTCCTATTACAATCCGCTGGTATGGACTTCTTTTCGCAATGTCGTTTGTAGTTGGATATCAAATTATGATGATCATTTTTAAGAGAGAAAATAGATCGGAACACGATCTAAACGATTTAGTATGGTACATGATTCTTGGAACTGTTCTCGGTGCACGTCTTGGTCATTGCCTTTTTTATAATCCCGATTATTATTTAAGTCATCCGTTAGAAATACTTCAGATTTGGAAAGGCGGTTTGGCAAGCCACGGAGCCGCAATAGGTATTTTAATAGCGATTTATCTATATGTCCGAAGAAAAAAAGAGATGTCTTTTCTATGGGTCATAGATCGTATTGTTATAACAGTTGCCCTCTCGGGATTTTTTATCCGTATGGGTAATCTATTTAACTCGGAAATAATTGGTAAACCGACAAACGGTAATTGGGGATTTGTATTTGTCTCTGTGGATAATATTCCACGTCATCCGGCTCAGCTTTACGAAGCAATAGCATATTTGTTAATCTTTATTTTTTTGCTTTCGTTCTATTTTAGAGTTAAAGGAAGATTCAAGAACGGACTGTTGTTCGGAATGTTTCTTGTCTCCGTTTTCGGATTCAGATTTTTTGTTGAGTTTTTTAAGGAGAATCAGTCCCTCTTCGAGCAAAATTTATTTTTGAATATGGGACAACTCTTAAGTATTCCTTTTGTGATCATTGGGATTTATTTTCTATTCCACAAAGATAAAAAGGTTATTAAACTTCAGTAACATTTATAGGAAGAACAAATTTTGATGAAAAATAGAATTATTTCTTTGCGAACTTCTTTATTACTAATTCTTTTTGTAATGCCTTTACTTTTTGCTTTTACATCAACTGTGCAAAAACAAAATTATAATCCATCGTTAGACACACTTCGATTTTCCGGTGAAACTCATCTTCGAAACATAAAACAGCTTACCTTTGGCGGAAACAATGCCGAAGCATATTGGAGTTTTGATAATAAACAGTTAACATTTCAAAGCGATTGGAACGAAATAAATTCACAACCGTGCGATCAAATTTTCAAAATGAATATTGACGGATCTTTACTTGGGAATGGGAAACGGTATGAATTAATTTCAACGGGAAAGGGAAGAACTACTTGCAGTTATTTTCTTAAAGATGGAAGAATTATTTATGCTTCAACTCATGCTGCGGGTGATAAATGCCCTGAACATAAAACGTTTACCGGCGGAAAATATGTTTGGCCGTTGTTTAATAGCTACGATATTTATATTGCAAATAAAGATGGATCAAGCCTGCCTGCCGGACAGGCAAGTCCTCAAATATTGATTGGCGGGGAAGGTTACGATGCTGAAGCAACCGTATCGCCTGACGGCAAATACATAATTTTTACTTCAACACGCTCGGGTGATTTGGAATTGTGGCGGTATGAAATAAAAACCGGAAAATATTTACAACTTACCAACACTTTAGGTTATGACGGCGGCGCTTTTTTTTCCAGCGATTCAAAACAAATTGTTTGGAGGGCAAGCAGGCCGCAAGGTGACGAGTCTGAAACATATAAAAAACTTTTAGCGGAAGGCTATGTTGAACCGAAAGAACTAAATGTTTTCATTGCTGATATTGACGGCAAGAATGCAAAACAAGTTACACACCTTCCGGGTGCTAATTGGGCGCCGTTTTTTAATACAAACGGGAAAAAGATTTTGTTCTGCTCAAATAATCATTCTGTTGATAAAGGCGGAAGAATTTTTGACGTGTTTATGATTAATGTTGACGGTACCGGGCTTGAAAAAATTACTAATTCAGAAATGTTCGATGCATTTCCTATGTTTTCATTCGACGGTAAAAAAATAGTTTTTTGTTCGAACAGAAGAGCAGATAGAAAATCATCTCACGATACTAATGTTTTTGTTGCTGATTGGATTGAAAACCCGGAAGCAGTTGATATAAATTTTAAATGACCGATAAAACTAATATGACAGAAAAAGAATTTGCACAAAATTGGGTTGAGAAAGTCAAAGAGAAGTTAAAATCATTCCCGGATGATTTTATCGGCTCGGCTGAATTTGAAGAAATATCTCTTCCTGGAAAAATTCTTTTTCTCCCCCCACCGTTTTTTGACAGCTACCAAATTACAAATGAACTTGGCGAAACTATTTTTACTACAGACGATCACTTTAAAGCAAAATATGTACTCTATGCGAACAGATTAAAACCACCTCAGATAAAAATTCCTAAAGAAGCAATGCATGTTTATGAAACTGTGCGCGATTACGAAAAACATCTCGATTCATTCTTAAAAGAAATGGAAAAAGAGTTCAAGCAAATTTTTCCAAACTCGAAAGGAATTAAAAGAATTTCAATACAAGTATTCAACTCACTCAACCTCACACGACAATAGTTTGATAGAACTTAGCAGTAACATAACAGATTATATCCGCACGCACTTCGGTGAAGAGTTTTTAATTAATTATAAACAATATCACAACAGCCAGTATAAACCTTATCTAAGAGCTTCTTTATTAATTGATAATAATGATTTGGAAGAACAGTTAAATGGTTACGGAATTAATCTCCAATCTATTCCTAATATAAAAAATGCATTTCGTATAATTTCCGGTGAAGATGTTGTAAGCAAAACGCTCCAGTTTATTCTTGGTAAGTATTATATGCAGAGTTTATCGTCAATGATTCCGGCACTTATTCTTAATCCGGGCAGTAACGATTCGGTTCTTGATCTATGTGCCGCACCGGGATCCAAAACAACACAGCTTGCAGAATTAATGAACAACCACGGAACATTGATTGCTAATGAAATTTCCGTTGACCGTTTGAAGAGTCTTGTCTTTAATGTTGATAAAATGAGTCTTGTGAATGTTGGTATTTTACACGGCAAAGGGGAATTACTAAGCAGGCAATTTGAAAACCGCTTTGACAAAATTTTAGTTGATGCACCGTGCAGCGCTTTGGGAATCGTTCAGAAAAAAGGCGAGGTTAGTAATTGGTGGGATCAGCGCAAAGCTGAAGCAATGTCGGATTTACAATTACGGCTTCTTATTGCTGCAATTAAAATGTGTAAAATTGAAGGCGAGATTGTTTATTCAACATGTACATTAACACTTGAAGAAAATGAAATGGTAATAAATAAAGTGATGAATAAATATCCTGTTGAACTGGAAGAGATTGAATTGCCTGTTAAGGGCAATGAAGGACATACAAAGTTTGGGAATGAAATTTTAAGTAATGAGCTAAAGAAAACTCGACGGATCTTTCCTTGGGAAATTGAAAGCGAAGGTTTTTTTGTTGCCAAACTGAAAAAGATTGATAAGACCGAGCCGTTAAAGCGAACGGTGAGACAAGAAAAAAAATATGATCTGATTAAATCATCCAGCGGGAAAGTAAATAATTATTTAAAAATTCTTTCTGATTATTATGGAATAGATCGAAATAAATTTGATGATTACAAATATTTAATTAAGAACAATGATATTCATTTTGTTAGTAATGATTGGAACAGCGATCATCTCGAATCATTTAATAGAATTGGAACACTGCTTGGGACTGTTGATAAACGCAACATCCTTCAACTGAATCCGCTTGCAGCTCAAGTTTTTGGTACAGCAATTACAAAAAATATTATTGAACTTGAAAATGTTTCCGAGCTTAATGTTTATTTCAGCGGGGGAACAATAAAAAAACATTTTGAGGTTGGTGGGCAGAAAGTTATTAAATACAAAAACTATTTTCTAGGAACTGCAGTTGCTTCCAAAGAAGGATTGAAAAGCCAATTCCCGCGAGCGTTTAGAACGCAAGAGATAATTTTACCTTCCATTTAGTCAAAATTGGACAAAAATCCTTTTGATGTTGAATATATTAATCAGTAAGTTCCTTCTGAACAGATGCATGGGTATGTTCGCAACCTTTCCTGATTCTCTACTGACTATTCGCGATAAATAATTTGTAAATAAACGAAATGTGAGAGTAATATGAAAAAGCATTTACTATTACTTGTCTTTCTATTTTTACAACCTCTCATTCTTTACGCACAAAGCATTGGAACTGTTTCTGGAAAATTAGTTGACCAAAATGGAAACGGCTTAGCTGGGCTTCAACTAAATCTTTATAGCACTCCTTATATTTATCAAACTACTTCATCATCAGACGGCTCCTTCAGTTTTGTTAGTGTCACGGGTGTTAAAGATGAACAGCTTCCAGTTGGTTATGAAGTCTCAAATAACTACCCGAATCCATTTAATCCAAAGACTAGAATAGATATAACTCTCCCCAAAGGTGGAAATGTTAGAGTTGAAGTTTACAATTTACTTGGTCAAAGAGTAAAAAATGAGATTGAAAAATATTTTAGCTCCGGTTATAGTTACATTGATTTAGAATTGAAGGGATTGCCAAATGGATTTTATCTTGCAAAGATAATATTAGATGATAAATACATAGTTACAAAAAAATTAATTCTCATGTATGGTAGTAATCATTTTTCATCTTCTTTCGGTGCACCCCATTTTCGATTAAGCAAAACCACTTTAGATGGTAAATCGACTTTAGATACAAAAATTGATAGCCTTGTAGTGAGTGGTGCTTCAATAGTAAAAAAAGTATTTACAAATCTACAAAGTATGATAGGTAGTTCTTTGAATCTTAATAATTTAATTATTCCAGTATCTGCACCTCCTGTACCAATACTTTTTTCACCAACAAATACTGCAGTTGATGTTTCAACTTCACCGACACTAACCTGGAATTCAAGTGCAACAGCAACAAGTTATACTCTTCAAGTATCAACCGGTAGCTCATTCACAAGTTTTGTATACAATCAAAGCGGTTTAACAAATACAAATCAACAAGTAAGTGGGTTAGTTAATTGGTTAACATATTATTGGCGAGTAAGTGCAACAAACAGTTACGGTACTTCTGCTTATTCTGGTTCATGGTCATTTACAATTCTTGGCACACCGCCAAGTGCACCAACATTATCTACACCGGCAAATATAGCGGTTGACGTTTCAACTTCACCGACACTAACCTGGAATTCAAGTACAACAGCAACAAGTTATACTCTTCAAGTATCAACCGGTAGTTCATTCACAAGTTTTGTATACAATCAAAGCGGTTTGACAAA
>JACRFC010000176.1 GCA_016234355.1 Ignavibacteriales bacterium
CGTCTCCAAACGATTTGAAACTCATTAAAAAATCTGTAAGCGAAATTATTTCTTTTTCAGTAAGAAGAAAATTTGGCATTAAGGCGTTATCCTGATAATGCTTAGGATTTTTTAACCAATCTAAAATCCAATTTCTGTTAATTACTTTGCTTCCTATACCGTTTAGTGAAAGAGTATAACTTTTTTTAATTCCGGGAATATCATGGCAAGAGGCACAGTTAAATTTTTCAAGTAATTCTCTTCCTTTATTTAATGTTGGTGTAGAAGATAATTTTTCACCGATGTGGCATTTCCCGCAGGAAGATTCGATGTAACGGTTTGGTAAAATCGGTTGATCCCAAAATTCTGTTGGAAGATGTACTTCTTCATATCGTGTTGCCAGCCCTTGACCTTCGTGACAGATAGTGCATCCGAACTTTTCAATATCGTGATAAATTTTTGAATGTGTTCTAAAAGGCTGGGAAACCATTTTCAACTTGCTGTTAGTTATTCCTAAATGGCAAGTGGTGCATCTGTCAATTGTATTTAATTCTCTATTCCAAATCTGTTGTAAGCCGATACTAACCGGATTTACTTTAACCGGTAATTTTTCTACTGTTTCATTAAACTTTTTTTGAATTGATCTCCATTCAGTGAAATAATCTTTTAGAGGAGAGATGGCCAGGGCAGCAAGAAAAAGAATACTTGTTACAGCATATATTTTTCTTAATCTATCAATTTTCATTTCAGTGAAATCCTTTTAGAGTTGAATTATTACCAGGGCCACACCCAGCTCCAACCCGGACCTCTGAAGTATGTTCCAATGAATATCAAAATTAGTGAGACAAATGAGAACCATGTCATAATCCATTCAGCCAATGAAATCCGCGATAACCAATTAATAAAAGGAGAATTCTTTTTTATAAAGTATGGAAGAACGGCAAAAACATAAATCATAAGTGTGGGTACAGCAATTGAAAATACATCGAAGAAAATCAAAATTATTAAAAGCACAAAAATAATTGATGAAAAAATGATGAAGGTTTTCTTTGGATTTTCTTTCCATAAACCTTCACGTTTAATATTTATTTCGAAATAAGGTATAATTACCAAAGCAACAACAACACAAAACGGAACCAACACTCCGGCTACTACAGGAGGAAAAACGTGCAGTAATTCCTGAAGTCCTAAAAAATACCAAGGAGCTTTTGC
>JACRFC010000178.1 GCA_016234355.1 Ignavibacteriales bacterium
GATATTTCCAAAGTTGTAGTTCCCGCAGCACCTTCTGTAAGAAGATTTGCACGCGAGATCGGTGTTGATATTGCACAAGTTGTGGGAAGCGGCGCGAGTGGAAGAATTTCAATCGAAGATGTGAAAACTTACGCAAAAGCAGTTAATGAACAATTTAGACAAGGCGGATTTGGAGGAATAACAGTTGGAGTAACACGAGAGACATTGCCCGACTTTTCTAAATGGGGCGAGATAGAACGCCAGCCGATGAGTAATATCCGCAAAAAGACAGCAGAGCATTTATCATATGCTTGGGCAACAATTCCTCACGTTACACAATTTGATAAAGCGGATATTACCGAGTTAGAAAATCTGAGAAAACAATTCGGGAAAAAAGTTGATGAAGCCGGCGGCAAATTAACTGTAACTGCAATTCTACTTAAAGTGATCGCATCTGCATTTAAAGTTTTTCCTCAATTCAACTCAAGTGTTGATATTGTTAAGAGCGAGATCATTTTCAAAAAATTTGTAAATGTTGGTGTTGCTGTTGATACAGACAGAGGTTTACTAGTACCGGTTATTAGAGATGTTGATAAGAAAAATATAATTCAGCTTAGTATCGAGCTTGCCGAGATATCTAAAAAAGCACGCGATAAAAAACTTTCGCTTGAAGAAATGCAGGGCGGATGTTTTACTATTTCTAATCTCGGAGGAATCGGTGGAACATATTTTACTCCGATTGTTAATTCTCCTGAAGTAGCAATTCTTGGTGTTTCAAAATCTGTTTATGAACCGGTTTACATTAATGGAAATCCTGCCGAACAGGCAGGCAAGTTTGAACCGAGATTGATGATGCCGCTTTCTCTTTCTTATGATCACAGAATTATTGACGGAGCCGATGGAATTAGATTTTTGAAATGGGTTGTTAATGCGTTAGAGAATCCATTCTTACTTTCTTTGGAAGGGTAGTTTTTTGTATAGAATCAGTAAGCTGTAGTGTATTGATGCTCAACATTGAAAAAGCTATATTACACATGTGAAAACAACACGATATTTTCGCGAACAAGTTTTAACAAAACGCTCGTACTTAAAAGAAGAATGGATTTTAGAAATTTTAACGAACCCAATAAGAAAAGATATTCAAAAGGATGATAGAATTCGTTATTGGGGTTATGTTAATGAGTTGAAAAAATTTCTTCGTGTTGTTACTCTCGGTGACGGTCAAACGGTTCATAATGCTTTTCCCGATAGAAATTTTGAAAGGAATGAAACATGAAATTAAATTATTATCCAGACACAGATTCTCTCTATATAAACTTATCTGAAAAAAAGAGTGTGGATTCAAAAGAAGTAGTTACGGGTGTTGTCGTTGATCTTGATGAAGCCGGTTCTATAGTCGGTATAGATATAGACCACGCGAGTAAAATTATCAATTTAGAAAAACTCGAGACTGACTCTTTACCCGTTAAATCTCTAGCAATTGCTTCCTAGTTTTATTTTTAAGATGTGTTATTGAAGCTCTTGAAAATCCTTTCTTGCTTTCTTTGGAAGGATAAATTTTTTGTAGAGACGAGGCATGCCTCGTCTCTACTCTGCAACCTTTCTTATATCAACACATTCCAATATTTTTTTCTCAGAACCTTTCAGAACTACATTTATCATCGCCTTGCCAACTTCTTCATTAGTAACAACATATTTAAGAAAAAGTATTTTCCAAATTGGATAAAGCGGAGCGAGTACTTTATATATTTTGTATGTGTTCTTCAATCCTTTTGTGGGTTGAATATAACCGGGCCTGAACATATACGCAGCTTTGAAAGGAAGTTTCAGCAAATCATTTTCCGTCTTTCCTTTTACTCGTGCCCACATGCTTTTTCCTTTTTCGGTACTGTCGGTTCCAACTCCTGAGACATAAGTAAAAACTATTTCCGGATTTAGTCTTTGAATAGTATTGGCGAAGTTCATTGTTAAATCATAAGTGATTCGCTTATACTCATTCTCTTTTTTCCCGACCGAAGAAACTCCGGCACAAAAGTAACATGCATTATATCCCGAAAGTTGACTTTCTACTTGAGATAGATCAAAAAAATCTTTGTGAATGATTTCTTTTAGTTTGTTGTGTACAACTCCGCATGGTTTTCTATTTATAACAAGTACTGATTCAACATCGGGATGTTTGAGGCATTCGTGAAGAACACCCTCGCCCACCATACCTGTTGAACCGGTTATTACAGTTTTAATTTTCATAATGATAAAAATCTAATTTCTCCACAAGTAGGACATCTTAAAAAAGAAACCTCTTTGTGTTTCCAGAAAATTATTGCTGTCAACATATCTATTTGGAAATTCATTCCATTCAGTTTTTTGATAAAGCGCACCGTAACCTAAATGAATTACCGTTCCCGGGACGTAAGTAAATGATACCAGAAAATCGGTAAGTAATTGTCTTTTGTATTTATTGTACTCAACAATACCGCGGAAGAAAAGATATTTATTTAGTTGGTAAGTTAATCGCTCTCTGAATATAGGATACTCATAAATCAATTGTGAATCGGAATCGCGGTAAAAATCAGAGAATGTAAAAGTTGAGTATGATTCAAAATTTTCCGAAAGATTATAAACCATAATAGTACTAATGCGGTTGCTTTTTCCTTGATAAGGATTTTGTGAATAATAAATTGCATTTATTCGCTTATATGATAGAAAGACAGCTAATTGTTTTGTAAACTGACTTCCAAAACTTATTTGAAACCCGCCCGTTTTAAATTTTTCACTCTTGAAAACTTCAGTGGAATATGAGTACTTCAACTTAAAATTCCATGAACCGAGAAAAAAAGCTTGAGCCGAAACATAGTTATATGTTTCCCACATACTGCTTGGTTTATCTTTTGTCTGTGCAGAGAAAGTTTCTAAATCAATTCTTTGTATAAATGATGAATTAGGATAAATTTTTGGTCTTACTAATCCGGTGAGAGTAAAAATTCCGGTACGGGTTAAGTAGCCGGTCTCAGCGTTAAAATTCTCCGAGATTTCTTTTCCGGTAAAATTGTAATACAAATTCCTTGAATCGTAATTATAAACTAATCCTAAAGCATGCCCTCCTTGAATTTCTTGAAGAAGATTTGAATTCGAACTTGAATAGAAAGCATTCCATTCAAGAGTGCTGGCATCGGTTAGTCTTAACTTACTATCAATTCCAATAACACGGTCATAACTGTTTTTTATTTCTCTGTCCGTAAAAACTCCGCCGATATAACTATCATCCGAAAAAGAGCGTTTATATCTAAGTATAGGTACGTAAGAATAGTCGCCTGATAATGCCGTCATATCTGAAGGTAGCCGATCCATAGCAAACATAAAAGCAATAGTATTATTTGAATTAACTTTTCCGGAAAGTTTAATTCCGGTTAACGGATTTATAATTGTTCTTGTATGAACTAAAGATATAAGCGGATCAATTTCAGATGATTTAGTAGCGGCGATATTATAGATTTCATTTCCTTCTAAAAAAAATGGTCTCTTCTCGGGAAAGTACAATTGATATCTTAAGTTTACATCTACTTGTCCTGCATCGGCTTCAATTTGACTGAAATCAGGATTGTAAGTTCCATTGAGAATAAGATCGGAAGTAATTCCATATTTTGTAGTTAAACTTATTTCTCCTTTATCTACATTTCTTTCTAACCGACCGGCATTGAGATTGTATTTTTGATTGTAAGTAAAAGCGGGAAGCAATTCGAACAAGGTGTAATGTTTCAAATCATAATAAACTAGAGGCGCCATCTGAGTGAGAAATGCAAATCCTTTAGCCGGATCCAATTCGGGATAAGAATCATGCTCGGAGAATCTGCTAATATATCTCTCGAAGAAAATAGACATGGTAACAGGATTTCTTTCTGAATATCTGATACTTTTTAGCGGTATGCTTATCTCAACACTATAACCATCCGAAAGTTTTTGTCCGCCGCTATACCAGACAAAATCAGCGCTAAAATCTTCAGTTCCTGCAGCATAGCGGCTATCCATTTGTATTCCAAGTGGGTTAACATAAAAAGCATACAATGATTGCTGATCGTTGAATGAATCGAGATTTATACACACCCAATCATCGGGAAGAATATTATCGCGGCTTGAGACACTAGATTTGATTTTACCTGGTTCTTTATCGAAACAACGGAACGCAAAGTAAAGATTCTCAGAATCGTAAGCTGTATAAGCTATTGTACGTTCAGTTCCATCTTTTCCGAAATCCGGGGTAAATGTTTTAAATCCCGAAACAGAAAGAGCATTTTTCCATAATTGATCATTGAGATTACCATCAATTACAGGAGGAACATCGGTTTTAAACGGATTGAGATTGCCTTCTGCAGTTATTTGTTGCAATGCAAGAAGTGAAAAGAAAATAAATGTGAGTTTCATGCCGAAAACATTTTTCAATTTGCCCCCAACTTTATTCTAAAGAGTATATATTTTTAATAATTAATAAACGGATATTCTAAAATGAATTTTTATAGTGATTCTTACTTTTGCTAAAATAATAACAATAATAATAAATCCAAAATTTTTTTGGTTGATAATTCGTCACAAAAAATTAATTCACGTCTTTTTTCTTATTTTACTCACATTAAAATTAACTGATTGGTATAAATGATGTCAAGTAAAACACAATTAGCAGTAATTGGCGGAGGACCGGGCGGATATGCTGCTGCATTTCTTGCCGCCGACTTAGGTATGCAAGTTACATTGATTGATTTAGAAAAAAATCCCGGCGGTGTTTGCTTATACCGCGGATGTATTCCATCAAAAGCTTTACTTCATATTGCGAAGTTAATTGGTGAAGCCAAAGAAGCAAAAAAGTGGGGTATTGAATTTGGTGAACCGAAAATTGATTTAAATAAACTCAGAGATTTTAAAAATGGAGTAGTAAATAAACTCACAGGCGGACTTGGTCAATTAGCAAGACAACGTAAAGTAAATTTTATAAACGGCAAAGCAACATTTATAAACTCAGACACACTATTAATAAGCAAAACTGATGGGACAACTGAGGAAGTTGTTTACGAAAAGGCAATTCTTGCTACGGGTTCTATCCCGGTAAAAGTACCCGGACTTTCAATTGATTCACCACTCGTGATGGATTCAACATCAGCGCTTGAATTGAACGATGTACCGGAGAGACTGCTTGTAATTGGCGGAGGATATATTGGTTTGGAGCTGAGTACAGTTTATGCCGCACTTGGTAGTAAAGTTACCGTAGTTGAAATGTTACCCGGAATTTTACCAGGGGCAGATCGTGATCTTGTGGCTGTTCTGGAAAAACGTGTTAAAACAATGATGCAGCATGTTTTTGTTGAAACTAAAGTTGTTGAACTGAGAGAGACAAACGAAGGCATTCAAGTTAAGCTTGAGGGAAAAAATGTTACAGAGCCATTACAAATTTTTGATAAAGTTTTGATATCGGTCGGACGTAAACCAATAACAAATGGATTAAGTTTAGAAAAGACTAAAGTAAAGATTAATGATAAAGGATTTATCGCAGTTGATAAAACATTAAGAACAGATGATCAGAATATTTATGCGATCGGGGATGTTGTTGGAAACCCGATGTTGGCACATAAAGCCGCTGCAGAAGGTAAAGTTGCTGTTGAAGCAATACTTGGTCATAAAGTTGCTTTTGAACCCAATGCAATTCCTGCAGTTGTATTTACAGATCCAGAACTTGCCTGGACAGGATTAAGTGAGACGGAAGCACGAGAAAAAGGAATTAAAGTTGAAACTGCAAAATTTCCGTGGGGCGCTAGCGGACGCGCTACTACATTGGATCGGAATGACGGATTAACTAAGTTAATAATTGAACCTGAGACGGAAAGAATTTTGGGTGTTGGGATTGTTGGAGTTGGTGCCGGAGATATGATAGCAGAAGGCACATTAGCAATTGAAATGGGAGCGGTTGTAAAAGATTTAGAATTAACGATTCATCCTCATCCGACTTTATCTGAAACTATGATGGCAGCTGCAGAAGTTTTTTACGGACGCGCAACTGATATGTATCGTCCAAAAAGAAAATAGCCCCACCCATCCTCCCCAAAGGGGAGGAGTGTAAATTATTTGGAAGCCCCTAGAGGAGCGATATAGTATGAAAATTAGATTCATTCTTTTTTTATTATTTGTTGTAGCGAATTATATATCCGCTCAAAACTATAATTGGGTTAGACATGATTCTCTTGTGAAAGCCGGAGTGAATCAGATTTACGGAATTGAATTTGACAAAGCTGAGAGAACATTTGATATAGTTACAAAAGAATATCCCACACATCCTTCCGGAAAATTTTTTAAGGCAATGATAACCTGGTGGAGAATTCTTCTTGATCTCGATAACGAAAGCTTAGATGAAAAATTTTACAATCAATTAGAAGAATGCATAGATATATGCGACAACATTCTTGATAATAATGATAAGAGTGTTGATGCAATGTTTTTCAAAGGAGGTTCACTAGGATTTAGAGGAAGACTGCTTGCGATACGCGAAAGCTGGTTCAAAGCTGCACTTGATGGAAAAGACGGGCTTGCTCTTGTCTTCAAATCTTACGAAGCGAATCCGAAAAATGTTGATGTGCAGTTGGGATTTGGGATCTATCATTATTATGCAGATGTAATTCCGCAAAAATATCATGCAGTTAAACCGTTTATGTTTTTCTTCCCGAAAGGTGATAAAGCAAAAGGATTGAAAGAACTTGAAAACGTTGCAATCAATGGAAGATATGCCCGTCTTGAAGCGCGTTACTTTTTAATGACTCTCAATTTTCAGTTTGAAGATAATATGAATGAATCGCGTAAGTGGGCAAGAATTTTATTAGATGATTTTCCAAACAATCCCAACTTTCAAAAATATTTTGGTCTTACCTTCGTAAAAGAAAATAATTATACGGAAGCGGTTAAAACTTTTAGGGATATTTATAACAAATGTAAAGCCGGTATGCCCGGTTATAATAAGCGGTTCGAGCGAGAAGCAACTTATTATTTAGGTATGGATTTCAAATTAAAAGAAAGAGTTGATTCTGCTGCTGCTTATTTTGAAAAATCTGAAATACTTTCCCGTGAATTGGATAAAGAAAAAGAATCCGGTTTTTTAATTAATACTGTTTTTTATTTAGGAATGTTGTACGATCAAATGGGAAAGCGTGACAAAGCAATTAAATATTATAATGAGACTTTGCAATTACGCGATCGGAATGATTCTCATAAGTTTGCCGAACAATACTTAAAAACACCGTATAAAAAGTAAAATTATTAATTTTTGTTTTATTTAGAATAATCACTATTTTATAAATGGTAATGAGGGGGACAATTTAAAAAGTTTATTAACGTTATTTGTTAAATATCTTATGGAAGAATTAATAAAATATTCGAGACAAACAGATTTACATGAAAATGTAGCTCCATACGAAATAAAAAACATCACTAAATCTATAATTGAAGCTACGAATAAAGGTCTTCTATCCCAGAATAATCTTAGAGAAGTTATTGAGATGATTTTGACAATATATATGGAACAGCAGTTAAATGAGATTATTCATAAAAAATCAAGAAAATACGAGAGAAAATTAAGAAGATACAATCTGTTTGAGGAGTATACATATGAACTCTGATGACCAAGTTACAAAAACGAATCAAGATGGTCCTTCTGGCAAACAAGAAAAATATGAGGACAAGTCAAAAGAGCATGAAGAAAAAATAAATCCTCAAATTGAAGAAGTTATGAAAGACGTCCCTCCTCAAGTGAGAAAAGAATTATTAGCAATCATGCGAACATCTTCTTCTTTCGGTCGTTCTTCACATCCTTTATTTGAAAAGTTTGATTCTGAACATATACATAAGTTTTTAGATTATAATCAAAAAGATGATGATAATGAATTTAAATTAAAAAGTTCAAATAGATGGTTCTATTTATTATACACATTGTGTGGGTTAGGATTTCTATCCTTTTTAATTATTTATCTTTTACCAATGGATAAACCATTATTGTACGAGGTATTGAAAATTATTGCAATCTTTGGAGGGGGATTAGGAAGTGGGTTTGGATTAAAAACAGCCCTTGATAAAAAACGATAATTACAAAATTATAGATTTGTTGAAATGCCGAACCTGTGTAACGCGCCGATTGACCCCATAGACGAGAATGAATAATCTACATTATACTTACTAACTATGAATCCTAAACCGACACTAAAGCCTGCTAAACCTGCAGTTGTACCAATCTTCATTTCACGGCGTTTTTCATTATCATAACCGAACCGCAAACGCATACTTTGACCTAAACGGAATTCTCCGCCAAGTGTAATTTGTCCGAAGCGGTCAAAAAAGTTGTCTTGTCTTTCGTTGAGCCGGTTGAATGACCAATAAAATTTAAAAGGAAGTTTTTCAAGTTCTTTTGAGAATCCGAAACGTACATCGAGAGGTAAATCTTCTTTGGTGCTGAAGTAACTTGATAACTGCTTCCCAAGATTTAAAATGGAAAAACCAAAATTCCATCTTAATTCCGGTATAGCATAATGCAGACCGAGATCAAAAGCTAATCCTGTTGAAGATTGGCCTGCAATACTTGAATAAATAAATTTTAGATTAGCACCGTAATAAAAATTATTATCAAGCTGATTTCCATAACCTATAAGTAAAGCCATTTCTCCAGCGCTAAACTCGCCGAGGTTTGTTCCGCTTGCATCTGCTTTTATAAACGAACCATAATTGATGTATTGAATTCCAGCTGCAAATCTTCCAATACCTTCAAACTCTTTTGAATATGTTAAACTTGCTGAATTGATATCTAAAACATGCTTTAAAAATGAAAATGAAACCGGTGTACCTGTAAGTAAATTAATTCCAGCCGGATTATAGAAAATAACATTGGGGTCGTCATTGTTAGCTACAAAACTTCCGGCAACGGCGGCTGCACGCGGGCTTGTATCTAATTTTAAAAATTCAAATGTGCTTTGTGCAAAAAGTGTAGATGATATTAACACTGTTGTGAAGACAACTGAGATCTTTTTCATATTCCCGGCAAATTTTGATGCGATTTTACAGATAAATGCCAATAAAGGCAAGCCAAACTTTCATCTCAGTTTTATTTTGGAACAATTTAATTTCAATATCTGTTAGAATAACAACTCAAACAAACTTGATAGAACAAAACTTTCGACCTAAATTTGATTCAAAAAAAAGGAGTAATTGATGAACGGCTTTAAGACGGTTATACTAATGACTGTGATGATGGTGTTGTTTATTCTTGTTGGAAATTTGATCGGCGGTCAGTCCGGCATGATGGTAGCATTTTTAATTTCGCTTGTGATGAACTTCGGCTCTTATTGGTTTTCTGATAAGATAGTTCTAAAGATGTATCGCGCAAAGGAAGTTACACGCGAACAGTATCCACAGCTTTACGATTCAGTTGAGAACTTATCTATGAAAGCAGAACTGCCGATGCCAAAAGTATATGTAATGGAAAATCCAACACCGAACGCTTTTGCCACAGGACGAAATCCTCAGCATAGTGCGGTAGCAGTAACAACCGGAATATTAAATCTTTTAAAACGTGATGAACTTGAGGGTGTAATTTCTCATGAATTAACTCACGTGAAGAACAGAGATATTTTGGTTGGAACTATAGCAGCAACGTTGGTTGGAACAATAACTTTTATTGCACGTATGGCAGGATGGGCGGCAATGTTTGGCGGTGGAAGAAATGAACGCGATAGAGATAATGTTTTTGCAGATTTGGCATTAATGATAATTGCACCTATCGCAGCGATGTTAATTCAAATGGCAATATCGCGGTCACGTGAATTCATGGCTGATGAAGGCGGAGCTCAAATTTCGGGTGAACCGCTTGCATTAGCTTCCGCTTTGAATAAGCTTCAGCAGGGTAATAAATTAATTCCTATGACAAATGCCGGCACTTCTTCCTCGCATATGTTTATTGTAAATCCGTTGAGTGGAAAATCTCTTATGAAATTATTTTCTACTCATCCGCCTATTGAAGAAAGAATAGAACGTCTTCAGGAAATTGCTGCGGGCAGAAGATAAAATTTATGTCTGTCATTGCGAATCACTACGAAGTAGTGATGAAGCCTGCCTACCGCAGGCAGGCAATCTCTAAGAATGGGATTGCTTCACTTCGGCTTCGCCTCAGTTCGCAATGACAAAGTTATAGGATTCAAATAAATTATTGTTTGGAATTACTTTTACGAATTTCTAATTTGAAATTAGTCCTCAACAAATTTTGT
Organism: Ignavibacteriales bacterium; assembly: GCA_016234355.1. Taxonomy (GTDB): domain Bacteria; phylum Bacteroidota; class Ignavibacteria; order Ignavibacteriales; family Melioribacteraceae; genus Fen-1258. The sequence goes on from JACRFC010000178.1 coordinate 10,260, forward strand.
AATTAATTGAAAACAAAACCGTTTACAGTTCCTATTTTATTTTTATTAATATCCATTTCGTCTATTGCTCAGACAAAAACGAATCTTGATGTTATTAATACATTAATTGATAGATCTGTTTCAAAAGTGGATTCAATTATTGGTTCAAAACAAACAATAAATCTTTCATTTACATTGCCTCCAACTCTCGAAATTCTTAAACCGAAAATATTTCAAACGTTTAATGAACACGGATATTTATTAACAACTTCCAATATTGGATTAAACTCTGAAGTAAATTATACAGTTACTTCTCTAAAGGTTGAATACAGAAATCCTTTTTCCGATGGTTTGTTTGGCGGTCTTTTGCTGGAAAGGGAAATATCTTTCGATTATTCTTTAACTATTACCAGAACAGATAAAACCATTAAGTTATTTAGTTACCTAGAAAATCGAATTGATACAGTAAAGCTTAATGAAATATCCGGATTGGAAAATCAAACGCTGCCGTTTACACAA
>JACRFC010000179.1 GCA_016234355.1 Ignavibacteriales bacterium
CAACAATGGAAGTCGGAATTGGTTTCGCAAAAGTAAATTTTGATGAGACAACAGTAAGCTCGTCAGATATAGAAAAAGCAATATTAAATGCAGGATTTAAAGTTCAGAAATAAAAAGGTTTGCAATGAAACAAATAAATCTGCCTGTGGAGGGTATGACGTGTGCAAGCTGCGTAACACGTGTTGAAAAAATTATTGGTGGTTTTGAAGGTGTTAATAATGTAAGCGTTAATCTTGCCACAGAACATGTTACGTTTGAACTTGAACATGATAATATCAATCTTGATTCAATTGCAAAAGCAGTTGAAGATTATGGCTACAAATTAAAACTAAACTCAGATACTCAAAAGGATTTTAAGCAAGCAATTCATGTTAATCCCCTTCCTGAAAAAGATGAATATTATGATCAAATCAAAAAAGACTTTTTTCTAGCTCTGATTCTAACACTTCCCGTTTTTATTGTTAGCATGCTGATAGATTATTCCTTTTTTCAAAACATGTGGAGTTTTTCTGCAGATACAACTCATAAGATTTTATTAATACTAACAACACCAATTATTTTTATCAGCGGAAAAAGATTCTATAAGATTTTTTGGATTAACTTAAAACATTTTTCTTTTGAAATGAATTCGCTTGTTGCAATCGGAACCGGTGCTGCATACGGATACAGCGTAATTGCAACACTATTTCCGGAATTAGTTTCATTTCACCGTGAATTACCCCATGTTTATTTTGAAACCGCGGGCGTTATTATCACACTAATCTTAATGGGTAAACTTCTTGAGCATGGTGCTAAACAAAAGACTAACTCCGCAATAAAAAAATTGATAGAGCTAAGACCGAAAACAGCAAATGTTCTGATCAATAACAAAGAAACTGTTGTAAATATTTCTGATCTAAAAGTCGGGAATATTGTAGTAATAAAACCCGGAGAGAAGATTCCTACCGATGGAATTATTATCCGGGGAAGTTCATCAGTGGATGAATCAATGATTACCGGCGAGAGTCTTCCCGTTGAAAAAATTATTTATTCAAAAGTTATAGGCGGAACTATTAACAAAAATGGCTCATTCAATTTTAAGGTAACCGGGATTGGCGATAATACTGTACTTGCTCAAATCATTCGATTGGTTGAACAAGCCCAATCTTCAAAACCGCCGATACAAAAATTAGTAGATAAAATTTCTTCCGTATTCGTGCCGGTTGTAATAATAATCGCACTAATAACATTTTTAGTGTGGATTTTTATTGGCGGTCATAATTCATTCAGTCAGGCACTTGTTAATTTTGTTGCAGTGCTTATAATTGCATGTCCTTGTGCACTCGGTTTAGCTACTCCAACTGCAATTATTGTCGGTTCAGGTTTAGGGGCATCAAATGGAATATTGATTAGAAATGGCGAAAGTCTCGAACTCGCACAAAATATTTCTACAATTATTTTTGACAAGACGGGAACAATCACTGAAGGCAAACCGTTTGTTTCTGAGATTGTAGTAAATAATATTTCAGAAGATGAATTGATTTACTTGAGCGCTTCTCTCGAATCAAAATCGGAACATCCTTTAGCGCTTGCAATCGTTGAAAAAGCAAAATCAAAAAATATTTCGTTATTACAACCGGAGTCATTTCAAAATTTATCCGGTTTTGGATTAACAGGAATGGTAAATAATCGTTCCGTGATAATCGGAAGCCTAAATTTGATGAGTGAGTATTCGATCAAAACAAATGCAATGAACGAACATTATGATAAATTAATTGAGAACGGAAAAACAATTGTATTCGTAGGCGTGGACGGAGAATTGAAAGGATTAATTTCTATTGAAGACAAATTAAAAGTAACCTCTGCCGAAGCAATAAAAGAATTACATAAAATGAAAATCAAAACAGTTATGCTTACCGGAGATAATTCTAAAACTTCAAAATTGATTGCAGATAAAGTTGGAATTACAGATTTTAGATCCGAAGTATTACCAAATGAAAAAGCAGACTATGTAAAAGAATATCAAACCAAAGGTGAAGTTGTTGCTATGGTTGGGGATGGCATTAACGATTCACCCGCGCTTGCACAAGCTGATGTTGGAATTGCTATTGGAACAGGAACAGATGTTGCCATTGAAACTGCACAGATTACTTTAGTGCAAGGAAATTTATTAGCAGTTGTTAAAGCTATAAATCTTTCCAGACAAACAATTAAAACAATAAAACAAAATTTGTTTTGGGCGTTTATTTACAACACCGTTTTGATTCCACTTGCTGCTATTGGAATGCTTAATCCAATGATTGGTGCGTTTGCTATGTCGTTGAGTTCGGTTTCAGTTGTAAGCAATTCACTGCGTTTGAAGAGAGCAAAAATTTAATTACGTAGAGACGTTCCATCCCGACAAGTCGGGACAAGTTGCAACGTCTACAATTCAAAGGTGAATAAATGAATAAATACGAGGTTCAAACAAATCCGTTCATCGTTCCAACGAACGATGGAAAATTGATCGAAGAACATTTTGGTGAGGCAAGCATTAATACCGGTGATTACAGCTTTGCTCATATGATCGCACCACCAATATGGTCCGAGCCGTTTCAAATACCTGAGTTTGATGAGATAACATATATCATCAGCGGTAAGAAAAAATTTGAAGTGGATGGTGAAGAGATAATTCTAGTAAAGAACCAATCAATTTGTATTAAGAAAGGAACGCGGGTACGTTACTCAAATCCATTTAATGAACCATGCGAATATGTTTCTATTTGTGTTCCCGCTTTTACTATTGAAAGAGTGAAAAGAGAAGAATAACGATCGTTTAATTCCCCTCCTTTGAAAGGAGGGGAAATTTTATGCTATTTGCGCGGCAATCTTTCCAGATATGAACTTGTGCTGAGAACTCCAAACGTATTTATCTTTTTTAATTCTTCTAATGATTCACAATTCAAATAACTCATTGCGCTTTTTAATCCATCCGAGATTGCATTAATTACACTCTTCACAGCACCTTTATACGGAACCATTGTTTCTTCTCCTTCAATAAATTCTCCTTTCATCTTTACACCGAACGAAGCCGAACCACGGTATTTTTTCCAAAGTTGATCGCTGTATTTAATAACTTCTCCGGGTGTTTCCTTAGTTCCTGCAAGCATTCTTCCAAGCATTACAATATCTGCACCGGAAGCAAGAGCTTTTGCAACATCACCGGGACTTTTAATTCCGCCGTCCGCAATTAATTCTATTTTTAATTTTTGTTCCTCGCGTACAAAGTAAGTATCCAACACAGAAGAAACTTGTCCGATACCTATTCCCGTTTGAACTGAAGTAGTACATACACTTCCGCCGCCGATTCCAATGCGAACAGCATCAGCGCCCGCATCTACAAGTTGTTTCAATGTTCCGCCATGTGCAATATTTCCGACAATAACTTTTACTTTGTATTTCTTTTTTAACTCTTCGCATTTATTAAGTACATGTGCATTGTTGGCATTAGCAGTATCAATACAAACAATTAGATTGTTCGCTGCGATTTTTTCCAATAGCGGATCTTCTGCAGTTAAGCTAACCGAAACAGCTTGAATTCCTTCAACAACATTTCCATTTGAAAATAATTCACTTAATGAAGAATCAAATCTGTTCACAATTCCAATACACCCGGAATTAGAAAGTTCTTTTGCCATTGCAATTCCCGTTACCGTATCCATCGGACTTGAAACTACAGGTACAGTTAATTCCTTTCCGAGAAAGTTTGATTTTATATTTACTTCCAATCTGGTTTTAACTCGCGAAATTTCTGTAGGGATTAAACTGATGTCATCATAAGTGAGAGAAAGCGAGTAATTATTTAGTTCATGTTTAGAATAAATTTTCATTTTTCAACTCCAAGCATTAACAATTTGATTTAGTAAATCTTTTATTCCCGTAGTCGAATCTATGGAATTTTTTATTTCAAATCTCATTAAGATTATTTTGGATAGCATTTTATTAAAGGATAAATTTTTCTAACTTGGCAATCATTTTCTAAGAACAGGATAATCATGACAGATCAAACAACTTCTGAATCAAAGACCAAATTCAAATTCCCGCGAGAATTTTGGATTGCAAATGTAATGGAACTTTGTGAAAGGGCTGCTTATTACGGGTTCTTTATTGTTCTTACACTTTATTTAACAAACATAGTTGGATTTACCGATACTGAAACCGGAATTGTTGCCGGTGTTTTTTATGCACTTTTATATTTTCTTCCGCCGTTTGTCGGTGCTATATCAGATAAAATCGGATTTAGAAATGGACTTGTGCTGGCATTTGGTTTACTTACAACCGGATATTCACTACTTGGTATGTTTCATACTAAAGGATTAGTGCTTTTGTTTTTGCTGATCACTTTGATCGGCGGTTCATTTATTAAACCATTAATTACCGGAACTGTTGCAAAAACCACTAATGAAGATAACCGCGCAAGAGGTTATGCTTTGTTTTATTGGATTGTTAACATTGGCGCTTTCAGCGGAAAAACTTTTGTTCCTTACATTAGACAAGGAATGGGATTAGAATATGTAAATTTCTTTTCTGCAGGAATGTCATTCCTTGCAATGCTTTTTGCACTTTTCTTTTTCAAACAAAATGATAATTCTCATCAAGGAAAAACAGTAGCTGAAGTTTTTCAATCTCTAAAAAAAATTCTATTACAACCAAGATTAGTAATATTAATTTTGATAGTAAGCGGTTTCTGGATCATTCAACAGCAGCTTTATGCAACAATGCCTAAATATGTTATTCGATTACGCGGTGATGAAGCGCGTCCGGAATGGCTTGCAAACGTTAATCCGGCAGTAGTTGTTTTATTTGTTATCCTCATTACAAATTTAATGAAGAAGAGAAAAGCGGTTACTTCAATGTTGGTTGGAATGATTCTAATGCCTTTTTCTGCATTTGCAATGTCATTCTCGCAATCATTGGAAGGTATAATGGGAACAGATATTTCTATTTTTGGTTTGATCTCAATGCATCCTATTACTATCATGCTAATTGTCGGCATTGCTATACAAGGACTTGCAGAATGTTTCATCTCACCAAGATTTCTAGAATATTTTTCCTTTCTTGCACCAAAAGGTGAAGAGGGAGTATATCTCGGATTCAGTCATTTGCATTCTTTTATTTCCGCTTTAGTTGGATTTATTATGTCCGGATTTTTA
>JACRFC010000180.1 GCA_016234355.1 Ignavibacteriales bacterium
TACATATTTTTTAAGCGTATAAGTTACCGGAACAAGCTTGGAAGTTTTTGCTTTACTGTAAAATGCAGTTATGGAAGCAGTCTTATGCAAAATATTTTTCGGTACCGTTTCTTTTGTGTTTTCAACTCTAAGAACAACATGCGAACCTGAAACAGAACGTGCATGAAACCAGAAATCATTCTGCTTTGCAAATTTAGTTGTAAGCATATCGTTGTTCTTACTGTCCTTTCCTACATAAACGTTGTACTTGCCGTCAATAATAAAATGTCTGTATAACACTTTATCTTTTTTATCGTCCGTTTGCGTTGACTGCGGTTTCATCTTCAATTCTTTTTTTATTAGGAGAAGTTCTTCTTGATCTTCCGTGCGTTCAAATTTATCTCTTATTCTAATTAACCGTTCATATTCTTTTGCATTTAATTCGAGCAGTTCCTTTGATCTCTGATATTCAATTTTCTCAGCCCGTGATTTATCGTAATAGCGGTCAATATTTTGATGCGGTGAGAGTTTCTCATCAAGTTTAATTTTATGTTTCTCTCCGGAAGGATAAACTTCCAATTCAATTTCTTTCATTCCTTTCCGCAGCAAATTAATATTTGCAAGTAAGAGATCACCGGACTGATGATAAACTTTTTCTTTCGTACCGGCATCAACACGTCCTTTTAAGTTATTCAACTTACCGGTTAATGTTTCAACGGATTTCGTAAGAAACTTCTCAATCTCTTTTCTAACATTCTTAACCTTAGATTCTGAAAAGGAGAGTGTGAAATATTTGTTGAGCGCGCTAAAGTAATTATCAAATAAGAAATGATCTTTAGGGATTGGATCTGATATGAACGTAACCGGATGGAACCTTGGTTTACCAAGATTCTCATCGTAATAAACTGTAATTTTTTCATGAATAATCTCATTCACCACAGCGAAAAGATTCTTTCTAAAATCATTTTTACGGGAATCCGCTTCTCTTAGAATATCTTTACCGATGAATGGTAATTTTCGAAATAAAAGCCCATCCCAACCCTTCCCATTGGGTAGGTCTTTTTCAATTAAAGATTCATCTGCTGTACTTTCTATGAATGAAGTAATTAATGGAAACGAATCGGTGAAATTCAAAGACGGCAGTTCTTTTAGAAATCTTTCTCTTTCTTCTTTCTCAACTTTCTTGAAAGGATGTAAATTATTGTTGGAATCTAAAAGATATATATTGCTTTGTCCGCCGCGGAATACAACGTATAATTTTGAATTGGAGAGAGTGAACTCAATTATCCGGTCACCCAATGCAATTTTTATCGAGCTGACCTTCGCCGGTAAATACTTTTCAAAAAAACTAATTGTGTTTTTCTTTGCCTTATGATGTTCATCTTTAGTTGTTATATAATGCTGCTGCGGATTTGCTGAAATGATCAAATGGAAAAATGGTTTTTCTTTTAACGGGATATGAAGAAAAAGTTTGTCTTTCTCTTGAGTGTAAGCTTCAAGGATTTGCTTTCCGTGAATTGCGGCTGATAATTCTTGGATACATCTAAAAATGAAAAAATAATTTTTATACATAAGAGTGTTATAAAATATTTCGATTACCTCAATAAATTAATCAAAAAGTAGAACTACAAGCAAAAGGCGAAACGGTATTAGTTCATCTGTAAATCAGATTTATGAAATATGAGACTTCTGAAAATTCTGAAATGTCATTTCGATCCCGATAAAGTCGCATAGGCGTCAACCTAAGAATCTGCGGGTTTATAATATTGAGAATAAAATTATAACAAATTTGAACGAATACTGAGGAAATTGTTAATCCTCTACGAGGATTTATCAATGTAAAATAAACTCTTTTCTACAACAATTTGACCCTGCCTGCCGGCAGGCAGGCTCTACGAGGTCTAAAAACATCGTAGATGTTTAATTATTGTAGAAACAAATAAACCCAACAAA
>JACRFC010000181.1 GCA_016234355.1 Ignavibacteriales bacterium
ATAGGAATTCGCAGGCTTATATCTGATTAAAATGAAAATACTTCTTAAGAACGATTCAAATTTCACCACCAAGTAATATTCAGAAAGGATAAAAATTATACAATAGCATTGGAGGTAACATTATGGATTCTTCCTCCGAACTTGAAGTGAACAATCAATTAATTACATATTTGAAAAATTTGGAAACAAGAATTTCCCGGATTGAGGAGAAACTTAATCTGGAAAATCTTTCTTCAGAAGATAATTTTGAATTACCTTCATTGATGCCTCAAAATATTTCAGATCGGGCGGATTCATTAGAAACTCAGATAGGACAATTCTGGTTTGCAAAAGTTGGAATTGTAATTCTTGCGATTGGAATAATTTTTCTGATGACATTTCCGTATCAAAATTTACCTTCCTTTTTTCCTAGTCTTGTAGGATATGTTTTGGTTGGATTTCTTTTCTGGTTATCGAATTACTGGAAAAGTTCGCTTCAATTTATTTCCCAATATATTTTTGGCGGAGCGTTACTTCTTCTTTTCTTTTCAACTTTACGGTTACACTTTTTCTCAAGCAATCCCACAATTGAAAATCCAACACTTGAAATACTTATGCTGTTAGTAATATCGATCTTTCACATTTCTTTTTCTTTTAAAAGAAAATCTATATATCTCACGGCTTTTGGCATCATGCTAATTTCCATTACAGCTTTGATCAGTGATTCTTATTGGTTAATCTTTTTTATACTAGTTTTGATCTGCGGATGGTCGGTTTACTTAAAAAGAATTTTAGACTGGAACTCGTTCTACACCTATGCAATTCTTTTGGTCTATTTTACTCACTTTATTTGGTTCATTGGTAATCCTGTTGCAGGTAATAAAATTGCCCTACAAAGTTCACCGTTGATTAATATTTATTTTCTTCTTTTGTACTGCTTGGTTTATGCTTACGGCAATTTTTCCGGGGATCGAGGCGAAAGAGAGTCTATTAGTTCAATACTAAATACTTTATTGAATTCATTTCTCTGTTTTTTTCTGTTACTAATCATCGCACTTTCAAAATTCAGCAGCATTGTGGTTTTATCTGAGTTAATAACTTCAAGTGTTTTCTTGCTTCTTTCAATTATGTTTTATGAGAGACAAAAAAGTAAATACTCAACTTTCTTTTATGCCATTCTTGGTTACACGGCATTGAGCGTTGCAATAGTAAATAATTTTCCTAAGCCGGAATACTTTGTTTGGTTAAGCTGGCAGAGTTTAGTTGTAGTGGCTACTGCGCTTTGGTTCCGTTCAAAAATTATAATAGTAGCAAACTTTATAATGTATCTGATGATATTCTTTTCCTATTTAGTATTAGAAGAAAAGATCGGTGCAATTGCACTTAGTTTTGGTGTTGTGGCATTAATAAGCGCTCGTATTTTAAATTGGCAAAAGCACAGACTCGATTTAACAACTGACGCGATGAGATTATCCTATCTCGGCTCGGCGTTTTTCATCTTTCCTTATGCACTCTATCATATAGTTCCTAAAGATTATATCGGGCTCTCCTGGACAATAGTTGCGATCGGTTACTATGTAATGAGTATTATTCTTAAGAATAAAAAATACCGGTGGATGGCGCTCTTAACATTTTTATTAACAGTGGTGTACATTCTATTTGTTGGAACAACAAATTTAGATCCAAGCTACCGGATTATTTCTTTCATGTTTTTAGGAATTGTGTTGCTGGTAATTTCAATTTTATATGCAAAGCGAAAGAAAGGAAGCGAATTAATAAACAATTGAACCGATAGAAATAAATAAAAATACTTAAAGTAAAGGCGAGCGTATTCATGAAAAATTTTTTACAAAAAATTCCGGAACAAGTCAAACGATTGTCAATACTTTTACTTGTGGTAGTAATTGTATTTATTGTAGCCACTTCGCTTCTTACTCCCAAAGATTTTGGCTTGGTGGGTCATTATCGTGCCGGCGCTATTCAAAATAATGCCGATAAAAAAATGGAATATGCAGGACAGGAAGCATGCGCTGATTGCCATGATGATTTGTGGAAAACTAAAAATTCAAGTTATCATAAAAATCTTTCTTGCGAAGTTTGCCACGGACCTTCGGTTAATCATGTTAATGAGCCTGATCAATTCAAACCGGAAAAACCGCGGGATAGAACTTTTTGCCCTGTTTGTCATGAATTTAATCCCTCTCGACCCACAGGATTTCCACAGATTGTATCTGCATCGCATAATCCAAGAAGAATTTGCGTAACATGTCATAATCCGCACAATCCAACTCCATCACAAACACCAAAAGAATGTTCAGCATGTCACGCTGAAATTTCAAGTGCAAAATCGGTTTCGAGTCACATGGATATTCCTTGTACTAAATGTCATGAAACTTTGGAGAAACATAAATTACGCCCGAGAGAATATTTACCAACCAAACCGGCAAATAGAGAATTTTGTGGTCAGTGTCATTCCCAAGATGCCAAAGGTGATGAATTTATTCCAAGGATAAACATGGCTACACACGAGCCAAGATATGTCTGCTGGCAATGTCATTATCCACATTTACCGGAGGCACAATAATGAAAAACAAAATAATTGAAACAGATAAAAAAGTTGAGAGAAGAAGTTTTCTAAAAAAAATTGCCATACTTGCTCTTGCACCTATTGCATTTGGATTTCTTGGTGCAACAGACAAACTAAAGACTGTAAAAAAATGGATGCTCGAAAACGGTTACATACCCAGCAACCATAAGTGGGGAATGGGAATTGATATTAGTAAATGTATTGGATGCGGAAGATGTGCAGTTGCATGTAAAAACGAAAACAATGTTCCCAAAGAACCATTCTTCTTTAGAACATGGGTTGAACGTTACAGAATTTATGAAAATGGCGATGTACAAGTTGACAGTCCAAATGGTTCAATGGACGGTTTCGATAATTCCCGCACAACAAATAAAAAGATGTTAAGAAGTTTCTTTGTCCCGAAAATTTGTAATCATTGCGATAATCCTCCATGCGTTCAAGTTTGTCCTGTTGGTGCAACATTTAAAGGTGAGGATGGAGTTGTACTTGTGGATTCAGATTATTGTGTCGGATGCAGATACTGCATACAAGCATGTCCTTACGGTGCAAGATTCTTACATCCCGAAACACATACTGCCGAGAAATGTACTTTCTGTTATCATAGAATTGTTCAAGATAAATTGCCGGCGTGTGTAGAAGTGTGCCCGACTCAAGCAAGAGTTTTTGGTGAGCTGAACAAAAAAGCAAGTCCATTGGTTCGGTTCTTAAGAATGAATAAGATCGGAATATTAAAACCATCGCTTAACACCGAACCAAAAGTATATTATGCCAATTTAGATATGGAGGTAAAATAACGTGGAAGAGATTGTTCAGCATTTAACGCCAATACTAAAGGAAATATGGGGCTACATTTTTCCAAATGAAATTGAACTCCATTGGGGCGTTCTTATAGTATTATATCCTTACTTAACAGGATTAGTTGCCGGAGCTTTTATCCTGGCATCGCTGGTGAAAGTATTCAACGTAAAAGAACTTCAACCAACATACCGCTTAGCAATGCTTACAGCAATGGCATTTTTAATTGTAGCACCGCTTCCTTTACTTGCTCACTTAGGTCATCCTGAAAAAGCTTACGAGATTTTGATTACACCGAACAGCGCATCTGCCATGGCTATGTTCGGATTTGTTTACGCTTGGTATTTAATGGCGGTATTGTGTTTAGAAATTTGGTTTGAGTATAGAAGAGATATAATTCTTTGGTCGCAGAAAGAAACAGGAATCAAAAAATGGATTCACAAAATCATTTCTCTCTTTTCAAAAGATATTTCAGAAAAAGCAATCCACTTCGATAAAAAGTGGGTAAAGATAATTACTATTATAGGAATTCCTTCTGCATTTCTATTGCACGGTTATGTAGGATTTATCTTTGGTTCGATCAAAGCAAACCCATGGTGGTCAAGCGTGCTAATGCCAATAGTTTTCTTGTTCTCTGCAATTGTTTCCGGAATTGCGATGGTTTTAATTCTCTATATGATCATAACACCCGTTCGCGGAAAACAATTAGATATTTTGTGCCTGGATAAATTAGCAAGTTACTTATTCTATGTAATGATCATAGATTTTTCTTTGGAAGCGTTGGATTTTGTGCACCGTGTTTATGAATCGGAAGAATCCATTAAAATCTTGGCATATCTTGTCTCGAATAAATTATTCATCAGCTTAGTTGTAATTCAACTCTTTATGGGCATGCTTATTCCGCTTGCTATGATTGCACTCATTAAAATTTCAAAATCACCGCCGGATTTAAAGAAAATGGTTTATTTTATCTCTGCAATTCTTGTACAAGTTGGAATTTTTTCAACTCGTTGGAATATTGTAATTGGAGGACAATTGTTTTCAAAAAGTTTTAGAGGATTGACCGTTTACAAAATAACTTTTTTCGGGTTGGAAGGATTTTTTGCTTCTGTAATTGTATTTTGTCTTCCGTTTATATTACTTTATATTTTTACAAAGATTCTTCCCCCATGGGAAGAAGCAAGAAATCCGTAATTAAATAATTTGAACGATTAAATAATTGAATTGATCATTAAAAATAGAATTAGATATGAAATTGGATAGAAGAAAATTTCTGAACACCCTTTTGGGTTTAGGGGGAGTCGGAGGAATCTTTTCTGTATTCTATCCGATACTTTCATTTTTAATCCCGCCCAAAACTGCCGAACCAACAGTTAATTCTGTAAAAGCTGGAATGTCTAAAGATTTTCCTTCAAACAGTTCTAATATTATTAAGTTTGGAAAAAAACCAGTGATATTGATCAAAACAGATGAAGGCAACTTCAAAGCTTTCTCCGCCACTTGCACTCATCTCGATTGTATTGTTCAATACAAGAACGACACAAAACAGATATGGTGCGCTTGTCATAATGGTACTTACGATCTCAGTGGTCGTAATGTATCTGGACCGCCGCCAAGACCTCTGGAAGAATACGAAGTAAAAATAATTAAAGATGAGATTGTTATTACTAAAGTGAGTTAAAAAATGTTTAATAAGGTTAATTCTAAAATTATTACATGGATAGACGAGCGATTTGATCTTTCTCCTATCCGCAAGTTGCTTAAGTATAAAAAGGTTCCGGATCATAAGCATTCTATATGGTATTATATGGGCGGCGTTACTCTTTTTCTTTTTTTAGTACAATTACTTACCGGTATACTTTTACTTTTATATTACAGACCCGGCGAAGACAGCGCTTATGAAAGTGTACGCTTCATTGTTACAAAAGTTAAATTTGGATGGTTAATTCGAAATGTTCACAGCTGGTCTGCAAATCTACTTGTCTTTTTTGCATTCGTTCATATGTTCAGTGTTTTTTTTACAAGGGCTTATAAAAAACCTCGTGAAATGACATGGATAAGCGGGTTCGTATTACTTGTTCTTACTTTAGGATTTGGGTTTAGTGGTTATTTATTGCCATGGAATGAACTTGCATTTTTTGCAACTAAGGTTGGAACTGATATTGTTGGAGTTCTTCCAATTATAGGAGAGGATTTAAAAATTATACTTCGAGGCGGAGAAGATGTTACGGGAGCTACTCTTTCGAGGTTCTTTGGAATTCACGTTGCAATCTTACCGGCAATCTTTACGGTATTTTTATTCTTTCATTTGCTGTTTATACAAAGGCAAGGAATGCATGAGCCGGAACATTTTAAAAAATTACCGGACGACAAGAAAAAATATATTCCATTTTTTCCCGACTTCGCATTAAAGGATGCTCTGTTTTGGTTAATTGTATTTAATATTCTAATCTTTTTAGCTCTTTTTGATCCTTGGGAATTAGGTTTGAAAGCAGATCCCTTCGCCCCCGCCCCTATAGGAATCAAACCAGAATGGTACTTTATGTTTATGTTCCAAACTTTAAAGTACCTTCCGGCACATATTTTTATTTTTGAAGGCGAACTAATAGGCATTTTATTTTTTGGAATCTGTGGTATTATTTGGCTATTAATCCCTTTCATAAAAATGAAGAAACAGAATTTATTAGATAAAATTATGCCCATTGCAGGAATTATCGTTGTTGCCTACATTATTATTATGACAATTGTAGGATATTTATCTAGTTAAACAATAAAGAATCATGGAAAGTATTATTTACTTATTAGAATAAAAGAAAGTCAGGTGATAAGTTTCGCATAGAATAAATGTTAATTCTACAATTAGGATGAACATTAGTTTTTAAAGTAAACTTTTATAACTATAAAACAATGTTAAAACTAAAAAAGAATCTAATCATTGTTGCGATAATCATTTTTGGCAGTTTTGTTGTATGGGCAATTTATCCGGGCAATCACAAAGTGATCCAACCTATTTCCTACAGCCATAAAATTCATATTGAAAAAGCAGATCTTAAGTGCATTGATTGTCATCTCTATTACGAACAAATGTCCTCAGCCACGTTACCTCTTCTAGAAGTATGTACTAATTGTCACAGTGAAGAACCAATTTCAAAATCACCAGAAGAACTCAAGTTAATAGATCATATTAAAAAGGGAAAAGAGATTCTTTGGCAGCGTATCTATAAGTTACCGGACCATATTTATTTTTCTCATAGACGGCACATAATTTTAGGCAAGCTTGAATGTATTGATTGTCATGGTAAAGTTGAAGAACAATCCCAACCAATCAATATACCTTTTATAAAATTAACGATGAATAATTGTATGAATTGCCACAGAAAACATAAAGTAACAAATGATTGTTTAGCTTGTCATTATTAATAAAGTTACAACTAATCTAATAAGTAAGGAGATACTAGTTGGAAATCAGCAGAAGAGACTTTATAAAATTAGTTGGTGGTGTTTCAGGTGCTATTGCAGCAGGAAGTTACGGTTTAAATCAAATCATTGATATTCCTGAAAAATTAGTTGAAAAATTAAAAAATGGTCACCGCATTGAATCATGGAAAAGTACAATTTGCGGTTTATGCCCGGGCGGTTGTGGAATTAGAGTTAGATTAATAAATGACGTTCCTGTTGGTTTAAAAGGAAATCAATATTATCCAATAAATCAAGGCGGTATGTGCCCAACGGGACACGCAGCTTTACAGCAACTTTATAACCCCGACAGGGTGAAAGGACCATTAAAAAGAATTGGATTACAAAAAAGTGGAAAATGGAAATCAATAAGCTGGGATGATGCGCTAAGCACCATTTCCAAGAAGCTGATTGAATTGAGAAAGGACGGCAAATCTCATCAAACAGTCTTTCTCGGTTATGATGAACATGGATTGATGAAAGAACATATTTCTAGGTTTATGAAAGCTTATGGATCACCAAACTATTTTCAGACATCTCACGCCCAGAATAACAGCATCCCATTTATTTTTACTCAAGGCCATGGTTTAAGACCGACTTATGATATTCTTAACACAAAATTGATTTTAAGTTTTGGTGCAAATTTTTTAGAGGAAGGATTCTCACCGATATACTATACAAAACTCTTCAGCCATTTTAAGGAAGCTGCGAAAGAAAGAGAAGCAAAATTTATTTACATTGATTCGAGAATGAGCTTGTCAGGTGCAAATGCAGATAGATGGATCCCGATCATGCCCGGTACCTTTGGAGCTTTAGCTTTAGGGATTGCCTTTGTTCTTATCCGTGAAGAATTATTTGATAAAGAATTCATTAAAAATCACTCTTTTGGATTTGAAGATTGGAAAGATAATTCCGGGAATAAACATCTTGGATTCAAGAATCTTGTGTTGAGTGATTATTATCCGGAGAAAGTTTCTAGCATTACAAATGTTCCCAGTAAAACTATACTAGAAATTGCCAGGGATTTAGGTAATATCAGACCATCTTTAGTACTTGGAGATCAAGGTGCCGTCAATAATACAAATGGTACTTATACGCAGATGGCAATTCATAGTTTAAATGCATTGTTAGGGAATTTTGAAAAAGAAGGCGGACTTTATTTTATTGATAAACCCTCATATGATAAATTTCCTCCTGTTAAAGAAGATTCAATTGCAAAGATCGGGAATCAAAGAATCCCAGTTTCTAAGTTGACGGATGGCTTCTCTCCGATTTTCGATTTTTCTTTTGAGATTTTCACAAAAAATATTTTAAGTGATCAACCTTATCCCATTGAAGTATTATTTATCAAAGGGAACCCGCTTTTTCAATCCCTTTATCAACATGAATTGGCGGAAGCAATAAAGAAAATTCCCTTAGTAATCAGTTTCGATTCATTTATAAATGAAACAAATGAATATGCGAATTATATTCTACC
Source organism: Ignavibacteriales bacterium (assembly GCA_016234355.1). Taxonomy (GTDB): domain Bacteria; phylum Bacteroidota; class Ignavibacteria; order Ignavibacteriales; family Melioribacteraceae; genus Fen-1258. The sequence goes on from JACRFC010000181.1 coordinate 8,295, forward strand.
GGATCACACATTTTTAGAGAAATGGGATGAAAGCTCAAACATTCCTACAGTCGGATTTAATCATTTCGGAATTCAACAACCTGTAGTTGAACCTTTATTTGATACTAGGCATACGGGAGATGTTTTAATTGATATTGCAAAAAGGATAAACGGAACAGTCGCATTAGCTTTCCCATTCGAGAGTTATAAGGATGAAATCCACAATGTAGTAGAGAATATATACAAATCAGGCGAGGGTGCAATTGCCTCAGAAGGAGTTGAAGGAGTTTGGTTAGAATACTTACAACAGAGAGGTTGGCAAATTGGTCGTTATGCTTCTTTAGATGAATTTTGGAATCTGTTGTTGGAAAAGGGAGGTTGGTGGAATCCTATTAAAAAGAAAAAACTGAGTAGTGAAATTTTCAAAACTCCTTCAGGGAAGTTTGAATTTTACTCACAAATATTAAAAGATAAATTAGACAGTCTTAATAAAAATGCTGAGAAAAATAAATCCACTAAAGAAACAGAATCTTTATTAGTTAAACTTAATTTCTCAGCTAAGGGAGACACAATATTTCTCCCGCATCACGAGAATGTTTTATATGAAGATAACTTCCCGCTCATTTTAATTACTTATCAACTTTTAACTAACAGAAATGGTGAAAGCTCTAATTTGCCTTTGATGCAGGAAATGTTTGGTTATACAATGCGTCAATATTGGGATTCATGGGTAGAAATAAATCCGGTAATTGCCGCGGAAAAAGGTATTACAGATGGCAACTGGGTTTGGATTGAATCCTCCGTGGGTACTATAAAAGCTCGAGCAAAATTATTTCCCGGGATAATACCTTCAGCAGTTGGTATTCCTTTCGGATTAGGGCATACATCTTATGGCAGATATGCAAAAGGATTTGGTGTGAATCCTACTTCCATTATTAAAAACCATTACGATTTGATTAGCGGTTTACCAGCTCTGCATGCAACTAAAGTTAAAATTTCTTTGGCTACTTAATTCAGGAGAAATGTAATGCCAAAATGGGCTATGGTTATAGATTTAGATAAATGTACAGGTTGCGGCGATTGTATGGCTTCCTGCAAAATTGAAAATAATATTGCGATCGTTAGCCCCGAAGAAGCTAGTGAAGGACGAGTGATGTTCTGGATGGACATGATTACGGTTTACGAAGGAGACTATCCTAATATACGCATAAAACGATATCCAAAACCTTGCTTTCATTGCGATAATCCTCCTTGCGTAAAAGTGTGTCCTGTTCATGCTACCTATAAAAATAAAGAAGGGTTGGTCGGGCAAATATACGATCGTTGTATAGGATGCCGTTATTGTATGGCTGGGTGTCCTTTTACTTCCAAAGTTTTTAATTGGTATGAACCTGTTTGGCCTGAAGAGTTTAGGAATTGCTTTAATCCGGATGTTTCATTAAGAAATGTAGGAGTAGTAGAAAAATGTTCCTTTTGTGCTCATCGTCTGATTAGAGTTAGAGAAAATGCTGATATAGAGGATAGAGAAATTAGAGACGGCGAGTATTTCCCTGCATGTGCTGAAAGTTGTCCCACCAATGCAATTTTTTTTGGTGATATAGAGAATAAGGAAAGTAAGGTTTATAAACTTTCACAAAGTTCGCGTGCTTATCGTATAAAAGAAAATTTAGGTGTTGAACCGAAAGTGATTTATTTATCCGAGAGGAAGTAGAATGTCTAAAGAGATTAAACAAAACTTTGGTCCGGATGAAGTATTATATCGTCCGATATATGAGACCGGAAAAGGTTTCTATATCACTGTGAGTATTTTAATAGCAATCTACTTTTGGTCATTGTATATGTATTTTACTCAAGTTCGGTCTGGACTTGGAGTAACTGGAATGAATCAGCCTGTAACTTGGGGTTTCTATATTGTTAATTTTGTTTTCTTTATTGGAATAAGCCATGCTGGAACGTTAATCTCTGCCATACTTCGCCTATCGAAAGCTGAGTGGCGCAGACCCATTACTCGCATGGCAGAAGTTATAACAGCTATTGTATTAGCAATAGGCGGTCTTCATCCTATACTAGATTTAGGCCGACCTGATAGAATGTTAAATTTAGTATCAGCAGGGCGGTTACAATCTCCATTATTATGGGACGTAACAAGTATTACTGCATATTTTACAGCTAGTACCGTCTATTTATATTTACCAATGATTCCCGATATTGCAAAACTTCGAGATAGAGGAGGTAAACTAACATGGTTCTATACTTTTCTTGCGTGGGGTTGGCAGGGTACTGAAAAGCAAAAGAAAATTTTGAATAAGGTTATTAATATTCTGATGATAATGGTAATACCTATCGCTATTTCAGTTCATACTGTCATCTCTTATATCTTTTCAATGACGTTGCAACCCGGTTGGCATAGTACCATTTTCGGACCATATTTTGTTGCGGGCGCAATTTTTTCTGGAATAGCGGCATTGCTAATTGTTATGATCGCTTTTAGAAGGGCTTATCATTTTGAAAATTATTTAAAGGAAATTCACTTTAAATATTTAAGCACTCTTTTGCTAATCATGTCTTTGCTCTGGTTTTATTTTACATTTTCTGAATATCTAACAGGTATTTTTGGTTCTGAACCTCATGAAATGCACATTATCTTATATAAATTTACAGGTCCTTTTGCAATATTCTTTTGGGGAATGGTAGTATGCAATTTTATTATTCCAGTAATCTTACTTGGGATTAGTCGTTTCAGAACAATAAAAGGAATATTAGTGGCTTCAATTTCTGTAGTTGTTGGAATGTGGCTGGAACGATTGATAATAGTTGTACCTACATTAGCAAATCCGACAATGCCATTACCTGCGGGGATTTATTTCCCATCTCTTGTTGAATGGGCATTATTCATTGGAGGAATAGCAGTTTTTATTTTGGGTTTTGTTCTCTTTTCCAAATTTTTCCCTCTAATTTCAATTTGGGAAATAGAAGAAGGCAGAAAAGAAGGTATCAAAGAAGTTGAGGAGCGTATACATAGTTATCTTCCTAATACATAATCTGGCAAACAAGAAAAGTTTTATTTATTTGTAAGGAAATTTGAAATGAGTAAAATGATAATTATTACACAAAGAAAAATAATATTTGCTGCACAATTAATTAGCCTTTCTTTAATATGGATTTTTGTTATTGCTATTGCATTTTGGATTTTAAATTTAATATCTCTTTCAATTGAATTAGATGATGCACCTGGTGCCTCAATAGGAATTAGTTTAATCGCTATTCCGGTATTTATTACTTTAGCAAGTTTGCTAACTTATACGTTTATCGGTTTAAAAAAAGACGAATTTCGATTATTAAAAAATTCCTCGGAAGAATAAGATGAGAGACATAAGATATATAACTTTTATTTTTTATTTAATTATTCCAAATCTTTTTGCTCAGGAAATTAAATTACCTTCAAACCCGTTAGCTGGACAAATTGTTTTTGAAGTAAAAAAGTGTATAGAATGTCATGCAATAAGTGGGTTCGGCGGAAACATAGGGCCAGATCTAAGTCGAAAATATTACTATGGAAGTTTTTTAGAATTAGCCTCGATTATCTGGAATCATATTCCACAGATGGATAGAAAATACCGGCTATTAAAAGTTGAGCGACCTAACTTTACCGAAGAAGAAATGCTTAACCTAATCGGGTTCATCTACTACCTTCGTTATTTGGGAGAACCCGGGAGTGTTTCGGAGGGGAAAAAGCTTCTTGAGACAAAAGGTTGTTTAAACTGTCATCAGATAAAGGGGCAAGGAAAAAAGGTTGGACCTGATTTTAAAAAAATAGCGGAATACACTTCACCAATTTATATGGTTCAAGCAATGTGGAATCATGGCCCCATTATGCAGGAAAGAATAAAAAAAATGGGAATGAAATATCCTACTTTGTCAGGAAAAGACATAGTAAATATTACAGTTTATTTACGTCAATTTACTGGAGGGAATACAGCTATCAGGATGTCTGCAGGAAATCCGGTTAATGGTAAAATTCTTTTTAAGGAAAAAAAATGTATCAATTGTCATTCACCCAAAAGCGAAACGAGTAATGTTGGGGTGAAACTTACAGGAATAGATTTAAAGAAAAGCGTTGTAGAAATTGCTGGTCTTATGTGGAATCATAGTCCACTGATGCTAGAATATATGAAAGTAAAATCCATTTCATGGCCATCATTTACAAAAAATGAAATGGCTGATATAATTGCGTATCTCTATTTTCTTGGCTTTGAAGACGAACCCGGTGATCCTATAAAAGGTGAAAGTATTTTCGAACAAAAAGGATGCATCCGATGTCATGAAAGTGGAGGAAAAGGAGAAGCGCCGGACTTAACAGTAATGAAGAAATTTGGATCACCAATCCGTATGATTCAATTAATGTGGAACCATGCACCTAAAATGGAAGATTTAATTTTGTCGCTTAACGAGGAATGGCCGCGGTTGACAAAAACAGAAATGCAAGATATTTATGCTTATTTAAAAAAGGTTACAATTAATAAGTGAGGTTATAAATGAAAAGTTTATTATTAAAGAAAATATTATTTCTATTAATTATAATCTTCTTTGGTCTGCAACTGAATTCTAAAGTAGTATATGGACAACACTTCTCCCAACTATCTCAGAGTGATCAGTGTATTAAATGTCATATGGAATCTGAGACGATGCCTAAAAATTTCAATGAAGCGGATATACATCTGCAAGCAGGTCTTTCTTGTGTTGGCTGCCATGGTGGTGATTCAACAAAAGACGATGTTGAAGCAGCCATGAATCCGCAGAAGGGTTTTATTGGAGTTCCATCAAGAGAAAAGATTCCTCAACTTTGTGGGAAGTGTCATACCAAAATTGAATTTATGAGAAAATACCAACCTCGAATTGCCACCGATCAATTATCTCAATATTATTCCAGCGTACATGGGAAAAAATTTAGACAAAATGATAAAAAAGTTGCAGAATGCGTAAGTTGCCATACTGCTCATAGTATTTTTCCAACTTCAGATCCACGTTCATCAGTTTATGCATTGAATGTTCCTAAAACCTGTCGAAAATGTCATAGCAACTCAGTTTATATGAAAGAGTATGCAATACCGACGGATCAATTTGAGGTTTATTCTCTAAGCGTCCACGGTGAAGCTTTATTAAAGAAAAAAGATATTGGTGCACCGGCATGCAACGATTGTCACGGAAATCATGGAGCC
>JACRFC010000182.1 GCA_016234355.1 Ignavibacteriales bacterium
CAATCTATATATTTAAGAAACGATTTTGAGAGTTTTACTGTTTAGATAATAGAATAATAAAGGAAAAAAGATGGATGGCAATTTTTCAGAACGTGTACAAGAAGTAATACGGCTTAGCCGGGAAGAAGCCTTAAGGTTAGGACATGATTATATTGGTACAGAACACCTGCTTCTTGGTATTATCCGTGAAGGTCAGGGTGTAGCAGTCAAAATTTTACGAAATCTTGATGTTGATTTGGTAAAATTAAAAAAAGCTGTAGAAGATACAGTTAGAACTTCAGGCGGAACTCTCACAATTGGCAATATTCCGTTAACAAAACAAGCTGAGAAAGTTTTAAAGATCACACAGATCGAATCTAAAATTTATAAATCAGATGTTATCGGTACAGAACATATTCTTCTTTCTTTGTTAAGAGATGAAGATAACATTGCAACGCAAATATTACATCAGTTTAATGTTACTTATGATAACTCCCGTGCAGAATTAAATAATATTCTAAGCAGTAAAGATCCTGCTAAAGCCGCATCTCAACAAGCATTTAATGCTGCATCGAAAAAAGTTGAAAAAACTAAAACTCCTGTTCTAGATAACTTTGGTCGTGATCTAACAAAACTTGCAATTGATGATAAACTCGATCCTGTTATTGGACGAGAAAAAGAAATTGAACGCGTTGCTCAAGTTCTAAGCAGAAGGAAGAAAAATAATCCTGTACTTATTGGTGAACCGGGTGTTGGTAAAACTGCTATTGCAGAAGGATTAGCATTAAGAATAATTCAAAAGAAAGTGCCGAGAATTCTTCAAGAGAAACGAGTGGTTACTTTAGATCTTGCAGGATTAGTTGCAGGTACTAAATACCGCGGACAGTTTGAAGAAAGAATGAAAGCATTAATGAACGAACTTGAAAAAGCAGATGATGTTATTTTATTTATTGATGAACTTCATACGATCGTTGGTGCAGGCGGAGCTTCCGGTTCGCTTGATGCATCAAATATGTTCAAGCCGGCATTAGCAAGAGGTGATATACAATGCATTGGAGCTACTACATTAGACGAGTATAGAAAATATATTGAAACAGACGGCGCATTAGACCGCAGATTTCAAAAAGTTATGATAGATCCGCCATCGGTAGATGAAACCATTCAAATTCTTGAGCATATTAAATTTAAATATGAAGAGCATCATCATGTGCAATATTCAAGTGAAGCGATTCATTCCGCAGTCCGATTAAGTGAAAGATATATAACAGACCGGCATTTACCGGATAAGGCAATTGATGTTCTTGATGAAGCCGGATCCCGTGTGCATATGGGCAACTTTACTGTATCTGAAGATATTCTAAAACTGGAAGAAGAAGTTGAAAAAATAAAACATCAAAAAATTCAAGTTGTTAAACAGCAGGATTATGAAGAAGCGGCTCGCTTAAGAGATAAAGAAAGAACATTGCAATCAGATCTTGAAGTTGCTAAGCGTGAATGGGATGCGAAAACAAAAGATATAGTTTATGATGTAAGTGAAGACGATATAGCAACTGTTGTTTCAATGATGACCGGCATTCCGGTAACTCGTGTTGTTCAGGCTGAATCAGAAAAATTGATGAAAATGGAAATCGCATTAAAAGGTAGGATAGTTGGCCAAGATGATGCTGTTTCTAAATTAACAAAAGCTATTCGAAGAACTAGAGCCGGATTGAAAAGACCATCTAAACCGATTGGTACTTTCATATTTCTTGGACCAACCGGTGTAGGGAAGACAGAATTAGCAAAGGAATTAGCCAGGTATTTATTTGATTCAGAAGATGCTCTTATTAGAATTGATATGAGTGAGTATATGGAAAAATTTGCCGTCTCACGTCTAATTGGAGCTCCTCCTGGATACATTGGTTACGAAGAGGGCGGACAACTTACAGAACGCGTTAGAAGAAAACCATATTCTGTTGTTCTATTTGATGAAATCGAAAAAGCTCATCCGGATGTTTTCAATATTCTTTTACAAGTTTTAGATGATGGTGTATTAACCGATAGTCTAGGGCGTAAAGTTGATTTTAAGAATACAATTATTATTATGACTTCAAATATTGGTACTAAAGAGATAAAATCTACAGGCGGTTATGGATTTAGCGGTGAATCGAATGCTGATCAGTATTCTTACCTTAAGAATACAGTTGAAGACGCCATGAAGAAACTCTTTAATCCGGAATTTGTAAATAGAATTGACGAAACAATTGTATTTAGGAATTTGGATAAAGATGATATTAAGAAAATTATAAGTATCGAAATGAAAGATCTCATAAAAAATATCAGCGATAATAAGATGACCATTGAACTTCATAAATCTGCTACTGAGTTTTTAGCGGATAAAGGATTTGACCAAAAGTTTGGAGCAAGACCTCTGAAACGTGCTATACAAAAATATATTGAAGATCCGTTAGCTGAGGAATTACTTCTTTCACATTTTAAGGAAGGCGATAAGATTATAGTAAAGCATAAAAAAAGTACAGAAGAACTCTATTTTGTAGCTGATAAAATAGTTGAAAAGGAAGAACAAGATAATCAAGAGAAAAAAACAATTTAGTAAATCATAGAAATGCTTTAAATGCAAACACTTAGTGCGGAAGAGGTTAAAAATAATTTGGATAATTTAGATGGCTGGTTCTATCTTAATAATTCAATAGAAAAAGAATTTACATTAAAATCATTTGCAGATGCAGTTGCTCTTATTGTTAAGATTGGTATTGAAGCAGAGAAAATTGACCACCACCCGGACTTGCTCCTTCACTCATGGAATAAAGTTAAAGTAATTCTTTCTACGCACTCAGAAGGCAGCGTTACCATGAATGATTTCAAATTAGCTCAAACAATAGACGAAATTAGAAAATGAACAATCAAGAAATTCTCCGGATTTTTCAAAAAACTAATGCCCTGTTAAACGGGCATTTTTTATTAACCTCCGGGCGGCATAGCAATCAATATTTTCAGTGTGCTTTAGTTTTACAATATGCTGAGTATAATGAAATCATCTGTGGTATGATTGCAAACCATTTTAAGAATTTTGAGATTGATGTTGTAATTTCTCCTGCTATAGGCGGAATTGTTGTAGGGCAAGAAGTTGCCAGGCAATTAGGGAAAAAATCAATATTCGCTGAAAGAGAAGAAAAAATATTAACTCTAAGAAGAGGATTTCAAATTGATGAAGGTAAAAAATATTTAGTTTGTGAAGATGTTGTTACCACAGGAGGTTCTGTATTTGAAGTAATTGATATTGTTAAAAGTAATGGCGGAATTGTTGCAGGAGTCGGTTTTATTGTAGATCGCAGTAATAACAAAGTTCAGTTTGGAGTTCCTCAATTTAGTACTCTGCAATTAGAGGTAGTCTCATATTCGCCGGAAGATTGTCCTTTATGTAAACAAAACATACCGGTTATAAAACCAGGATCTAGAAAAGTAAAATCATAATATTTTGAGAATATCTAAAATGAAAAGCATATTATTAATTTTTTTAACTCTTATTATTACTACAAGTGCACAAGTAAAATATGAAGATTACTTTACAGATAATACACTCCGTCTCGATTTTTACCAAACAGGTAATAAAACAACAGAAACAATTTCTTTCGAAAAACTTGTAGAAGAAGGTGAATGGAGCGGTCCGAAGAATAACTTGATAGACAAATTCGGATACGGAAATTATTTTCTAAAAGTTTTAGATGCTTCAGCCAAAACGTTAATCTTTTCAAGAGGATTTTCAACTTTATACCAGGAATGGCAGACAACAGAAGAATCAAAAAATACTTTACGTTCTTTTTCCGGTTCCGTATTAATGCCTTATCCTAAACAAAAAATTACTGTTGAAATTTATAAAAGAGACCGCCGGAATAATTTTGAGAAGAAATTTGAAAAGGAAGTTGATCCTAAGGATTATTTCATTGTAAAAGAAAAAATTAAACCGTTTAATAATTTCAAAGTTCATTATTCAGGGAACCCGTCTACTAAGCTGGATATCGTTTTTATACCTGAAGGATACACAAAAGATGAGATGGACAAATTTCATAATGATTGTGAACGATTTGCCGTATTTCTATTCGATTATACTCCATTTAAGGAGAATAAGGGAAAAATAAATATTTGGGGAATAGAAGCTCCTTCAAATGAATCCGGTACAGATGTTCCGGGTAAGAATGTTTGGAAAAACACTCTCCTCAACTCACATTTTTATACATTTGATAGTGAACGATATTTAATGACCACAGATTACTTTACGGTTCGTGATGTTGCTGCCAATGCACCGTATGATCAAATATTCTTGATGGTAAATACTTCAACTTACGGCGGCGGAGGTGTGTACAATCTTTATTCAATGACATGTGTGGACAATAAAGTTGCCAATCAAGTTTTTGTACATGAATTTGCTCACGGATTAGCTGGCATTGCAGATGAATACGGAAATGATCCTACTTATCAAGATATGTATCCACCGGATATTGAACCATGGGAACCAAATCTTACAACAATGGTAAATCTTGAAAGCAAATGGAAAAATTTAATTGAACCGGGTACACCAATTCCTACTCCTGATGAAGCAAAGTATAAAAATAAAATTGGTGTATTTGAAGGCGGCGGTTATGTTGCAAAAGGTGTTTTCAGACCTACTTACAACAGCATTATGAATTCTTTTAAATCAAATGAATTTAATCAAGTATGTATAGATGTTCTTCAAAAAATTATAAACTATTATTCAGAATAAAACAAACATGGATCAAAAAAAATTATATAGAACTATTGAAAGTGTAGCTTGTCAAAATTTTACCAAGGATAGTGAATTACTTGCAGATGTAGTTCAGCAGATCGTTAAGAATGAAAAAATTCAATTAACAGGCGGAAGAATTTGGAAATTTGATCTGCGAAGAAAATCATACCGGATAATTTTCCAAACAGGAAAAGTGCAGAAGATACCGGATGATTTCACACTTCAAATAAAAGACTATCCTTTATTCGATATCATTTCTGCAGAACGAACAATACTTGCTGATGAAACAAATAAAATATTACGCAGTAAAGGAATTTTCAAGTACTCTGCTGCCGGAGTAGGTAGAAAAGTCCGGTTCGGTGAAAAAAAATATTATGAATATCTTCTTGCTGTAAACAGTAATATGATCGGTGATGATCTAAGAGATACATTAAATATTGTTGCTACAGTTTTAACATCAAAATTAAATGAAAGATATTTAAGTCAATCTAGGAAAAATTTAATTGCCGATATTGACAAAGCAAAGCAGCTTCAACGCAGCATCCTGCCTGCACATGAACATAAATTCCACACGTTTGATATCTTCGGTGTAACAATTCCGGCAGATACTGTTGCAGGCGATTTTTATGATTATCTCAAAATTGGTGATGACGAAGAACGATTAGGAATTGTTGTTGGAGATGCGGCATCAAAAGGATTAGGTGCAGCGGCAGAAGCAATGTATATTTCAGGCGCATTAAGAATGGCTAGTACTTTCCAGATTAAAATCTCACCAATGTTATTTAGATTAAACCAGCTTGTGAATAAAATATTTAGTGATGATAAATTTACTACACTTTTTTACGGTGAACTTTCTAATGATAAAAAAGGTCTGTTTCTTTATGCCAATGCGGGTCATAATCCGCCGATGTTTTTCGACAAAAAAAATAATAACATAACTTATTTACAACCGTCAGGCCCATTACTAGGTCCGGCGCCGAATTCAAAGTATGAAACAGACAGCATAAATTTTCATAAAGGTGATATACTTGTTATATATTCTGATGGAATAGTTGAATCTGCAAATGAGAAATACGATTTTTACGGTGAAGAGAGATTGCAGAAAATAATTTTAGAAAGTGTAAACAAAACTCCGAAAGAAATTACTTCGCTGATATTAGATGACGTCTTAAAATTCAGCACTTCAGACAGCAAGTATCAAGATGACAAAACTATTGTTGTGATTAAAAGAAACGGATAATGTGGATATTGTAAAAAAAATATTTGATGCAGGTGTAGTTGGTGCCGGCGGAGCGGGGTTTCCTACTCACATTAAAGCCAAATCAAAAGTTGAATTCGTTTTAGTTAACGGTGCTGAATGTGAACCATTGATTCACAAAGACTATGAACTGATGAAGAACTTTGCACCGGAAATTATCAAAGGTGTAGATCCGATGATTAAACAAACTTCGGCAAAAAAATCTTACTTTGGAATTAAAGCTAAAAATGTTGATGCAATCGAAGCTGTTGAGAAAAGTTATTCAAACGGTAAAATAGAAACTTGTTTACTTGGAGATTTTTACCCGAGCGGTGATGAATATGAATTAGTTTATGCTGCAACTAAAAGATTGATCCCTCCTTATGGTTTACCGCTTGATGTCGGGTGCGTTGTCAATAATGTTGAAACTTTTTATAACATATCATGTGCGATTGAAGACAAACCTGTAACTCAAAAATTTGTTTGTATTGCCGGATGTGTAAAAAATCCTTCTTCATTTTTTGTCCCGATCGGTACAACAATAAAAGAACTTATAGAACACGTCGGAGGAACAACAGTTTCCGATTATGGAATTTTTGTAAACGGAATTTTGATGGGCAGACTTACTTTTGATCTTTCTGAAGTTGTTACGAAGACAACAGCAGGAATAATTGTTCTACCGGCAGATCACTACCTGGTGGACCGAACGAAAAGACCTACGGAATCTAAAAATAGAATTGGTAAATCAGCATGCGATCAATGCAGTTATTGTACAGAATTTTGTCCGCGCTATCTTCTTGGTTATGATGTCCAACCGCACAAAGTAATGCGTTCGCTCGGTTTTTCAACAACAGGACAAGCTGTGTGGAATCAATATGCAGATCTATGCTGTTCTTGCGGATTGTGTTCTTTATATGCGTGTCCGGAAGATTTATATCCGCGTGAAGCGTGCGATCAAGGTAAAGTTGAGAATAAGAAAAACGGCACAAGGTATGAACAGCAGAAGCCGGTTAAAGTTCATCCTATAAAAGAGGGAAGACGTGTTCCTCTAAAACAATTAATGAAAAGAATTGATGTGCTGGAATATGATGTGCATACTCCATACACAAAAAATTCACCTAATCCTTCACAAGTAAAAATTTTATTGAAACAGCATATGGGAGTTTCGGCTAAACCTGTAGTTAGACTCGGAGACATTGTGCACGAAGGAACATTGATAGGAGATATTGAAGAAGGTTTACTCGGTGCAAGAGTTCATGCTTCGATTTCAGGAAGAGTAACTCACGTCTCCGATGAGTTTATAAGAATTGCGAAATAAATTATTGCGTGCTTTGCGGAAACCTCTGCGTTCTCTGCGTTTAAATCTTTAACGCTAAGAACGCAAAGAATGCGCAAAGATCGCAGAGGAAAATAAAATAATGGAAATGAATTCAATTGGTTTAATTGAAATGACAAGCATAGCAGCCGGTATGCAAGCGGCAGATATTATGCTAAAAACTTCACAAGTTGAATTGATCTTATCGCGTACTATCTGTTCCGGTAAATATATTGTTCTCATAGGCGGGGAAGTAGCAGCTGTTCAGTCTGCAGTTGATGCCGCCGCAAACCAAATTGATTTTGC
>JACRFC010000016.1 GCA_016234355.1 Ignavibacteriales bacterium
GTTGCCTTAATTTGCTTTTCAAGTTTTCCAGGTAATCTTAGAAAAAGATTTCTCCCTATTAAAAAATAATCTTTTGTCCGATCCACCTGGAATTTCAATAACTGTTCAAAGTTAGTATTATTTTGCTTTAACTCAAACTGATTTAACTCTACCCCAAACTTTTTAATCTCATCAAGCGGTATATAAATTCTATTTTTTTGAGTATCAACCGATACATCTTGATAAAAATTTGTTAACTGAAGAGCTGTGCAAATAGCATCAGAATATCGAATTGATTCATTGTCTCTGATATTAAAGAACTCGAGAACAAGTCTTCCGACCGGATTAGCTGATCTGGAACAATAATTTAATAGTTCATCATAAGTTTGATACCTAGATTTTACTGCATCTTGTTTGAATGCAGAAAGTAGATCAAAAAAATAGTTGGGAGTAAGATTAAACTGATTGATTGTGTTATGAAGAGCTATCCAAAAATCGTTTGCAAATTTTTTATTCAAACAATCCATAAACTGTCTTTCATACAATTCTAAATTCTGAGTTCTTATTTCTGATTTCTGTTCCCCTTCATCCGCTAAATCATCCGCTTGCCTTGCAAATTGATAAACAACAGCTATATGTTTTCTAAGTTCTTTCGGGAGGAAAAATGATATTACCGGAAAGTTTTCGTAATGGGAATTCGTGAACAAGAGTCCTTTGGAATATGCTGATGTTAATGAAATATTTTTACCTCAAAATAAATTATTGTGCCCGGAACAGGACTCGAACCTGCACTGGCTTGCACCAACTAGCTCCTGAAGCTAGCGCGTCTACCAATTCCGCCATCCGGGCGTTTTCACTTAATATTTTTGTAACCACAACCTCAAGCCTGCCTGTCGGCAGACAGGGTTGACACATCGTTAGCTGTAATGTAACCTTGTAGGTTACTTACTAACTTCTGCAACGCGCTCGATAAGCAAGTCTGTTCAATTAACCTGTCTTCTGAATAGTCGTGCGGCATTTATAAGTCCTCAATCTGTAAACTGTTTTTCAGCCCAAGTTTTGAATCTGTCCAAGTGCTTAAATAGCTTTTCAATATCTTGCTCGTCATAAATTTCGCCGCTATAAGCAACTGTGGATTTGTGTGCAATTAATCTTTCTAACTGATTCAACGCATTATTTTTACTTTCAGATTCTTTAACAACAATTTCCAATAACTTAACTACATCTTGATGATTTTCACTTTTGTTTTTAACACCGCCATACTTTATTGTAAGCGCGTCTGCATAAGCGATAGCTGAATGTACAATTAGTAGTCCAGCCGCATTCCAGCGTCTTGATTCTATTTCCGAAATAGCCGCATCGTAAAAACCTTTTGCTATCTTTCTATATTTATTAGCATCGGTCTTATTAACTTTTATTGTCTTAGATTCTCTTGGCATTTAGCAGCGCCTTTATTGATTTACCAAACAAAAATTTCCCTTCTTTTATAACGTCCACAACTGGCGGCTTGTTGTTTTTTGCCTTAATTGCAAACTGAGCCTTTGATATATAAAAAGGCGATGCATTCACAGCATATTTTTTCCTTAATAGTGATTGCAGCCCATACATTGCTTCTTCTAAAGCTTCCTTCTGGTTCTCTTTATCATAGATAACACATAAATCTAAATCGCTGTCAACATTTTCTTCTTTCAGCGCAACACTGCCAAATACATAAACACTATTACACTTCTTCTTCAGTTTCTTCTTTATATCATCAAAGATCGCTTCCGAAAACTTTTCTTCCACATCGAATAGAGGTATTATTATTTCCTTAACAAGAAAATGATTCCGGTTTAGAGTGAATAAATGATCTCTGCCGCCGCGGACTCTATTGACAATACCGAGATTTTCAAGATCAGTTAGCGCAGTAAAGCCGTTTTTAACTGTTATGCCGGCAACTCTTGCAACCTCGCGACCGGATATTCCAATTCCGTATTTGTTTAATGCACGCAATACCGTAAGGTTAGACCAGCGGCTGAATACTTCATCTAATACTTTGTTTATAATCATAATTTTAACTGTTCCCTTTTGGGTACATATGCACCCTTTTGGGTACAAAAATAAATAAACCTTTTATAAATACAAATATATTTTTCACTTCTTACGTTTTACCTTTCGCATTATTATACCTCTACCTCTCCGCTCATTAGCTTGGGTAAGAGTAAATCGCGTGTGCGGCGGAGATTGTTAATTTTTGATTTTAGATTTGAGATTGTATCGCTCTAACTCATAGAAATTTTTTGTTATTTTATTACTTGGAATTACAATATCTAATAGATTTATATAATCCTTATTTGCATGAGGAATAGCTGCAAAAGTAATAATTTAGCTGACCCGTTTGTCAAGTTTGCATAAACATTTCTTGGTTTTTTCCCTGTAACCACAACCTTCAAGCCTGCCTGTCGGCAGACAGGGTTGACACATCGTTAACAGTAATGTAACCTCGAATGTTGCTTATTAAATTTTGATTAATAAACTCAACGTATCTCTTTAGCTTCATGATTTATAGTATCTTTAAATTGATACCGATCAAAAAATTTAATCGTTGTATCTCGAAAGGCATCAAATGCAGTAGGAATATCTTTTTTATTTATTATATCAGTTAACACGCCAGCCCTACAATCCGGAGAATATAATTTCGGATCGCCCAATTCATAAATTGATTCTTTACAAAAATCTGCAGAAACAACATTTCCACTTGCAGGTAAAACAAAATCTTCAACGGGAAGATTTAACTGTTCATAAACATCGTGCATAAATATTGCCCAAATTGGTAAAGCAGCGCGCGCTCCCTGTCCGTAATCTCCAGTGAAAGAAACACGCTGATCATCAAATCCAACCCAAACTCCTGCGGTTAACTGCGGA
>JACRFC010000183.1 GCA_016234355.1 Ignavibacteriales bacterium
ATTAGACGGAGAACATCCTGTACAAACTGTCCGCAGACTTGCTCTTCACAAATCTGAAGCAGCTAGTTTGAAAGTGAGGGAAGGAATTATTATAACCGCCGATACAATTGTTGTTCTTAATAAAGAAATTATCGGAAAGCCAAAAAATGAAAAAGATGCTTATAAGATTTTAACAAAACTAAGTGGGAAAACTCATTTAGTTTTTACAGGATTTGTTGTGAAAAATTTAATGAACGGGAAAAGTATTGTAGACTATGAAAGAACAAAAGTTACATTTCGGGAATTAACATCAAAAGAGATTTACGATTATATTAAAACCGGAAGCCCGATGGATAAAGCCGGAGCTTACGGTATTCAAGATGATTTTGGTGCTGTGTTTGTAGAAAAAATTGTTGGCTGCTATTATAACATTGTCGGTCTTCCGCTTGCAAAACTTTACCGGTCATTAACGGAAATTTTGTGACTTGTTTGAAAAACTAAAAAAAAATCTCGTAATATCTATTCTTCTTACCGCACTTATTATTTTTCTCTTCGGTGTACTAACTGATTTCAATTCTATAATTAATTCTTTCAAACAATTTAACTGGCTTTTACTACCTGTTTTGTTATCTCTATCATTAGGTAATTATGTATTCCGATTTATTAAATGGGAATACTATTTAAAATTATTAAAAATCAAAATTTCAAGGTTACTCTCTGTTAAAATATTTTTTTCCGGTTTAGCAATGAGCGCATCGCCTGCAAAAATGGGTGAAGTACTAAAATCATTCTTGCTTAAAGAAATATTGAATGAGCCAATCTCTAAAACAGCATCTATAATTTTTGCAGAACGATTAACAGATTTTCTGTCACTAACTTTTCTTGCAATAATAGGCGGATTATATTTCCATTATAATAATATATTGATCTATTTAGTTGGAGCATTCTTCATAATATTGATAATTGTAATTAGTAACCGGGCAATTGCTGAATATATAATTATGTATTCTGCAAAAGTGCTCTTCATAAAAAATCATATTTCTAATATTCAGAATCTTTATGAAAGCGCTTATATATTACTACAGCCAAAAGCAATCTTCTCAATGCTTGGTGTAAGTATTTCTTCATGGTTCTTTGAGTGTTTTGGTTTTTATTTGATTCTCTTTAACTTTGGACAGAGTTTTTCTATTCTATGGTCTACATTTGTTTATTCATTTTCTATAATAGCCGGTGCCGTTTCAATGTTACCGGGCGGATTAGGTGTAACGGAAGGTTCATTAAGTTTGATTTTGATAAAAGGCGGGATTCCTAACGAGACGTCAATCGCTACAACGATTATTATTAGAATGGTGACTTTATGGTTCGCTGTAATTCTTGGTTTAATAGTTTTGTTTTTTTTGCGCAAGGAGTATAATAATTCATTGAATAAAACACGGAGTAATAATGGCTAAGTACAAAAAAATAGTAGTTCCAAACGAAGGCGAGAAGATTACAATTAAAGATGGCAAGTTGTCTATTCCAAATAATCCCGTTATTCCTTTTATAGAAGGAGACGGAACAGGTCCCGATATTTGGTATGCTTCAAAAATGGTTTTTGATGCTGCTGTTGAGAAAGCTTATAACGGAAAAAAGAAAATTGTTTGGATGGAAATTTATGCCGGAGAAAAAGCTGTCAAGACATACGGAAAGAATCAATGGCTTCCGGCTGAAACTCTCGATGCAATAAAAGAATATTTTGTAGCGATCAAAGGACCACTTACAACACCGGTCGGTGGTGGTATAAGAAGTCTAAACGTTACACTTCGCCAAGTATTGGATTTATTTGCTTGTGTTCGTCCTGTAAAATATTACAAGGGAACACCAAGTCCGGTAAAGCGTCCTCAAGATCTAGATATTGTGATTTTTAGAGAGAACACGGAAGATGTTTATGCGGGAATAGAGTTCAAAGCTGAATCTAAGGAAGCAACAGATCTAATTAAATACATTAACAAGAAATTTGATAAACATATTCGTTTGGAATCCGGAATTGGTATTAAACCAATCAGTAAGTTCGGATCAGAAAGATTAGTTAAGAAAGCAATTGAGTATGCGGTTGTCAACAAGCGTCCAAGTGTTACACTTGTTCACAAAGGAAACATCATGAAATTTACGGAAGGTTCTTTCAAAGAGTGGGGATATGAAACTGCTAAAAAATATTTTTCTGATCAAACAATTACTGAAGACGAACTTTGGAAAAATTATAATGGAAAAGCACCGGAAGGAAAAATTGTAATCAAAGATAGAATTGCAGACAGTATGTTTCAGCAGGCACTTTTAAGACCAAGCGAGTATGATGTTCTTGCTACTCCAAACTTAAATGGTGATTATCTTTCTGATGCAACCGCTGCACAAGTTGGCGGTTTGGGTATAGCACCCGGAGCTAATATGAGTTATTACTACGGTGTATTTGAAGCAACACACGGAACTGCACCAAAATATGCCGGGCTCGATAAAGTAAATCCCGGTTCTGTAATTCTTTCAGGTGTGATGATGCTTGAATATATGGGTTGGAAAAAAGCTGCAAGGTTGATTGAGAAAGCACTGGGGAAAGCAATTAAATCCAAAACCGTTACTTACGATTTTGCACGTCTGATGAAAGGCGCAACTGAATTGAGTTGTTCAGATTTTGGTAGGGCAATTATTAAAAATATGTAATTTAAGTTTGTAGACTCGAACTTGCCTGACGGCAGTCAGGTTAATCGAGTCTCACTTTTTAATTAAAAAAAATAATCGAACCCTCTAAATATCAAAAATTTTATTTGATATTTGCTATTGAAATATTAATTTACAAATAGAAGTTATTCTTAATAAATAGTAGCTTATTAATTAATGCGGTGGAAACTCGGTTAGAGTTACCGGAAACCGTTTGGCGGGGATTAATTATGTTACCTTCTTTCATCTTCCAGTTTTAAAATCCTTAACCAAAGTTTTCGGAATTTTTTTCAATCTATCGATAATGAATTCATTATTGACAGAGTAGATAAAAAATTTTCTCCAGTCTTCAGTTTCTGCAAAAAACGAAATTTTCAAAGTATCGAGTATGGTAGTATATGATTTGTTCTTACGAAAGCTATACGTATTCATTCTTTGATTACAATGCTGAACATATAATCTAAAAAAACAGTAATTAAAGAGGAGCGATCATAATGTTTTTGATTCTCCTTTCAATCCCGTTTAACAGAGTAATTCACAATTACATCCGTTAAATAATTACTGTAAAAAAAAGGGATTGTCACTTAATTCATTTTAAACACATTTATTAAAAAGGAGTCTGTTATGAAAATTACCCGTATGAATCTTTTGGAAAATAAAGCAGGAGGAAAGATGGCTGCTTTTTTTGACATTCAAACACCGGATGAAATTGTTATTAAAGGATTTCGTCTTATTAATGGTGCAAACGGTTTGTTCATCTCTTCACCCGACGAAAAAGGAAAAGATGGGAAGTACTATGAATCTGTAATTCTACCTAAGGCAATGAAAACCGCGCTTGAAAAACTTGCTGTTGACGAATACAACAGAATGCAGAAGTAATGTTGCGAGTGTTATTGTAGAGTGTAAAAGAGGGAGGGGAAAATAATTTCCCTCCTTCCGATATTTTTTCAAAAAAAATAACAATGCTCTTAAGCTATAAGAGTTAAAATAAAATCCAATTTGCGATCAGTAAAGCATGTACGGATCGTCGAAATGCCTTAAGATGTGAAAGGTAAAAGGTGAAAAGCAAAAAAATATTCTCAAACGTTTCACTTTTCACCTTTCACGTTTTCATTAACACTCGTTCACATCAAATTTTCCTGCAGACCTTTCTATCCTTGATTTTAGAACACACTGTTCTTATTTTGGCACCACTTCAAATAAAACTGATGGAGGTTTGAGATGAATAATGAAGAAAATGGAATGGGAAAAGGATTGCTTATAGGTTTTTTGACAGGTGCCGCTGTAGGTTCAATCATCGCTCTTCTTTTCGCACCAAAGTCCGGCAAAGAATTACGCGAAGATATTAAAAACAAATCGCAGGATTTTATGGAAGATGCAGAAACCTATCTTGCAAATGCTAAAGACAAAGCATCGCAACTCATAAATGAGGGTAAAAAAAATCAGAAAAATTAGTATCTGATACCAAAGAAAAGGTAGATGCTCTTTTAGGAGAAGCTGAAAAGATATTAAGCGATGCAAAAGATAAAACCGGTAATTATGCACATGCCGGTAAAGAAAAAATTGAAAAAGAAAGTGAACGGTTGAAAACAGCAATTAGAGCTGGAATGGATGCTTATAAAACAGAGAAGGGATCATAAAAATTTATGAATGTTATAGATATTCTTCTCATCATCTTAATCCTATCAGCTTCCGCCTTATGTATTTTTGCTATCATTTACTTAAAAAATTTAATTCAGCAGGTGGAAGCTGTTCGCAAAGATGTTAACGAGCTTGTTGCTAAAACAAAACCTGTTCTTGAAAATTTAACTGATATAGCTCGAAAAGCTAATCGTGTTGTTTCTGAAGTTGAAAATTATTGGGATGAGTTAGACAGCTCGATAAAAAAAGTGCGTGAAAGGATTTCCGGTCTCACTTCTCTAAAAAGATATACTGATGCGGAAAATCCAGTCTCTGAACTCATCAGAAATGTAAAAGCCTTAACCAAAGGCTTCATTGCTTTTTGGCAGGCGATTAAACACAGGTAATTTTTCTTGTTCAAACGTAAGGAGAATCAATCTTGAAAGAGTATAACGCAGATGCTATTAGAAATATAGCGTTTATTGGTCACGGCGGAAGTGGAAAAACTACGATCTCGGAAATTCTTTTATTCACCGGCGGAGAAGTTAATCGTATTGGTAAAGTAGAAGAAGGGAACACTACTTCCGATTTTAATGCAAACGAAATCGAGAAGCGGATTTCAATTGCTGCATCACCTCTTCATTTGGAATGGAATGGAACAAAAATAAATATCCTTGATACACCGGGTTTCCCGGATTTTATCGGACAGGTTATTTCTTCTCTGCATGTAGCAGATTTGGCTGTTTCAGTCATAAAAAGTTTTGAAGGAATTGAAGTTGGTACAGAGCAAACTTGGGAATACGTAAGAAAGTATAAACTTCCCGCTGCTGTAATTATTAATAAAGTTGATAATGAACATTCAAAATATTTTGAAACAATTGCACAAGCTAAAACTCGTTTAAGCCATGATATAACTGTTGTTTCATTCCCGGTAAAAGAAGGTTTGAATTTCAATTCGGTTATTGATCTGGTAAAAATGAAAATGATCACGTATGCCGATGCTGGTTCTAAAAAATTTACTGAAGAAGATATTCCTGCCGACTTAAAAGTACACGCAGATAAACTTAGAGAAGTTCTTGTTGAAAAGATCGCTGAGGCAAGCGAAGAATTGATGAATAAATTTTTTGAAGAAGGGACACTCAGCGAAGAAGAAATTCAGAAAGGATTGAAAGCTTCGATCCTTAGCGGCGGATTGATTCCGGCTTTTGCTTTTGCCTCGACTAAAGGAGTCGGACAAAATACATTACTTGATTTTGCCGTAAAATATTTTCCAGCGCCAAATGAAAGAGAACCAATTGAAGCAATGATGAAAGATGGCGGTAAAAAAGTTAAATTAGCTTGCGATGCAAAAGGTGAACCTGCTCTGCTTATTTTCAAATCATTATCGGAACAGCATGTTGGCGAACTTTCAATATTCAAAGTTTACTCAGGTTCACTTTCACCCGGAATGGATCTTCAAAATACACATAGAGATAAAATCGAACGACTTGGACAAATTTATGTATTAAACGGACATAACAGAAAAGATATTACAAAATTAAATGCCGGAGATATCGGCGCGGTTGTAAAATTAAAAGATAGTCACACCGGAGATACTCTTAGTTCAAAAAATTTTACAATCCTTCTGCCGGAAATTCAATATCCCGAACCTGTAATACGTTTTGCTGTTAAACCTAAAGCAAAAGGTGATGAAGATAAGATTTCAGCCGCACTTCACACCGCACATGAAGAAGAACCAACACTTAGAACAAAATTTGATCCTGAAATTTCACAAACTGTAGTTTCCGGACAGGGTGAACTTCAGCTTAATCTTGGTATCAAATTATTGAAAGATCGTTACGGTGTAGAAGTTGAATTGGTCGAGCCGAGAATTCCATACCGCGAAACTATAAAAGGAAAATGTGAAGACTCAGAATACAAACACAAGAAACAATCCGGCGGACGCGGTCAATACGGGCATGTTCATTTGAAATTAGAACCGATGCCGCGTGGAAGCGGATATGAATTTGTTGATGACATCGTCGGCGGTGTGGTCCCGGGTCGTTTCATTCCTGCTGTAGAAAAAGGATTGAAAGAAATTATGACCAAAGGAATTTTAACAGGCAGTAAAGTTGTTGATGTTAAAGTTTCTTTGTTCGATGGAACTTACCATGCTGTTGACTCTGACGAAGTTTCATTTAAGATTGCTGCATCACAAGCTTTTAGAAAAGGATTTATGGAAGCTAAACCGATGCTCCTTGAACCGATATATGATATCAATGTTAAAATACCGGAAAAATATATGGGCGATGTTATGGGCGATATTTCCGGAAGACGAGGCAAGATCCAAAACATGGATTCGGATAATTCATTTCAAATAATAAAAGCAAAAGTACCTTTGGCAGAACTTCACAAATACTCTACTCAGCTGCGCAGCTTAACTTCGGGGCGCGGAATGTTTTCGATGAGTTTCTCTCATTATGAAGAGGTTCCAAAGGATACAGAAGCAAAAGTAATAGAAGAATATCAAAAACATAAAGAAGAAGAAGCAGAATAAATTTATTCTGATTAAATTACGGGCGGAAGTAACATCAACTTCCGCTTTTTTTATTTATGGATAAACTCTGGTCACCCTGGCGTTCTAACTACATCGAATCTTTCAAAACAAAAAAAGATTCTGATGCTTGTGTTTTTTGTGAAGCACTTAAGCTTCCTATCGAAAGCGACGAATCGCTGGTTGTTTTCAAAAATAAATTATGTTATGTGTTGCTGAATTTGTATCCTTACAACAGCGGACACTTAATGGTCATTCCAAATAAACACATTAGTGATATTTATACTTTGAGCCAGGATGAAATGAATGAAATGATGGGTACAGTTCGTCTTTCAATGAAAGCTTTGGAAAAAGCTATGAAGCCGCAAGGGATGAACTTCGGCGCAAATCTTGGTAAAGCTGCCGGCGCCGGTATTGATTCGCATCTTCACTTTCATGTTGTACCGAGATGGAGCGGCGATATTAATTTTATGCCGGCTATCGGAGAAGTAAAAATCATTTCTCAAGATTTATTAGTAACGAAGAAAAAACTTATTAATTCTTTTAACGAAATTCTAAAAACAGACAAATAAAAATAATGGACGTAAAAAAATTTAATATCTTGATTGCCCCGAACAGTTTTAAGGAATGTGCAGACTCGGTTGAGATTACCGAGTACATTAAAGGATCGTTGTTCAAATTACTACCGGAAGAAATAAAATCTAAAATTGATTTTTTACTCAAGCCGATATCTGACGGCGGTGACGGTTTTCTGCAAGTGTGCCAGAGAAACTTTGGCGTGGAATTTCTTCATTTTGAAATCTCTAATCCTTTTAATGAAGACAAATTTTTCTGCCCGGTCGGGTATTATCAAGAAACCAAAACCATTTATATCGAATCGGCTGAAGTTTTAGGTATGAAATTAATTCCGGTAGAATTCAGAAGACCAATGTCTCTTTCATCAAAAGGTATGGGTGATTTGTTACTTCAGATATATGATTTTGTGATTGACGGAATTATGGATGTTGAAAAAGTAATTATTGGAATTGGCGGGACCGGCACTAATGATCTTGGTATTGGAATGATGGAAACATTTGGTCTTGAATTATATGATTCGAAAGATAATATGCTGGAAGTACTACCAAGAAATTTTTCTAAGGTAGAGAAAATTGTTGTACCCGAAGTGACTTTACCGTATAAAATAGAAATGATTTTAGATGTTGAAAATCCATTACTTGGAATTGACGGTGCAAGTTTACTTTTTTCCGAACAGAAAGGTGCAACTGATGAAGAAGCAAAAGAAATGGAAAAAGGATTTTCTCATATACTTGATGAACTTGAAATAGATGATAACGCACAATCAAATATGAATGGTGCAGGCGGCGGTTTAGCTGCAACGATGAAAATATTTTTTAATGCAGAAATAAAATATGCCGACCAATTTATTAAAGAAGATTTGAAAGTTGATGCTGCTAATTATAAAGTAGATCTTGTTATAACCGGTGAAGGTAAATTAGACTCGCAGACATTTTTGAATAAAGGCGCTTTTATTGTCGTTAATGAGTTCGCTCAAAAAAATGTCCCAATTATTTTTCTATGCGGAGCCAGCGAAGGCGATCTGCCAAAAGTTGATAATCTTAAAGTGATAGAG
>JACRFC010000184.1 GCA_016234355.1 Ignavibacteriales bacterium
AAGAGTTTATGGTACACAAGTAACGGTGGATCAAGTTGGTCCGATGTGGAAGGAAATTTTTCAGAAGCATCAGTCCGCTCAGCAACAATTCTTCCGACTTCAGGCAGCAGCAAAGTTTATTTAATTGCAACAAGTGTTGGTGTTTATTCATCATCTCAGATGAATGGAACAGGAACAGTATGGACACAAGAAGGATCAGACGTAATTGGAAAAGTTGTGGTTGAATATATAACATCAAGAAAATCTGATGGAACTGTAGTGGCTGGTTCTCACGGACGCGGTGCATTTGTAGGAAAATATATTCCGACTGATGTTAGAAATGAAAATGAATTACCGCTTTCATTCGAGCTTGAACAAAATTATCCGAATCCGTTTAATCCTTCTACAGTAATCAGTTGGCAGTTAGCAGTTGGCAGTGATGTTACGCTAAAGGTGTACGATACTCTCGGTAAGGAAGTTGCAACTTTGGTTGACGGTAAAATGGCAGCAGGAAATCATAAGATTGAATTCAACGCTTCGAAGTTAGCGAGCGGAGTTTATATCTATAAATTAACTGCAGGGAATTATAACCAATCCAGGAAGATGGTATTGATAAAATAAGTAGATACCCCACGCAAAATGAGAACGTCCAAAAAGTTCTTTGTTTTGCTTTGTACCTTGGAGTCCCCGACTTGCTGGCGGGCAGGTTGGTGGCAAATATTTGAATTTTGCATTAAAACTAAAATGCTTATAGCCACTAAGTCTCTAAGAATTTCTAAGCAAAATTACTTTTTGGACAACCTCACTTTTTAAATAATAACCCCGATTATTATTCGGGGTTTTCTTTTTATAATCAAAAAAATTTCTTTCACACAAACCTAAAGTGTAAAAAGAAAAGTTCCACCCTTTCCTTAGGAAAGGGTCGGGGATAGGCTGAATATTTTCTGCATTTCTCTTTTGGCTCTATTCTTCCATGCACCTTTATGATAAGCATAACCTGCAATTAAAGGCATTGCTATTGTTGCTTCAGAATAAACCATCTGTTCGAATGTAGTTTCAACTTTTCCCCACGAACTTGCTTCTTTAAGTGTTGATGATGAAAGAGCACCGTCACGAACATCTGCTACTGTAATTTGAACTGCGTATTTATGCATGGGTGCGTTCTCTTGAAGAATATCCGCAGCAACAACAATGTCTTGTGTAAAATTTTTCGGAACGCCGCCGCCGATCATAAATATACCGGTTTCTTTGCTGTTTAGTTTTATTTGAGTGAGTTCAAGAAAATCTTTTCCGGAATCAAAGGACAAATGTTTTTCAGAATTATTAGTCTGATGCATTACAATTCCGAACCCGGCAGAGCAATCTGAGAATGCGGGAACAAAGATGGGGACATTATGTTTGTATGCAGCATAGATAACAGAGTCATCAACTTTTGGTCCGCCGTTTTCATCAAGATATTTTCCAAAGTTCCAGAGAAGTTCTCGCGATGAATATGGTCTCGGTTCAAGCAAATCAAAAATTTTTGCTGTAGTATCATCGCAAATACGGAGTTCGTCTTCATCTATAAATGTATCATATATTCTGTCAATGTGAAGATCGCGCATTACATTGTCATCAACGAAAGGAGTACCGATGTAATGTTTGAAACCAAGCGCTTCAAAAAAATCCTGATCAACCATTATAGCTCCGGTTGATACAATTGCATCAATCATGTTGTTAGTAATAAGATCGTAAACAACTTTTTTTAATCCTGCACTGAACAAACTTCCTGCAAGAGTTAAAATTATTGCACAATCTTTATCATGAAGCATCCTATCATAAATTTGTGCCGCACGATTTAGATCGCGAGCGCTAAATGCCATCTTTTCCATCGAATCAACTAACTTAATTACGTTGTGCTCTTTAATGTCTATGTGTTCAACTACATTTTTTAGATAATCTTGTTTTGTTGCCATGAATTCCTCTGCTTTTGGTAGGCAAAGATAATGGAAAATCGGAAATTATTTGTCTAAAATTTTTCTTCCGATTAAATGTGGAACTGAAGTGGTTCCCATTGTGAATGGTTGTTCTTCAAAAAATGTGAATCCAAGTTTTTGATACCACCGCAAGGCGCGTTCGTTTTGTATCATCACTCCAATATACATCTCAGAAAATTCCCTCCTCACAGCTTCCGAGCAAGCTAAACGAAATAATTCTTCTCCAATTTTCATGTTCTGAAATTCGGGTAGGACATAAATTGAAGAAAGATAAAAGCGTTTTTCACTTTTGTTATCATTCAATTTTAACCAGCCGCAGATTTTATTTTCAATTTCGGCAACATAACAAATGTGATCTGGATTCTTACACATCTCTTGTAAAGATTGTTCGGAATAAGTTTTATCGAGATAAAAATCTAAATCTTCTTGCGGAATAAAAAAAGAATACGACTTTTGCCATGATGATTGGAGAACTTTTCGAACTCCAGCCGCATCTTCTTCGTTCCATTTCCGAATAATCATATTTGTTTTCGTATTTAAAAAAATATTTTTGCTAATTTTAAGATACCCTGTTTCCATGGCACTCGATGTGAGATACCGGTACTTTCTGCAAACTCATGTTGATGTTCTAAATACCATTTGTAATTTTTTATTAGCGCATCTTTGTTCGAATATTTTGGTGTGAATCCTAAAATCTTTTCAGCTTTTTCTATTGAAACGAATGAATCTTTGGATGCAGTTTCGTAAACCCATTTGTATAATGGTGAAATTTTTAGTGCTTCCAATAATTTTAGTGTTAGAATGATCGGTTTTTCCGGAAGTCCAATTATTTTTTTACCGAATCCGGCGTAATCCAAAACCGACTGATAATCTTCCTTCATTGTTGTAAATTCTTTTGCACCAATGTTAAAAGTATCGTTTACTAATTCTTTAGGAAGAGTTATGCAATTATAAATTGCATCACAGAGATCTTCAACATCTAGTAATTGATAACGGTTATTTCCTTTTCCAATCATCGGAAAATTTTTTCCATCCTTTGCCCAATCATAAAAAAGTGCAAACACGCCAAGACGTTCCGGACCGATAAAAGATTTTGGACGAAGTATCGGCACACACATATTTTTCTTTCTGAATTCTATACAAAGATTTTCCGCTTCAATCTTTGCTTTACCGTAAGGACCAACACCATCGAGCTTATCGTTTTCATAAAGCGGATGATGATCCGGTATTCCATAAACTGCGGTTGATGAAATATGTATGAACCGTTCAACTTTGTTCATGAATGCTTCATGCAGAAGTGTGTGTGTTCCTTTTACATCTGTTGTATAAATTTCATCCGGAGAGTAAAGAGGAAGAGCAGCAGCTGCATGAATTACTATATCAACATTTTGCATTGCTGATTCAACTGTTACTTTATTGCGGATATCACCTTTGATAATTTTGATTTTATCTTTTACATCAGGATAGTCGAAATCTGAAATATCCAGCGAAACTATTTCATGGTTTCGTTCAAGCAGATAACGAATTAGATTAATGCCAAGAAATCCGGCGCCGCCAGTAACTAAAATTTTCATTTTGTGGTTTGGTAATTTTTTCAATGAAATATAAAAATGTTTTTACTCACATAATATATATTATTGCGTGTAAAGTTATTGATTAGATAAATACTCTCATTGAAAAAATCATTGTCAATATCAAATGAACATTTAACTGAATAAGTCACCTTACGCAAAAACTATTATCATTCATGATCATGCCCGCCAAAATAATGGCGGGTAAATTCTTGATAATGATCTGCCGTTAAAATATTCAGAAGAGCGAGATCATGAGCAAGATCTTAATATTTATAAAACCTGCAACTTTTGTAGAACGAACAGTCTGTTCGTTCTACAAGTTTGGGCAAACGATATGTCAACCCTGTCTGCCGGTAGAGTCTGTTGCAGAACTAAAAAATTACGATTTACTTCGTGTCCCCCTGCCTGCCGGCAGGCAGGTTCGTGAAAAAACCTTCGTGGTTCTTCGTGAAAGGATTTTTTGTTACACGAAGTTACACGAAGAAGAATCGAAGTTGCACGAAGAAAGAGTTGTGCAACACGCTCGACAGGCAGGGTAAATATTGCGTAAGGTAAATGAACAAAATCTATTTTTTTCGTGAAATGGTTTTTCTATTTTAAGGTCGAAATAGAATACTTACAGGAATCATAAGTGAAATTTATAAAAAAGATAATGTTTAAGAATCTTTTTGTTGTTCTTATAACAGCTGTAGTTACATATAATATTTATCCGCAAGGCAAATTTCAAAACTTAACATTAAAAAACGGACTTTCTTCAAACAAAGTTAATTCCTGTCTTAAAGATTCGAAAGGGTTTATGTGGTTTGCTACCGATAATGGTATATGCAGATATGATGGAGTAAGATTTAAGATTTTTAATAATGATAACAAAAGCTATCCTGAATTAAAAGAAAATATTTTTAATTATGTCTATCAAAAATCTTCCGATGAATTGCTTTTTTTAAGCTATGAAGGGAGACTTTATTCTTATAGTTATGAAAAAGGAAAATTCACCAACCTCAGCGAAAAATTATCTTTTCTTAATAAAAGATTATTAACCAGTTTGTATAAAGACAGAAGCAATAATTTCTGGATCTCTACGGGAACAGGTTTACTGAAAGTTGATGAGCGATTTAATCTAATCCAGGAATTTAATATTAATGAACCTGAAACAGACAGCAGAGAAAATAACAGAGTAATGAAAATATGTGAAGATAAGACAGGAATACTATGGCTTGGAATGTACACTAAATCCTTAATGAGATTCGATCCTAGAACAGGAAATTTTTCAAGAAAGGAATTATCTAGAATATTACCGCATTTACAACAAGTATATGCAGTTATTTCAAATACAAATTCAGATTATGTTTTTATAGCTACCGGCGAAGAAGGACTATTGAAAATAAATATTTATAATTTTTCTTATGAAAGATGGAAGTATAATACCAACAGCACTAATTCACTGCCAAGCGACCGAATTACAACTCTTTGTTCACAAAATGATTCTATTCTTTGGGTAGGAACACTCGAAGGATTATCACTATTAAATCTCAATTCAAAAAAAATTACGAACTACTATTACGATCCGCAAAATCCTTACTCCTTAGTAAATAATTATATCACCAATTTATACATAGGTCCGCAAAATATTCTTTGGATCTCAACGTTTGGAGGAATCAGCAAGCATTATATTTTTCCCGATCGCTTCACAAAAGTTTCTCAAAATAATCTCTTAAAAAGTACATTGTCGAGTAATATTGTTAATCATTGCATTAAAGATAAATTCGGTAATCTGTGGCTTGCCACATCAAAGGGGATAGATGTTAAGGAAGCAAATGGAAATAGATATTATCATTATGATTTGCCGAAGTCATTCAAATATCATAAGAATGAGGAGATAGTAAAATTTTTTGTTGATGAAAATATTTGGTGGATTGGCACATGGGGCGGGGGACTTAGCAGATTTAGACTGCCGGATAATTTCAAACCGGGAAATTTCCTGGACTTCCAAAATTTTTATTATAACTCTGCCGATCCCAAAAGTTTGAGCTGTAATTATATTCGCTCCTTTGCCAAAGACAAATATGGTAATTTATGGATAACAACCTGGAGCGGCGGATTGAATAAAATAAATTCTTCCGATAAGAATAAAGAGAAAGTAATCTTCAAACGATTTACAGATAATAATGATCCGTCAAAAACCGTTGCGAGTAATTTTATAGACAGAATATTATTCGACTCGGACAACATACTTTGGCTTTGCACTTCTAAAGGATTACAAAAAATGGATGTGGAAAAAAACTCATTTGAAATGTTTTATCCTGATTCGCTGAATCCGGGAAGTAAATTGAATTTTGGAAGCGGCATTATTCAAGATGAAGAAAAAAATTTATGGATAAGTAGTTTTAGCGGTTTAATCCGTCTTAAGAAAGAAGATAACGCTAAATACTCTGTTAAAATTATTTACGAAAACAGTTATCACGGAATTTATTCGATGACTATTGATAAAAAAGGAGTGCTTTGGTTCTCAACGTTCTTTTCTGAAATAGGATCTTACAACACAAAAACCGGCGACTTAAAATTTTATTCGATGATTGAAGAAGCAGACGGATTTGATTTTTATTTAGGTGAGCCGACTATAGATAAAGAAGGTACAATATATTTTAGCGGTAATTCCGGATACTTGTTTTTTAATCTTAACTTTCTACCCGAGAATAATTTTATTCCGCCATTATATCTTACTTCAATAAAAATTGCGGGTGAAGAATACTTTGGCAATACTGACGTAAGTAATATTAAACAGATTAAACTCAAATATGACCAGAGAAATTTATCTATAGAATTCGCAGCACTAAATTTTGTTCATTCCAATAAAAATGAATATAAATATTTCCTAGAAGGATTAGATAAAAATTGGGTATCCTCCGGGAATAAGGCCGAAATTAATTTTGCAAACATTCCGACAGGCAACTATAACCTTAAAATCATCGGATCGAACAATGACGGTTATTGGAATAATACAGGTATAACACTAAATATAGTTGCTAAACCTCCTTTTTGGGAAAACAATTATTACAGACTTATTGCAGTTGCTTTCTTCGGACTAATTTTGTTCTTAATCGTTAATTCAAAAATAAGCAGGTTAAAATCTGAGAGGCGGAAACAAAATTTATTTTCGAA
>JACRFC010000017.1 GCA_016234355.1 Ignavibacteriales bacterium
TGGAATTTTAATCGCTAGAGAATTAAAAAAACTATCATCGGATTCGTTTGATGTGATTGAGTCCTCCGGTGATGGCGGGAAACTTTTACAACTATGGGAAGATTATAAATTCGTTATCGTCATTGATGCCGTTCACTCCGGAAGCGCAGCCGGTAAAATTTATAAATTCAACATTTCGGAAGAAGTATTACCGGCACAATTTTTCAAATTCTCTTCGCATACTTTTAGTATTGCCGAGTCAATCGAATTAGCAAGAAAATTAAAACAACTACCGCCCCGCTTAATTATTTTTGGGATTGAAGGGAGTGATTTTAGTGAAGGTCTTGGTCTAAGCAGTAAAGTTGAAACTTCTTCAAAAGAGTTGATAAGATTAATCATGAATGAACTTAAACAATAGTATTTGCACAGAAATAATTTAATTTATATTTATATTTTTCATTGTGTATTTTTATAATCAACTTAAAAAGAGAGAATCAGTGTGAAATTTTCAATTACACATAAAATAGTTTTACCCTTTGTAATTATTTTACTTTTGATCGGGTCTTTCTCCTTCAATCTTATTCTTCAAACAAGAAAAGCGTTTGAATCAACTGACCAGTTTAATCAACTGGCTGCAAAACAAACTTTGGCGGCAAACATTAGATACTGCTCTACTAAATTATTAATGGCAACCAACGATTTTATGATCACAGAGAGAAATGATTATAAAAATAATTTCTATTCCTTTTATGAAAAGCTATTGAAATATAAAAATGAATTTGAGAGCTACAACCTTGACCAGCACGAGAAGAACATTCTTGATCAGATCAGAAGAAACGTTGATTCAACAAAATTCTATTCCGAAAAAATATTTAATTCTTATGGAGAAAAAAATTCCGATAGAAGTAGAAGAATTGAGCTGATGGAAACAATGGATTATAAATTTGGGGAACAAATAGAGAATGGTGTTAATGAATTATTTAACTATACATTAGAAAAAATTCTATCTGCAAAGCATAATTTAGATTCATATAAGAACGGATTGTTTTTCACAATGCCAATCCTTGGTCTTGCAATCCTTATTATTACTTTAATTATCTCTTATATAACGAGTGTGAGAATTGCTAAACCGATATTAACCTTATCAAAAGCCGCCGAGTCGTTCGGTAAAGGAGATTATTCAGTAAGACCTAAAATAAATACGAAAGACGAAATAGCTATTCTTGCAAATGCATTCTCTTCCATGGCAGAATCCATTGAACTCTCTTATAAATCTCTACGCCAAAGTCAGCAATTCAATGAAAGCATTGTTAAAACAATTCCTTCAGCGTTGATTGTTGTCGGCAAAAATCGCGATGGTGCATCAAGTCCCGAATCCTTTAGCAAAGGCATCGTCAAAATGGTAAATCAAAGTTTTAGTGAATTGTTTGGGATTAGTGCTGATGAAGTTGTAGGAAAAACCATTAAAGAAACTTTATCTGAAATCAATTTATCTGACTTATGCAAGGAAGTGGTTGTTAAAGGAACGGTTGTTGAAAATGTTTTATGCGAATGCAATTCTCCCCGTAAAGGAAAGTTAGTTCTAAATCTTAGTCTTGCTGGATTTGAGTTAGGTGAAGAAAACATTTTAATTGTTATAAACGATGTCACGGAACTAAAACGTGCAGAAGATGCAATTATATTGGAGAAAGAAAGAGCTCAAAGTTATTTAGATATTGCCGGTGTAATGTTGGTTGTAATCAATGCAGATCAAAATGTATCACTTATAAATAGAAAGGGCAGTCAAATTTTAGGTTACAATGAATCTGAAGTTATTGGTAAAAACTGGTTTGATAGTTTTATTCCCCCTGAAACAAAAGAACTTGTTAAAACTACTTTTTTAAAACTGATGAATGGCAAGATTGATGAAACCAAGTACTTCGAAAATGAAATTGTTACAAAAAGCGGAGAGAAAAGATTTATTGCCTGGCATAATACATTGTTACAAGATTATAATAATCGGATAACAGGAACTTTGAGTTCAGGTGAAGATATTACCGATAGAAGGAATGCGGAATTGGCTACACAAAAGTATATGCTGGAACTCAAAGAGCTAAATGCACAAAAAGACAGATTGTTTTCAATTGTATCTCATGATTTAAGAAGTCCGTTTACGGGCTTGCTCGGATATTCGGAAATGTTAGTGGACGATTTTGATGAAATGGAAAGAGATGAAATCAAAACTCATATTGCCGCCATTAAGGAAATCTCAGAAAATATTTTTGTTCACTTAAGCAATTTACTTGAATGGTCTAGATTGCAAAGAGGGAAAATTAAGATTAATCCGGAAAAATTAGCACTGAATACAATAATTAAGGACATTGTTGAACTAATGATGCCAAATGCCGGCAAAAAAGAGATTAGTTTAATAACAGAGGTTGACAAAAACATTTTTGTGAATGCAGATCAAAGCATGCTCAATTCTATTCTACAAAATTTAATATCTAATGCCATTAAGTTTACTTACGAAAAAGGAACAATAAGAATAAGAGCCAATATTAAAAATGATTTCGTTGAGATTATTGTTGCAGATTCCGGAATTGGAATGACCGATGAGGAAATAAATAAAGTTTTTAAGATAGATGCTTCTTACACCACAAAAGGTACTGCTGGAGAAATAGGCACCGGCCTCGGATTGGTAATCTGCAAGGAAATGGTTGAGAAACAAGGCGGAAAGATTAATATTGAGAGTGAAAAAGATAAAGGTAGTCAATTCAAATTTACGCTGCCTATTGGTTTGGATTAAACCCTTAACTCTTCTTTACTCATACTATTATGCCCAGCAATATCTTTGAGAATTTTATTCAGAGTTCCAATTTTTACCGGTGAATGATTCGGAATTGTAGTGTGATGTTCTTCGGAATTTATTAGTGTAGTTAATCGAATGTGGCTTCCTTTTTGACGAGTGATTTGATAGCCCAGCCTGGTAAGAGATTTAATCAATTGCTCGGCAGAAATATCTCTCGGGACCTTCATGCAGCAATAACTTCTTCTTTAATATAATGAAGACGAATAATCTTTGGCATCTGTCCTTCTTCAAAATGGCAAGCAACAGCTTCTTTAATATTACGTTTCAAATCATCAAGATTTTCTGCTTCAGTATAAATAGAATTTCCTAAAGCATTAGCTTCGTACCCGCCATCTAATGATTCTTCAACAATAAAAATAATTTCTGTTTTCATATTTACCTTTCTTTCACATCATCAGATAAGCTGCTTTTAATACTCTTAGTTAATTCACGAACTTTATTAAAAGATAGTTTTTCGTAATCAATTTTTTGAATTACAATTACTTTAACATCAACATCCTTCGCAAAGGGTAAGTTCTGAAGAGTCAAATAGCCGTCTTTTATTTTTGTATCAACAACGTATTGGTTCATAACAGTACC
The DNA here is from genome assembly GCA_016234355.1 of Ignavibacteriales bacterium. Classification (GTDB taxonomy): domain Bacteria; phylum Bacteroidota; class Ignavibacteria; order Ignavibacteriales; family Melioribacteraceae; genus Fen-1258. The sequence goes on from JACRFC010000017.1 coordinate 3,407, forward strand.
TTTTTATTGTATAATTATTGCACGAATCTAATCAAATAAGAAATGATTTTCTATACTGATAATAATAGAAAAGAGGCTGTCACGCCAATATTCTGAGCGAGTTCCATTCCCTTTTCAAGTACTTGCTTCTCAAAACAGTTTTTCAATTTAGGGGGTGAGATAGAAACACAAATGAAGAATGATAATTACCATTTTATTATCTCACCCCCTTAACTCATTTTTACCCATACTATTATGCTCAGCAATATCTCCCGGGATTTTCATTCTGAATTAATTTTTTTACGATTTTGATTTTAGAAGAAAAGCAACTGCTTCTCTAAGCACTTTTCCTGACTTACGCATTGGGACACCCAAAGTTAAATTTCAAGTATTTTAAATAATTGTTCTTTTGAAAAGTTTACAACTCTTCTCCCTAACCTTAGTAACATAGTCTAACCCTTTAGTATCATAACCTTATTACCTTATTTCTTTTGCTGTAATGTTTTCTGGTAAAATTTTATAAACTTTTCATATTCTTCTGCAAAACTTACTTTACGATGATGATGAGGCTGGTTAAGTATGTATTTACAAACTCTGTCTACATCCGACTTTGATACAGAAAATGCAGCCGCAGATTCTTGCCATGCAAACCGTCCGACACAAAGTTTATTTTCATTTATAAATCGTTCTGAACTTTCTGCGATAATTCTAGCCAAAGCTTCTTCTGATAGTTTTACAGAGCGGGATGCAATAAAATGAACATGCTCGGGATTAGCATATATTGCATATAATTTAGAATCGTTGTTGTTTATTATACCTGTAATGTATTTTTCAATTCGTTCCCTATTCTTTTCATTAATACAGGGGAAACGATTTAATGTGACGAGTATAAAATGGGTATATAAGTTATTATATTTTATTATCATCTATCGTCTGATAATAAGGTAATAAGGTTGAAAATGTCGTTGTTTAATTATGTTACTAAGGTTATAATTTTATTCTGTCACCCCGTTGGATAACTTATTTTTATAGTCAATGATATTTCTTAAAAGTATATCCAACGGGGTTAAAGGTTTTTCCCATTGTTGGTATTGGAATCTCTTTTTCTTGACTTGTGCATCGGGACACCCTAATGCTGTAAAAAAATATAATTTATTGGAAAATTTACAAACATTTCAATCCATCTCAAAAAAAGTACGGAAGTCAGGAGCAATATTTCCCGGGATTTTTATTCTGAATTAATTTTTTTACGATCTTGATTTTAGAAGAAAAGCAACTGCTTCTCTAAGCACTTTTGTAGCAACCGGTTTAGTAATAAAAAGATCAGTCCCGGATTCCATTGCAGTCTGCCTCATTTTAATTTGTGCATGTGCGGTTAAACAAAGAATCGGTGTGCCGGTATATGATGGGACTGCTTTAATCTCTTTTATTAACTCGAAACCATTCCTAGCTCCTTTTAACGATATATCCATTATTATTATCTCGTAATTTGTATTCGAGTATTTCTCATAATATTCGTCAACAGATTCACACATATCAATTTCAAAATCACTTTTAAACATCCTCCTCATCACTTTTTGAGATAGAATATCATCTTCTACAACTAACATTTTTTTCATGTAAGTCTCCTCAATATTTGTATGTAAGCCAGTTTTCGGTTCTCAGTCCTCAGTTCTCAGTCTTCAGTCTTCAGTCCTCAGTCTTCAGTCTTCAGTTCTCAGTCTTCAGTTCTCAGTCTTCAGTCCTCAGTCTTCAGTCAACTGCCGACTGTGAACTGCCAACTGTGGACTGCCAACTGTGGACTGCCGACTGCCGACTGTGGACTGCCGACTGTGAACTGCCGACTGCCTACTTAAAAATTACTCTAAAAGTTGTACCAACATTTTTTTCACTCTCAACTTCTATTGCCGCATTATTAATATCGCAATAGTTTTTTACAAGTGCTAATCCGAGACCGTTACCATCATAGCTTCTAGTAAAACCTTGCTCTTCTTGAACGAACGGCTCAAATATTTTTGGTAGAAATTCTTTTCTTATTCCAATTCCGGTATCTTTTATCTCAACCATAATATTGCCGCTGATATTCTTGTCTAAAAGTATTTCCACTTTACCTTTTTTTGTGTACTTGATGGCATTATCAATCAAGTTTGCAAAGACTTGAGTAATACTGTATTCATCGGCTGTTACTTCAACGTTTTCATCTTCACTTTTATATATCAGTTCTAATCCTTTCTGTTTGGCTAAGAGTTGGTGCTCAAGATACAATTTTTTAAGCACACCTGAACTGAGGTCAACTTTTACAAATTGCGGTTTATATCCGCTGGTCTGTAATTCAGCCACATTAAGAATTAAATCTATCGTCCTTATTATTCTTTTTGAAGCCAGATCAATTCCATCAAAACAGTCGCGAGCGTCTGCATCCATATTTTCACTAAACGATTGATTGAGGTAATCAACATTTCCGCTAATTACATTTATAGGAGTTCTAATTTCGTGGGACATTTGTGCAAGGAATTCCGTTTTTAATCTATCAGATTGCTCTGCTAACTCTTTAGCTGATTTCATTTTTTCTTCAGCATCTTTTCGTTGTGTCAGATCAACGTACATGCCATATAAACCAACTGTCTTATCATTTACAATTACAGGTACGCCAACGATTTGAACATAAACAAGAGTATCATCCTTTTTCTTACGGTAACTTTCTTTATTTATCTGATTGCCCGCTCGTGTTTGATCTGAATAGCTCTCAGCTTCCTCTTTCAATTCAGGCGGAACTATTAAATCGGTAAGAGACTTTCCTCTAATTTCTTCTTGATAATAACCGAATAGCGCTGAAAATGATTCGTTGATAACAACAACTTTATCTTGATCGTCTAACAATGCAATTGCAATCGGTGAGTTCTCGAACAATTGAGCAAATTTGTTCTTTTGAGAAATAATTTCTTGCTTGGCACGTTTGCGCTCGGTTATATCACGCACAATCGTCAGTATAAATAGATTGTTATGAATTTCTACAGGTTCAAGCATAATTTCCGTTGGGAACTCGCTTCCGTCCTTTCGTAGTGCGAAAAGTTCCATGCCGTCTCCCATAGGTCGCCCTTTAGGTTCAGAAAAGTATATACTATGGAACGCTTTGTGACCTTCTCTAAAACGCTTGGGCATCAAGTCCTCCACAGTACGGCTAAGCATCTCGTCGTAATCATAA
>JACRFC010000023.1 GCA_016234355.1 Ignavibacteriales bacterium
GAATTAACAATCCGCACTAAAGGAAGAATGACAACCCCGAAAGAGTTTAACGACTTAATCATTCGAGAAGACCGCGGACAATATATACGGCTTTCGGAGATCGGTTATGCCGTACTTGGTCCCGAAAACGAATATTCAATTTTAAAGATCAACGGAATTCCGATGGTCAGCGTTGTACTTTTACCTCAGCCCGGATCGAATCATATTGAAATTGCTGATGAATGCTACAAACGGCTGGAACAAATCAAAAAAGATATTTCTTCAGACATCGTAAGCGAAATCAGGTTAGACGGAACAAAATATATTAGAAGGTCTATCAGCGAAGTTGAAGAGACTATTGTTATTGCTTTCGTTCTTGTGATCTTAATTATATTTTTATTCTTGCGCGATTGGCGCACAACATTAATCCCGATTCTTGCTATTCCCATCTCGCTTATCGGTGTATTCTTTATAATGTATTTTTCCAATTTTACAATTAATGTGTTAACTCTTCTTGGAATTGTTCTTGCGATCGGTTTAGTTGTGGATGATGCGATAGTTGTGCTTGAAAATATTTATAAGAAAATAGAAGATGGGATGGATCCGGTAGAAGCCGGCATGAAAGGATCGTCGGAAATTTTCTTTGCGATCATTTCGACAACAGTTGCGCTTGCAGTTGTGTTTTTACCGATCGTTTTTTTACAGGGCTTAACCGGAAGATTATTTAGAGAATTCGGAATAGTGATTGCCGGATCCGTTATTATTTCCGCATTTGTTGCGTTAACGTTAACACCCATGCTTAGCACAAGAATAATAAAACGAAAAGCACATCACAGCAGATTTTATCGGTTGACAGAACCTTTCTTTGTAAAATTTATTTCTTCATATGAAAAAATTCTTACATCATTTCTTAAAAAACGGCAGCTCGGATTTGTTGTGATGGCAGTTGCATTTCTAATTGCTGCTTTGATCTTACCTTTAATACCATCAGAGTTGGCGCCGATAGAAGACAGAAATGAGATCCGCATCAACACAACAACGCCGGAAGGTTCAAGCTATAACTTCACTTACAATTTTATGGAAAAACTTAATCAAGAAATTGAAGAAAAAGTTCCGGAAAAAGAATCAATTATGATGGGAGTTGCCGTCGGTGGAGGCGGAGGAGCTAATAATGTTGGGTTCATCAGATTGTCTTTAGTAGAACCCGATAAGCGAACTCATTCACAGCAAAAAATATATGAAGATTTATCAAAGCAAGTAAATAAATTAAGCGACGGAAGAACATTTGTTGTACAGGCGCAGACAATTGGAACCCAGCGTGGCGGAGGTTTACCTGTACAATATGTTGTCCAAGCGCCAACGATCGAAAAACTTCGAGACATTATTCCTAAATTTTTAGACGAGGCAAGAAAAGAAGCAACATTTGCTCAAGTTGATGTAAACTTAAAATTCAGTAAGCCGGAACTAGTTCTAGAGATAGACCGCTCAAAAGCACGCGAACTTGGTGTTGCAGTAGTTGATATTGCACAAACATTGCAGCTTGCTCTTAGCGGACAGCGATACGGTTTTTTTATTATGAACGGAAAACAATATCAGATTATCGGACAGCTCACAAAAGAATTCCGCAGTAAGCCGCTTGATCTTCAATCTCTTTATGTTAAATCGCGCAAGGGAGAATTAGTGCAGCTTGATAATTTTATCTCTGTCAAAACACAAAGTACTCCCCCGCAGCTTTACAGATTTAACAGATATGTTGCTGCAACATTCTCCGCAAGTTTAGCCCCCGGAAAAACGATCGGCAATGGAATTACAGCAATGAACGCAATCGCTTCAAAAGTTTTAGATGAATCATTTTCTACCGCATTAACAGGCGCATCAAAAGACTTCGTTGAAAGTTCTTCGAGTCTTCTTTTTACTTTTTTGCTTGCATTAACGTTGCTTTATTTAATTCTTGCTGCACAGTTCGAAAGTTTCCGCGATCCGTTCATAATAATGTTTACGGTTCCGCTTGCTATTGCCGGAGCGTTATTATCGCTTTTCATTTTTGGATTGACTATGAATATCTTTAGCGAAATTGGATTAGTTATGTTAATAGGACTGGTAACCAAAAACGGAATTTTAATTGTTGAGTTCGCTAATCAAAAGAAAGCGCAGGGACTTCCAATCATGGAAGCGGTAAGAATGGCGGCGGTTCTTCGTTTCCGCCCAATCTTGATGACAAGTCTGGCTACTATTTTAGGAACGCTTCCTATTGCTCTTGCTCTCGGCGCAGGTTCAGAAAGCCGTGTATCTATGGGCATTGCCGTTATTGGCGGATTAGCTTTTTCAACAATACTCACTTTGTTTGTTATTCCGGCAGTTTATACTTATTTCTCCGAGAAGTCTAAGAGCGTTTCAAATGTTACAGAAGCTAAATAAATAATTGAGTAAACCTGTTATGGTTTGTTTTTCTTCGCGAACTTTGTGCCTGCTTTGAGTGCTTTGTGGTTAAGAGCTTAAACGCAAAGACCGCAGAGATAATCGCTAAGGGCACAAAGGATTCAATACACAAAACATGTTTTCATTTATTATACATTGGAGTTAATAGTGAAGATTGAAAATTTTTTAGTAATCGGAATATTACTTCTTGCCGCAACGCAGATATTTCCCCAGCAGAAATTAACATTGAAAGAAGCAATCAATATTGCGCTGAAAAATAATTACGATATTCTTCTTGCAAAAAATGATGCTGCAATAAGCGGCAACAATTATTCTTTAGGCAACGCCGGATTCCTACCCAAGATAGATGTTACCGGATCTCAAACAAAAACAGTTACCGATACCAAGCAGGAATATTCCGACGGAAGAACGGTTGATAAAACCGGGGCGGCATCTAATTCAACAAACGCAGGCGTAGCTTTAACATGGACTATATTCGACGGATTAAAAATGTTTACTACTTATTCTAAACTGAGAGAATATAAAGAACTCGGCGATTTAAAATTGCGAGGACAAATAGAAACGTCAGTTTCCGATGTTATCCAAACTTATTACAACATAGTCCAGCAAAAATATAATTACCGTGTTGCAAAAGAGAGCATAAGTATTTCCGAAGAAAGAGTAAAACTAATAGAAGAAAAACTTTCTGTTGGCTCGGCTTCAAATCTCGATCTGCTGAGAGCGAAAGTAGATCTGAACTCAGATAAATCCAACATGCTGAATCAAGAAGTTACTCTGAACGCATTAAAAGTTACATTTAACGGATTGCTTGCAAGAAATGTTGCCATTGATTTTGATGTAGATGAAACCATAGATATTAAAGAAGGACTTTCGTTCACATCATTGAAAGAAGCAGCATTTAAAAACAATGTTGATTTATTACAATCCCAAAAGAATATAAACATTTCTTCTTATGATGCAGGTATATCGAAATCGGATTTCTTTCCGAGAATAAGTTTAAACTCCGGCTACAATTATCTAAACTCGGCAGCAGACGCAAATCTTGTTAGAGCCAACAAGAGTTATGGTTACAATTACGGACTCAGTTTTTCATGGAATATTTTTAACGGGTTCAACACACAACTTGCTTATCAAAATGCTTTAATAACTTTGGATAAAAACGAAATCATTTTTCAAGCAACCAAGATCGAAATTGAATCTTCGCTTTTGATCTCATTTAAAAATTATGAAAAGAATTTAGAGATATTAAAATTAGAAGAAGAAAACGTTTCAACCGCAAAAGAGAATCTTGATCTTGCATTAGAACAACTGAAACTTGGTTCGCTTTCCCCTCTTGAATTCCGCGAAGTACAAAAGAGTTACACCGCCGCACAAAGCAGACTTTCATCTGCACGTTACGCCGCAAAAATGAGCGAAAAAGATTTGCTTAAACAAAGCGGCGAACTGTTGCAAAATTAATCGGCGGTTTGTTGTAACTGTTAACCGAATTCACTCATGCAGAAAAGTTTGAAATTGTTTCTCTTTAGAAAAACTTTCATTTTGTTTTTGCTACTATGTAAATGTATTTCATTGTAGAAGGACAAATATTTTTTACATCATGCTCGGTATTTGGCGGACAGTAAACTAAAGTTCCCTCTTTCATTTCCAGCTTTTTTTCATTGTTTAATATCATTATTCCTTCACCCTGGAGAACAAGAATTAGTTCTTCAGAATTTTCAGTGCTGTGTTTTCCTACTGTCTTGCCGGGCAGAAGCTGAACCATTCCGGATTTCATTACATAGCTTTCGGGCGGACCGCTAAGAATTCGTATATAATCTTTATCTCCGATATCCGGCTTGATTACTTTCGGTTCCGGTTTAGTTGAATCTTTCTGTGCGAATGAATCATTCATGGCGGTTCCTACAGCAATTGATAAAATGATAAAAAATAATTTTGTGCAGCTGTTCATTTGCAGATCTAATGTTATTTAGAAAATGATTTTTAATTTTCGAAAAATCAATAAGCAAGATTAAATTATGTAATAATTTTGTTTATCGTATTCCAATTTCTGGATGTTGCCGCAACATCGAAATAATCCTCCACAAAATTATTCGGGAAACCAAATCGGCCGTTGACTTCTGCAGTTATACAATACACTTCGCAATTTTTAATGGCGATCACTTCAACACCTTTTTTAGCAGAAACGAAAGGAAGTTTCAACTTCATCTTTAGTTCTTGATTAATGAAGCTTACATACAATTTTGTGCTCGGTGCAGTTTTTATTTTGCTGAACGGATTATATTTTACAATTGCTTTGACTTCCGGGAATGTTCTCAGAAAAACGAGAACATCTTCACCAAGATATTTATGAAGTTCTTTTTCCGTTCTCTTAATTATTTTTTCTTTTGACTTTTCCGTTGTTTCAAAAATTATGTTGCCGCTTTGAATGTAAGTCCTGACGTTTTTGAATCCCAATGATTCAAAAATCTTTTTAAGGTCCTCCATCTTTATTAGATTTTTTCCGCCTACATTTATAGCGCGGAGAAAAGCAAAGTATTTAATCATATAGCAATCAATAATTAATTATAACGGCGTGGCTTTTCACCCGTCCGCCCAACATTTACCCGCCACTCGTCCGGCATCTTTTTGACGGATCTTTTTGGCGGGCAGCAATGACGCTTACAACAACTACCCTTTTGTTTTTCTATCTCACGCACAAATGCTAAACCCAATAACCAAATCAAACGACTGCATCAAAAATGCGGTCGCTTGGCAGTTGCGGGTTATACCTTTTTCTTATAGAGAACAAATATTTAATAAGCGTCTTTTCTTAAATCTATTGACAACACATAAATAGTTTTTTCACTCTCATCAATCACATAGAACAATCTATATTTGCCAATTCTATAACGCCAAGTTTCAGGTTTGTAGTCTATTAATTTCTTGATATTGTTTCCGTAGTGTGGTTCTTCTTGTAGCTGAGGATAGATATGTTGGAGCAGCTTCTTTTCAATGAAGGATTTATCGCGATTGGATATTTTTTCAATCTTCTTAATGAATTCGTTAGTTTCAAAAATATGGTAATTATTCAACCAACCGCCCCTTTTTTGATTTCATATCTGCTAAGCCGCGTTTCAGACTTTTATTGAGCTCGGTATTGTTTCGTATTTCCTCCATCTCGAACTCGTCCACAAAAACATTGTGTTCTATAAATCTTTTGACAGCAGTTTCAATAAAATTAGAAATCGGTCTATTATCTCTATCTGCCAATTTTCTAAAAACTTTATAATTCTCGTCGCTTAACCGAAGAGTAATTGTCTTGGACATAAAAACCTCGATGAATGTTTATAGTTTCTTTGCATTCTAATGTATTCATATCCGGAGAAACTTTCAATATCACCTTTTCGAAAAGGTATAACGCTCTTGCCGATAAACGGCGCCCCAAAACTGCAATGCCGATTAAAAAGACTACGCCAAAGATTTAGCAGACGGTGCGTAACTTTCATCGTACGCGCCGGCTGCAACATTTTAGTTTGTTACGTTACTGCCGAACAGCAACCTTACATTATTTACAAACCCTAAGAACAACACAAATGCCGCTTTGAAAACAGCCTGCCCGGTGCTTTATACCGGGGCGTCCGGTTGATTTGCTTGATGTTAGGTTGCTTACTCAGAAAACATTTCTTTTAAAACAGTTAAAACTTTTGTCTGAGTAATTTTATTTAGTGTATCTATTTTTTTTATTAATCTTGTTTTATCAACTGTTCTGATTTGGTCTAATACGATTTGGCCTTGCTTACCTTCTACTTTGCAAGGAACTCTGGTTGGGTAGTTTCGTAACTTTGATGTAAGTGGGGCCACAATTATTGTAGCAATATTGTGATTCATTTCATCGGGAGAGATTATAACGCAAGGGCGAGTTTTTTTAATTTCACTGCCTGTAGTTGGGTCTAAATTCACATAATAAATATTAAAACGAGAATACATTTACCACTCCCATTCTTCTTCATTCCAATTTGATTGTTTTTGTAATACTTCAGAATCCAATAAAGTATCATCTCCAACTTTTGCCATTTTCCGGAAAGCTATTTCCCAAACTTCTCTAGGTTTGGTAATCGGTTTAATTATGATTTTACCCTCATTTATCTCAAGTTCAACTTCACTTTTGAGACCGCTTTCATCTATAAATGATTTAGGAATTCTAATACCTCTCGAATTGCCAATCTTCACAATTTTTGTTTTCATTTTACACCTTTCTCTAATAAACGTAGGCACAATGTAATTACTCCGCAACAACCAGTCAAGTCAACTTATAACAAAATAACACTATTTGAACAACCTAACGGATTGGAACTAAGCTGTTTGTTCGCTGCTGCGAATTGATTTATGAATTGCCGACAGCATAAAAAGATTTTTAGATTCCAAACACAAAATTTTCGCCCCGCTATTGCAAATCAGCTTGAGACGCATGTTATATTGCGTCTTTGCTTTTATCATAATTATGACATAATTTTGACACAGATAAACGAAAGAGTTTGACCTATGCCAATTATAAAACCCATATCCGACTTAAGAAACAAATCAAATGAAATCTCCAAACTCGCCAACGATTCTAATGAACCAATCTATATCACTAAAAATGGTGAAGGTGATCTAGTTGTTATGTCAATGAATCATTATTCAAAGATGCAGCTCAAACTTGATTTGCTCTCAAAACTATCAGTTGCTCAAAAGCAAAAATCAGCCGGTGATACTGGAAACAGTCTAAAACAAGTAATGACAAAAATCCGGACAATGATTAATGAGCAAAAATAATCTTGGCGTTCGACTTCTAAGTATTGCGGAAGAAGATTTCACTGAAGTAATCTCCTACATTGCTGCCGACAACTCTAAAGCCGCTGAAAATCTTGCTGACAAAATTGAAAAGAACTTAGAATTACTTTCTGATAATCCTTTATTAGGTAAATCTCCAAGCGATTCTGATCTAAAACTGCTTGGATACCGATATTTGATTATTGAGAACTACCTAATTTTTTACACAATAGAAAAAAGAACAATTCTAATTCATAGAATGCTTAACGGTGCAAGAAACTATAAATCACTTCTCCTTTAACCATTTACAAGCAATATAACGGTGTGGCTTTTCACCCGTCCGCCCATAACAACAGTGACGGAATTATCGACGCAACTTTATTTTTAAAACCAGTTTGTTTACTAATCACCAACTTAAAGACAACTTACTTTGAAAAACCAAACCCAATAATCTTTCACTACGACCGATTCGAATTTACCCGCCGTTTTTTTTGGCGGGGAAGCGGTCGGGCAGACGCGGGTTATATGGCATTTATTTCTTGAATTCTATTATAAATTCGCATGTATCTTGCACAGTTTTGTTATCATAAGTTTCCCAGCTAGCAACGAGTTTATAATTTCCATTTTTAATTTGAATTGAAGTAGTAGCAAAGTGAATTTGCTCTGCAATAAAAGGAGAAACTATCTTGGGGAAATAAGAAATTGGTCCCCCTTGAGAAAACACTTCTAAAATATTTTTGTTTGCCGGGATCAAGATACCATTACAATTTATATCAGTATTCAGTTTGATTGATGCATTTGTAAATTTAATTGGATTAATAATTTCACCTACACTGACATCACTTTTAATATTCGGTATATTTATTATTTCAGACCGACCATATCTTTTATATTTTGTCCTCACTTCAAAGGAAATGCGATTTCTTAAAGTCTTGCAATGAAAATCATTTGTAGTATTTCCAATAATTTCCCTATCCAAAGGAATAATTATAACATCAGTGATATAATAGTAATCCCCTTCACTTCCATCAGAAAGAGTAAGATTATAATTGCCACAGTCTCTTGAACTATTTGAAGCCAATGAATCTTTTTTCTCATTCTCAACAATATTAATACTACTTCTATCAGCGCAGGAAATGAAAATTATTAAGAGTAAGCATGTCCAATATTTCATAATATTTATTGCCATATAACAGCGTTGTTTTTAAGCCGCCGCCCAACATAGCAATGCAGCTTTGAAAAACTAACGTCAATAATTTTTTATTAACTTTTCTTTTATTATCTACTTCAAAGAGCAACTAAGTTTTGCAAACGCAACTTTATAATTACACAAACGCCGAACAGTTTAAAGCAGTCGGTTTTGAGTTGCGGGTTAGGGGCTATTTTAATATTTTCTCATAGCATTATATTATAATTATTTTAGCGGTTTCTGATATATGCGTTTTCTATGGGATCAAAATAAAAATCTTGCTAATATCAAAAAGCACAAAATTTCATTTGAAGAAGCTAAGACTGTATTTTTTGATGATAATGCTCGACTTATACCAGATCCGGAACACTCGATATCAGAAGAACGCTTTATTATTTTAGGACTCACAAACAAATTCAGGCTCCTAGTTGTTGTCCATACTTATAAAGAGAATGACGATATTATTAGAATTATTTCTGCTCGCAAAGCAACAAAATTTGAAAGCAAATATTATTACGAGGTAAAATAAAATGAAAAAAGAATATGATTTCAGTGATTCCACAAAGAATCCTTATATAAAGAAACTTAAAAAACAGATTTCAATTCGTCTTGAAAAAGAAACTGTCGAATATTTCAAAAAACTGGCTTCAGAAATTGATATCCCTTATCAGAATTTGATGAACATGTATTTAAGAGAATGTGCTCAAAACAATTTCAAACCAAATATTCACTGGCAAAAGTAATTGCCCCTAACGGCGTGCCGATAACCCGCCGCCCAAAACAGCTATGCAGCTTTGAAAACCAATGCCAATAATTTATTTGTTATTTCATTTTGTTATCTACATTCAAAGAGCTGCTAACTTTTACAACGCAACTTTATAACAACACAAATGCCGCAATGTTTAAAGCGGTCGGCATGAGTATCCCATAAAGGCATTTGCCTTTATTCATGAAAACAGTGACCTTCTATTGTTAATTTATTGCCGTGTAAAAATAACAGTCCAGCTAATTGATGCCTTAAGTGCTCGTGCTTTGAGTATTGTTGTCGAAGATTGGTAATTCATAAATTGGTGTTAATCTTCTCTTCTTGAAAACCCGTTTGGCAGCATACCTTCTCCAACTATAATCTTCGAACACGGCTTACATATTTTTCATC
>JACRFC010000186.1 GCA_016234355.1 Ignavibacteriales bacterium
TCGTCAATCGTAAGTCTTTTACGACAAAGGATAGGACGTTTAGCATCGTTGTTATGCGTTGTTGAGCTGGATATTTTAGATTAAGCGTAGAGTAAGCGGCCTTTTGGTTTCGGAATATCTCGCCCTTGGTTTTGAGCGGTTTCAATCCATTCTTGAATGATAACTTCAACATTCTTCAATGCGTCTGAATAGGTTACTCCATCAGCGGCACAACCTGGAAGTTCAGGAATTTCCGCGATGTAGGCCTGATCGTCTTCGCTCCAATATATAATTACCTCGTATTTATTCATCTTGGATTTCTCCCAATTTATATTTCAGAATAATATTTCGTACTTGTTTAACTTGGTACGGTTTAGCCTTAGAACCTCTTGATTGGAGATTCAGGATTTCTAAAATATTTTCTTTCCAAAATATACGATGGCTTCCTTTTATTCGTTCTTTAAAGTATAATTGGCGAAGTAAACCTCGTAACTCGTCAAATTCTATATTTGCATCAGATGTGCCGCGAAGTATTTGAGTTAGAATTTTTTCGAGTCTAGTCATATATGGTTAGAAAATTTACTTGAAATATAATATCTAAGTAAAAGTATTACAATACATAACTATATTTTTTATCCAGCCCAATAGCGCATAATGTTCAAGGTGTAACGCCGTGCCGTTTGCTGCTATGAAATGACAAATTCTTTTTGCGGCAAACTATGTTGAGCGACCACAATAATTCTCTATCAACAACGGGGGCGTCGTGCTTTTGGTTGCTAAGTGAAGTTGCAGGAATGTCTTCAAGATCGTCTAACATCATCTGCACCTTGCAATTTAGAACTTGTACTTCAAGGGATAGCCTTCTCTAGTTGCAGGCAAATTATTTGCTTTCTCAAATTCAATAACTTCTTTAATTAGTTCGCTTTGGCGATATGCTTTAACAGCATCTTCACTTTGCCAAACAACAACCGTAACTTCATCTCCTTTGTCAGGACGGTTAAAATGATAGACGGAATTTACACCTGGTTGTTTCTGAAATCGTGGCAAGAATTCAGCTAGAAATTTTTCTACTTTTTCTAATTGCACTGAGTCAACCTTGCTCGACGTTATCGTTATAAACATATTTGTTGTCTCCTTTTGTGAATGTTCACCATAGTTCCTATTTCCGTTTCGCACATTGAAAACCAGAAAACCAGTCAAGGTTATGAACATAAGAAATATGCTATATCGCATAAAAGATCCTCCTTATTTAGGATTAGTCTGAGTTATTATAGCTGATGTAATTTCACTTAACGGTTTGGGGCTTGCTGGTAGATGGTGGTGGTTATAGAAAATATTATATGTCCGAGTGTCATTACAGGTGTTGCCCAGAATGCAATTATGAAACCAAGCATAATGGGGTGTCTTACTATTTTGTAAAAGAAATTTGTTTTAAATTCTGGATATTGGAATTGCTTGTTCCGCAGATTGTCAAAGACCTGCTTCAGCCCAAACAAATCAAAGTGGTTAATCATAAAGGTAGAGAGAAATACCACAAGCCATCCGAAAAAATAAACAATATTCAAAATCATAGTAGCGGCTTGATCTTCGGCTTTCCAGACTATTGATGTCATCGGTTGCCATTGCCAGTAAATTAAAAGTAAAGCTAAGCTTGACAGCAGAACAAACGTGCTGCGTTCGATTGCATGATTAATAATATTTGTCCACCATTTTTTAAACGCAGGCCGTGCCATTACACTGTGCTGTATTGCAAATATGCCTAGCAATAATGCATTGACTAAAAATGCTTCCATAAAGGTTGTCTCTGTTCCTGAGTCAATTGATTTCGGAACAATAAAATTTCCTACAAACCCTATTGCATAAAGAAATGCAAAAAGGAAGACTATGTAAGCGAACACTCCGTAAAAAAATGCTATTGACTTTTTCATAAAAGACTCCTAAAAGTTGAATAATAATACATAAAGTCTTATTTAATGACAAGAAAAATTATCTCGCTTAAAAAATAATTAGTTAGGTACGTTCGGAAGTATAAGCGGAAGCTGCGGAAGAAAGAGTGCGTGACAATAACTGTTTCATTTCGGCATATCTTGTAAAAGCTTTTCAACTTGTAATTGAAGTTTTGGTAAGTGAGCGGAAATTATACCCCAAACTATTACATCATCAACTTTATCATAACCATGTATTACCCAATTTCTCACGTCAACAATTTTTCTTGCGTTTTGAATAGGGAAGTTACTATCAATCTTTAGAAGTTTACCTGCAGCTTCTCCTATAATTTCTAATTCTCTTTCAACTGCTCTTCTAAGAAGTTTATTATTTAAATAGAAATTAAAATCTTTTTTTTCACCAAGATATTCCATGATGGAATCAATAGAAGTTTTTATATCGTACAAGTATTTTTTAACCTCAAGATTCATACAAAACCGACTTTGTTTGATTTAAACTTTCAATAAAAAAAGGATTCGATAAAGAATTTTCCGTTACCAAATCTATTTTCTTTTTGAAAATCTCTTGTAGTTTATAATGAATAGTAAAATAGTTCTCCGTATAATCTTCAATAGGAAGTTCGTCTGAGAAACTAATTAAAAAATCTAAATCACTTTTCTCGTTAAATTTGTCTGTAGATGCGGAACCAAACACGTATAGACTTTTGACACCATAACGTGAGCATAGTTCTTTTATAAATTCCATTTTTTCAGTAATTATTTTGTCCATATTCAACTGCTTCTATTGTTAAAACAAATATATGAGTTTTATATAACTTAATAAATCAGATAGAAGAATATAACAAGAATGTATTATTGATCGTTAATTAGCAAAAACAATTACAACAAATCTTATTCAATTCGGTACGTTCGGAAGAATAAGTGGTAGCTGCGGAAGAAAGAGTGCGTAAAGTATCCACATTGTAATGCACATTGTAATTGGGATTGTTAGATTATCATCTGTCCAGTCTCCGGAAATATTTTCTGCAATTGCCCCTACTGCAACTGCAGCGAATCCGATCAAATACTCAGTAATTCCGCCTTGAATCTTCGGTGAAAGAAGAACAACTACACACGAAAAGAAAAAGAATGCAAGTGTTCCTTCAAGACTCTTAAACAAAAATTTTGTTTTACCGAATTTTCTTCCTATCAATGCAGCGGATATATCGCCAATAATTAAAACTGCAAATGAAGTAACTACAAATACCTTTGGAAAAATAAACACCACAATAACTGCTGAAAGTAAAACGTAAGTAGCACCATTTAAGTTTTTCTTCTTGGCATCAAATTCATGCTTACGCATTATAATTCCGAAAATCTTATTAATTATATCTGAGAGCGGTTTGCTGTAATATCTTCCGTAATCCAAAAGAAGTGAAAAAATAGTTAAAGGAACCAGTATGCTTAATGCCAGTTCCTTTGTTATGAAATAATAAATGGTTGGGATAGAAAGAGAAAACAGATGAATTGCTTTTCGCAGTACCTCACTCTTATAATCTATCGTAGCGCGGTCATTTGCTATCATTACTCTCAGGAGTTTTTACTGTTTCTTTTTTCTTTTTTCCTTCAATTAATTTTTGAACATGGTCAGGGATTTCACCTTCGGCTGCTTTAACCGGATCGGAACCATTCCGTTTAACAGGAGGAAGTTCCTCTCCGCGCATAATTTTATCAACCTCATCACCGTCAAGAATTTCCCGTTCCAATAATTCTTTAGAAAGCCGATGAAGCAGATCAACATTCTCTGAAAGAATTTTTTCAGCACGTTCCATTCCATTCATTATTATTCTCTTCAATTCAGAATCTATATCCTGTGCAGTTTGCTCGCTGAAGTCTTTATGCTTTGTTATTTCACGTCCTAGGAAAATTTCTTCTTCTCTTGCGCCGTAAGCAATTGGGCCGAGTTTCTCGCTCATTCCCCACTCGCAAACCATCTTGCGTGCAATGTTCGTTGATTTTTCTATATCATTTCCGGCGCCGGTTGTGAAACGGTTGAATATCAATTTTTCCGCTGCACGTCCGCCAAGAGCATAAGTTATCATCGCTTCAAGATAATTCTTTGAGTAAGTATGTTTTTCATCAACAGGAAGATATGTTGTAACACCAAGTGCCCGTCCGCGGGGAATGATTGTAACTTTGTGAACAGGGTCTGCTTCTGGAACCATCTTAGCAACAAGAACATGTCCAATTTCATGATAAGCTGTAATCTTTTTTTCTTCTTCGGAAATGATGAGACTCTTCCGCTCCATTCCCATCATTACTTTATCTTTTGCTTCTTCAAAATCCTCCATCCCGACTGTTTTTTTATTTTTACGTGCAGCAAGAAGAGCCGCTTCGTTTACAAGATTTGCAATATCAGCTCCCGCAAGTCCCGGAGTACCTTTAGCAAGTGTTTCAAGTTCAACATCAACATCGAGCGGAATTTTTCTTGTGTGGACTTTTAATATTCCTTCTCTTCCTTTTACATCAGGACGATCAACAACAACCTGGCGGTCAAATCTGCCCGGACGTAATAATGCCGGATCGAGAACATCCGGTCTGTTTGTAGCAGCAATAATTATTACACCGCTGTTCTGTTCGAATCCATCCATCTCAACAAGAAGCTGATTTAATGTTTGTTCACGTTCATCATGTCCGCCGCCAAGACCTGCACCGCGGTGACGACCGACCGCATCAATCTCATCAATAAAAACTATACAGGGCGCACTTCGTTTTCCCTGCTCAAATAGATCACGAACGCGGCTTGCGCCAACACCAACAAACATTTCAACGAAGTCAGCACCGGAAATTGAAAAGAACGGTACACCGGCTTCGCCTGCTACTGCTCTTGCTAATAAAGTTTTTCCGGTTCCCGGAGGTCCTAGCAATAAAACTCCGCGCGGAATTTTACCGCCAAGTCTTTGAAATTTACCCGGCTCTTTTAAAAATTCTATAATCTCTTCGAGTTCTTGTTTTGCTTCATCAGCACCGGCAACATCTTTGAATGTAACTTTTATTGCCGATTCAGAAATTAATTTTGCTTTACTTTTTCCAAAGTTGAAAATACCGCGTGTACCACCGCCGGCTCCGCCCTGCATTCTTCTAAAGATCAAAATCCAAACACCGAAAATCAGAATCCATGGAATTAATCCGAGAAGAATTGTCATCCATTCGTTCGATTCTTTTACAAAGGTGAACTTTACATTTTTTTCTTTCCAAACTTTAATGTTATCCTGAATTATAGATTGGTCGAATGTCAGCGAGAAGTGCTGGATATCTACAGGAGCGCCATTGATATTCTTTTTTTCTTTTTGAATTAATGTACCTTCTAATCTGTAATCTGTGGCATCGGATTTAACAACTTTAACTTCGGCAATTTTATTGGCGGCTAAAAATTCTTCGTAAACATCGAAAGTAATTTCAACATTTCCTGAAGAACCGGCTCTCATAAATTGCATAACAATAACTGCAGCAACAATAACAGCACCCCAGCTAAAAACAGTTTTTATAATTTTTCCCCAATCAAATTCACCGTCAGGTTTCTGAGGCGGAGTAAATCCTTTCTTGGGTTTGTTCTGTTTAGGTTTGTTATCTTCGTCTGCCATGAATAATTTATTCACAAGATCTTGCATTTTTAATTCTTTCTCCGTTATTCACTTAAAACATAGATTGAGCTTAGATTTCGATACTTCTGAGCGTAATCGAGACCGTATCCAATCACAAATTTATTTGGAATTTTGAAGCCAATATAGTCAATTTTGACGTCATATTTTAAACTCTCGGGCTTCACTAAGAGCGTTGCTACTTTCATACTTGCAGGTGTATGTTCTTTAATAAGTTGTTCGATGTAATTGATCGAAAGACCGGTATCAATAATATCTTCAACAATAATCAAATGTCTGTCGTTTATATCTGCGTTAAGATCTTTTACCATTTTTACTTTACCGGATGAAATTTTTTCATCGCCGTAGCTCGATAGTTTGAAGAAATCCATTTCACAATTAATTGTAATATTTTTAAGAAGATCCGCCATGAACATAAACGATCCGTTCAGAACACCGATAAATATCGGAAGTTTGGCTTTATATTCTTCGGATATTTGTTTTCCCAATTCAGCAATTCTTTTTTGAATTTCTTCTTCGGATAAGAAAGGAACAAATTTATCCATTCCGACCCAAATTTCGTTTTTCTGATTTTTCATTTCACCCATAATTTATAAATCTTCTTTGTTTTTGAACTCAGTTTGTATCTGTCATCTATCCTTAAACCAACAATCCAGACAATTTGGTTCCGGTTAGTAAGTACAAGTTGATTTTTCCTTTCTGATACTGAAATTTTTAGATCTGTCAGAAAATCGGAAACCTTTTTGAAATTTTTCATGCCGAGCGGTTTGAATTTATCTCCAAATTTCCATGTACGTAAAATAAAATTTTCATTCATTCCTTCAGCAGAAATAAACTCAACTTTTCCATTATTCTTGAATTGGACGTTCTCACTCTTCACTAGTTCTATACCGATTATTTTAGAATCATATTCTATTTGTCCGTCGGCTTTTAAAGTAACAATTTGATTAGATGTCTTACCACTTAATTCGATTCTGATACTTTCTTCTTCACGCAGAGCAATAAGTTTTTTAGAAAGCTGAATCTTCTTCCCTTTTTGTTTTGTTATCAATGAATTAATCTTAACGTAATCATCGTATTCAAATTCATGTTTTAGATATCTCTTAAAAATAATTTTTAATATCTCGCCTGGAATTGTTCCGTCAAACAAATCGGCAAGAAGCAAAGGAAAGCTTACTGCATTTGAATTATGTGTAACATATTCCGCAATGATATGATCAATCAGTTTATGATTAAGGAATAAAGCATTCTCAAAATTTTTAGATGAGCGGAACAATGCCTCATCAATAGCCGGATTTAATTTGAGCCGGATCAACGGAAGAATTCTATTACGGATGTAATTTCTTTTATAATCATCTTTCATGTTCGATGAATCAACACGGAAAGAGATTTTTTCATGCTCTAAATAATCACTGATCTCCTGCTTTGTTAAGCACAAGAAAGGACGGATAATATTGCCGCGCTGAATTGGAATTCCGCTAAAGCCGGAAAATCCTGTTCCGCTGAATAAATTTAATAGGATTGTCTCTGTGTTGTCACTTTGGTTATGAGCTGTTACAATTTTTGTCGAAAGAGTTTTTTCCGCAAGCTGCTGTAAATTATTATATCGTAGATTACGAGCTGCTTCTTCTATCGAAATTTTATTTTTTTTGGAAAATGATTTTACATTTAGTTTTATTACTTCAAACGGGATTGATCTATTTTTACAAAATTCTTTGGAAAAAATTTCATCTGCATCGGATTCTTTACCGCGTAATTCGTGATTGAAATGGACAGCACGTAAATCAATTTTATATTTTCTTTTAAACTTTTCTAAAAAATGCAAAGCAAAAACAGAATCGGGTCCGCCGCTAAAAGCAACTAAAATTTTATCACCTGCAGAGATCAATTTATTCTGTTCGATAAATCTTAAAACTTTTTGCTCTGTTTTTTTCATTTATTAATAACCATTAATAAAGAAAGTCTCGCATGAGACTCTTCGACCATTATCAATTCATTATTGCCACAATGTAAAATACCTCCCCCTTTGGGAGAGACTATGGGGGGCTTTTATTCTATTTTCAAAATTTCAAACTTTATTAGACCTGCCGGAACTTTAGCCTGAACAACTTGCTTTACTTTTGTACCCATCAGAGCTTGCCCGACCGGAGATGTAATAGAAATCTTCCCCTTATCAATATCGGCCTCTTCCGGAGAAACTAAAGTATATTTATAAGTTTTGGAATTGTTCAAATTTTTCACTGTAATCGTGGAAAGAATGTGTGCTTGATCTTTCGGCATATTGGTAATATCAATTACAGATGCTCTCGAAAGGACATCTTCCATCTTGCTAATTCTTAACTCCAGCAAACCCTGCTCTTCTTTTGCGGCATCATATTCTGCATTTTCCGAAAGATCGCCGTGAGAACGGGCTTCGGCAATTCTTTCTGCCATAGCTTTTCTGCCGCTGTTTTTCATTTCACTAAGCTCTTTTTCAAGCTCTCTAATTCTCTCTTTGCTTAAGTAGACAAAATTCGTCACTCTATAAGCTCCCTTTTATTAGTTCACATAAAAAAAATTGCCACTGCTTTCTTGCAGTGGCAATACAAACTTATAAAATTCCGTTTAACATTTCAAATGGAATTTACAACCTATGAAAGAAGAGAATCCGCTGGAACGTTAAACTTTTTATAAAGTTCTCTCATCATTTTTGCAGTTAATTCACGCTTATGATTTAAAATTTCCGATACCCGGTTTTTCCCGCCTAGTGCTTCTATAAGATCTGATTGCTTTAACCCGAGCTGTTCCATTCTAAACTTAATTGCTTCTATTGGATCCGGTGGAGCAATAAAGAAATGTTTTTGTTCATATGCTTCAACCAATGTTGTTAGAATTTCCAATAGATCACCGTTAGGAGTGTTCAGTTTTGCATCTAATAGTGCTTCTATTTTTTTTAGTGCTGCTTCATAATCTTTCTTTGTTTTGATCGGTTTGATCATCATTTTAAATTTCCTCTGCATTTATTTTATCGTAATCTGCATGTGTACCTATAAAACGAATGTATACAATCTTAAAATCATATTTGATAACACAAATTAATCTGTACTTATTGCCTTTTATATTAAATACAACTCTGTTATTTGAAATAAAACTTACCGATGGATATTCAATAGCAATATCATTCGGTTTTTGCCAATTAATTCACCTCGTCTATCCTGCAGACTGTTCTAAACTGGCAGAAGCGGCAGACTTTATTTTCTCTCTCTTCAAGTTTTGAGAGGTGGAATTTTCCTTTTGATATAGCATCAACATAATTTTTAACATGTTCTATTGATTTATCAACA
>JACRFC010000190.1 GCA_016234355.1 Ignavibacteriales bacterium
AAATTGTTGTAGAAAAGAGTTTATTTTACATTGATAAATCCTCGTAGAGGATTAACAATTTCCTCAGTATTCGTTCAAATTTGTTATAATTTTATTCTCAATATTGTAAACCTGCAGATTCTTAGGTTGACGCCTATGCGATATACATCGGGACAGGCTCCATCTCTCCGTTCTGAAATAATTTTTATAATTGCCGGGTCAATATAACCATACATCAACTAAAATAAAAATTTGTAATTGATCTGAATATTTCTTCCCGGCATAAATGCAAAATCTTTTATTGCTGAAAGATGTTCTTTGTACGACTGATCAAACAGATTATCTATTCTCAAATTTAACATGTGTATAAACTCGCCGGTAAAAAATTTTGTGCCGGTATAAAGATCCACCAAGCCATAACCTTTAGTAGGACCTTCTTTCTGCGAAGTTTTATTCTGATCTGAAACCAATTTTAGAACTACTCCCAACCAATACTCATCAGTTGTAAAACGCTGTTCGATTGAAAATCTCATCGGAGGAATTCGTGGAAGATTTTCGTTACCGGATTTTAATTGACCGCGAACGTAATCGAAGACAACCGTGGTTAAAAGAGATCTATTAAATTCGTACTGAGCTTTTGCTTCGAAACCATAAAGCGCAGCATCGTTCTGAGAATATTGAAGCACTTTCAAACCGGTGGAATCGTTAAATGGATTGCCTGCTGTGTTGGGATCGTAAAAAAGGGAAGTGGGTTTTGCATAAATAAAATTATTAATTGAGTTGTAGTATGCGCTGACTTCAACTAAATGATTTGGTCTGTGAATTCTTAAACCGAGATCGAACCCAAGATTATTTTCTTTTTGTAACGAACGATTTCCGATATCAAAGGATACAGTTGCTTCGTGAATTGCATACGATGATAACTCTTCGATTGTAGGAGATCTAAAAGCATTAGCAATATTTGAAAAGAGAGAAACCTCTTCGGTGAAGTTGTAAACCAAGCCAACCGAGCCGCTAAACGTTGAATAATTTTTATCTTCGGCAGGGAATGATTTGCCCGAAATTATTGAAGCGGGAATCTTAACTTGATTTTTCTCAAAACGCGCGCCGAACTGAAAATTGAAATTGGAAAACTTTGCCTGCTCAAAAAAGTAAGCGGCAAAGCTGAAGTAATCTGCATTTGGCGTTAATGCCTCTAATCCTTCTGCCGTATATTTTTGTTCCAGTCCCCAAAAACCAAAAACTCCTTGAAATACATTGCCTATTGTTTCGTGTTTGAACGACAAATCCACGCTGAAAGATTTTAACCCGAACAACGTTCCGCTTTCTCCCGTTCTTCTAACAATTTCTTTTTGCGCATAATCTTGATACCCCGCTTTCAAATTAAAACTCTTTATGAAAGAATTTAACTCAGACTTGCCTGACAAGTCAGAACTTTCTACCAAAAATCTAAATTCATTTTTTTTCATATTAATAGCGATCGGTTCGGCTTCTTTATCTTTAGGATTGATTGGAATTCCATAGTTGTTGTTAAAATTAGAATAACTAAATCCTGCTAACCCGAAAGATGGAATGAACGACATCCCAAACTGAAACCCTTGCGAAAGTTGATCTGAGTTACTAACAATATTTCCGTTTCCGTCTCTATAATCTTTGTTGCTGCGGTTGAAGTAGTTGCTATGAAAAGCGAAACTATTTATTCCAAAATGGAGATCGCCGCCGCCGCTTAAATCTTTGTTAGCGGAACTTCCGCTAAAATTAATGTCTCCGTCAATTCCATTCGGGATATAATTTGGAATTGCCTCCGTTATAATATTGATTACACCGCCGATGGCATTACTTCCGTACAACAAACTTGCAGGTCCGCGGAGTATTTCGATTTTTTCCGGCGCACTTCCATCCGATGAAACGCCGTGATCGTCTGATGTGTTGGAAAGATCGCCCATTCGCAAACCGTTTTCTAAAATCAAAATTCTATTGTTGCTAAATCCTCTAATCACCGGTCTGGCAGCAGCTATTCCATTCGAGCGCATTGAAATTCCCGGTTGATAGTTTAGCATCTGCGCAACGTTAGAACTTCTTTTGATTTGTAACTCGAGATTGGTAATAGTTAATGTGCTTTGAGAAATATTTTTTAGATCGGAAAAAAGCGGATTACCTGTAACCACCACTTCTTGAAGATCAATGCTTCCTTCTTTGAGCGCTATTATTAGATCGTCTTTTATCGGAACTGAAACAGTTCTCACAATTGTCTTGTGCCCGATGAAAGAAACTTTGAGAGAGTAAACGCCTTTTGGAATATTTTTGAATTCAAACTCGCCATTAGCATTTGTTGACGAGCCAATTTTAAGCTGTTCAATAATAAGATTTACCCCGATCAATGGTTCGTTATCTTGTTCATCAACAACTTTCCCTTTTAGCGGGTGATCTTGTGCGAAGATAAAAGACGATAAAAATGGGAAAAATAGAAACAGGAAAAATATTTTCGTTTTCATAACTCTTCTTTCTTAATTAAAAAATAATTTGAATAGATGACAAATGAGTTATGAGATTGTCGGTGGTGCCCTTAAATCGAAATTGTAAAAATATTTGGTAGGATAGTGATTTGTATAATCTATCTGTTGGTTGGAAGATTCTTGAGGTACAACAACAGATAAATCAATCGTATGTGTGAAAATGAATTTGTCTGAAGTAAAATAATAAAGCCGGCATTTGGAATTTCCATCAAGGAAAGGATCTGTCTGTTTGTTAGATGATTTTGATTCTTCTGAATGGTAGGAATTTCTATTTTGAAGATTGATCCTATGCGTATGAAAAGCAGCAAAAATCAAAAAGAAAGAATAGAAAACGAGAAAGATAGTTGCTATTCTATTTATATATATTTTTTTACGCGTCATTAATTGTTTCTAAATCTTACTTATGAAGATATAAAATAGAGTTTAAATAAAAAATACATTATGGCTTCTTATTGATTTTCTTACCATCCAAATGTAACTTCGTTCCCAAATTAACAATTAAATAAATTTATTTTAGCCCGGAGGCTGTATATGTCTAACAAAAAATTATCCGGGGAAGTTTACTTCCCATCAGAAAAAGTGATTGAAAATGCTCATATAAAAGATAGAGATGATTTAGATAACCGGGCAAGAAAAGATTATTCCGGATTCTGGAGTGAAATGGCGAATGAACTCCATTGGTTTCAAAAGTGGGATAAAGTGATAGATGATTCAGACAAACCTTTTTACAAATGGTTTACAGGTGCAAAAACAAATATTGTTTACAATTGTTTGGATGTTCACGTTAAAACATTTCGTAGAAATAAACTTGCACTTATTTGGGAAGGGGAAAATGGCGAAAGTAAAACGATGTCTTACTTTGCTCTTCATCGTGAGACATGCAAGTTTGCAAATGTATTAAAAAGTATGGGAGTTCAAAAAGGCGATAGAGTTACGATTTATATGGGACGTACACCTGAGATCATTATTGCAATGCTTGCTTGTGCAAGAATCGGTGCTGTTCATTCAGTTGTATATGGAGGATTCTCAGTTGAATCTCTTGCAGAAAGAATTGAAGATAGTAATTCAAAAGTGTTGATTGTATCAGACGGTGCTTACCAAAGAGGAAAAATTGTTCCCTTAAAACAAATTGCAGATGAAGCTCTTCAACGCTGCGGAACTGTTGAACATTGTTTAGTTGTAAAGCGTACCGGACAAGAGATCAATATGGAACAAGGAAGAGATATGTGGTATCACGAATTGATGAATCTTCCGATAGCTACACAAAATAGCGCACTAGAAATAGTAGATTCTGAAGATCCGCTTTTTATTTTATATACATCAGGCACAACCGGAAAACCAAAAGCGATACTTCATACTCATGGCGGATACATGGTGGGCACATACGCTACTTTAAAATATGTATTTGATATTCATGAAGAAGACCGCTACTGGTGTGCTGCCGATCCCGGATGGATTACCGGACACAGTTACATTGTGTATGCACCACTTCTAAATGGAACAACTTCTTTTTTGTATGAAGGCGCTCCAAATTTTCCGTATCCAAATCGTTGGTGGGCTATGATCGAGAAGTACGGAATTAATATTCTTTATACTGCACCAACAGCTATTCGTGGATTGATGCGTTTCGGGGAATCGTGGGTAAACCGGCATGATCTTTCTTCACTTCGTCTTTTAGGATCTGTTGGTGAACCAATTAATCCTGAAGCTTGGAAATGGTATCATCGTGTTGTAGGAAAAGAAAAATGTCCGATCATGGATACATGGTGGCAAACGGAAACCGGAATGTTCATGATTACTCCAATGCCATGTGTTCCGCTCAAACCCGGCTCAGGCACAAAACCATTTCCGGGAATTGAAATGGATATTGTTGATGAATCCGGCAAATCCGTTAAAGCAAATGAAGAAGGTTTTTTAATTATCAAAACACCCTGGCCTGCAATGATAAGAACTGTTTACAAAGATGACGAACGTTATGTGAGTCAGTATTGGAGTAAATATCCTGGTGTTTATTTAACCGGTGATAGCGCACGCAGAGATGAAGACGGTTACTTCTGGATTATCGGCAGAGTTGATGATGTTATAAAAGTTTCCGGTTATCGTTTGGGTACTGCAGAAATTGAAAGTGCGCTCGTAAGTCATCATTCTGTTGCGGAAGCTGCTGCTATTGGTCTTCCTCATGAAATAAAAGGAAACGCAATTTACACTTACGTAATTCTAAAATCCGGAATTGAAAAGAGTCAACAACTTATTGAGGAGCTTCGTCAGCATGTTAGTCATGAAGTAGGACCGATTGCTAAACCCGAACATATTGAGTTTGTGGATTCACTTCCGAAAACCCGCAGCGGAAAAATTATGAGACGTGTACTCAAAGCAAGGGCACTCGGACAAGATCCGGGAAATATTTCAACGCTGGAAGAATGATTCTAACCCTTTAAAAAATACATTGGTTTTTGTTTTAGATAAATTATCTTGGCGTAGGTGAAATTAGTGAGTTCATTAGAACTGGTTTCTAATATTTGGATGGCTCTTAATGGAGGTTTAGTAAAATATAATCCACCGCAACCGCTTAAGTTTTATGACGCAGATAGTTACGGATATTTTAACAAATGGTGTACATCATTCTCTCTTGATTTAAATGGCGATGGCTGGCTAACTACAAAAGGTGCAGGTATTGCAAAACTTAAAAAGGGAACATTCTAATAATTATTATTTACAATTAGATTTTAAGTAACAACTTGATAAACTGAATCCAAAACAGTTCCATCAACCCATTTAACAACTGCAACTACTTTCTTTTTATTTACATTTGGTTTCTGAGGAGCGCCGCCGCAAATTTCATAAACTTCTTTTTGAATCTCTTTTATAGAACGAATTGGTAATGAAGAATTCTTAACAGCATTTAACAAATCTTTTCTCTTTGGATTAATTGCAATTCCTCTTTCTGTAACGATTACATCAATTAGTTCTCCAGGTCCGCATAAAGTTGTAACCTCATCAAGTATTACCGGAATTCTATCTCGGAACGATGGTACAGCAATAATTGTACATTTTGAGTAGAGACAATTTTGCCAACCGCCGATTCCATGAAGCAAGTAACCATCGGAATGCGAAACAACATTTGCGTTAAAGTTTATATCAACTTCAGTTGCGCCGAGAATAGCAGCATCAACCATTGAAGCAAAATTTCCTTTACCATGATAATTGTAACTTGTGAAAGGAGTCGTCATAACATGGTCCGGATTATCACGCATTGATCGAACTCCATCAAGATCGAAAGTTTGTCCGTCAAGAATGTATTCAGTCAATCCTTCTTCTAATAATTCTACTAAATATTTTGTAGAGCCTCCTCGTATAAATCTTGCTTTAATTCCTTTTGCTTTCATTATTTCTTTTAAGTAAAGAATAACAGCTAAATTTGTTCCGCCTGCCCCGGCTTGATATGAGAAACCATTTTTCACAATTCCCGCTTCATCCATAAACTGAGCAATATATTCAGCAATTAAAAGTCTATCCGGACTTTTAGTCATTTCAGTTGTTCCGCTAACAATCTTTGAAGGATCGCCGAGAGAATCAACTTGAACAACATAATCAACATTGTTGCCTTGAATCTGCCAGGGCACACATGGAAATGGAACGAGGTTATCTGTAACGACAATAACTTTGTCGGCATATTCAGAATCTGCAAGTGCAAAACCAAGTCCTCCGCAAGCAGATTTTCCGTTAACACCATTAGCGTTTCCAAATAGATCAGCTGTTGGTGCTGCAATTACCGCAATATCAATATGAACTTCACCATCTTGAATTGATTGGTATCTTCCACCATGCGAACGCAAAACACCAATGCCTTTCATATTTCCCTCGCTGGTAAATTTTCCGAGAGGACCGTTCATACTTCCTTCGATGTGGTGAATTGTTCCATCATTTAAATATTTAATTAAATGTGAGTGGCAGGGGAATGAAGCACTTGGAAACCAACGAATATTTTTTACACCCATCGAATGAATTGTATCAAATAAAATGTTTGTGAGTTGATCGCCATTTCTAAGATGATGATGTGTTGAGATTGTCATTCCATCTTTCAATCCGGCTTTCTTCAAAGCATCTTTCAAACTTTTTACTTCTTTGTTCCCATCACCAGGATATTCTGCACATGTTCTAATTGGAGGATTAGCAATCCTTCCGCTCGATTTAAATTTATCAACACCCTTAAATGGAATTTGTTTTTG
>JACRFC010000185.1 GCA_016234355.1 Ignavibacteriales bacterium
GGATATTTCTACAAACACGTTTTTTCTTTCTATCTTTTTCTCGTCCATTTCTATTTGTAATGAAAATGGTTTTAAGGAAATTGTTTTGTATAGTACTCCAAGAATGTATGAAAGATGTCCTAACGCTCTTAACTTAAATGCTGAGCTTGCAACATCGGTAACAAAACCAAGTCCAAGTATATTTATAAAATAGAATTGTTCATTTTGTGTTTTGCAAAAACCAACATCAACTAATTTTGTTTTTCCGAAAGTAATTGTATTAATAGCTTCTTCCCACTTTTCCGGAAGTAAATCTAAATCGCGGGCAAATGCATTTCCTCTTCCGATTGGAATTGCACCTATTGGAATTCGTTTTGCTGATTTGTTCGCAAAGTATCCGTTAACTGTTTCGAACAATGTCCCGTCTCCTCCCGAAACTGCAACGGCATTATATTTTTCAAAATCGAGATTTTTAATTATCTCGGTACCATGCCCGGCATATTCAGTTTGAACCGATTCATGTTCAATATTCCGTTCATCAAATTCTTTTTTGATTAATGGAAAATATTTTGCACCATTCTTATTCCCGGATGCAGGATTGTTGAGATAGAAGATTTTCATATTTATTATATGATAGTTTTTGTTAATAATGTAGAACATAATAGAAGTGTGCCTTGTAATCAAGTTGCTTAAAATAAAAAAAGGGGAGGCGCTTTCTCTGCTTTTCTCCATGCAAAGTGCTGATGAAATCTTTATTTTAGCATTGTAACTAACAATAGAACAATTAAACAATTGAGCAATTGAACAAGATTTTTATAACTATACTAGTGCTGACTTCTATATCACTTGCCCAAGTTGATAGCGGCTTTAAGATTGCACGTTTGAAATATAACGGCGGCGGTGATTGGTACAATGATCCTTCGGAAGAAGTAAATTTACTTAAGTTCGTTGCTCAGAATACAAACATCAAAACAAAACCGGTTTATGAATTTGTTGACCTGACAAGCGGAAATATTTTTGACTATCCGTTTTTGTTTATGACAGGGCACGGCAACATTGTTTTATCGGTTGTAGAAGCAAAAAGATTACGGACATATTTAGAGAACGGCGGATTTCTTTATGTTGATGATGACTATGGTTTAGATAAAGCCTTCCGCAGAGAAATGAAAAAAGTTTTTCCGGAAAAAGATTTAATAGAACTTCCGTTCAATTACGGATTGTATCATTGTTTTTATGATTTTAATGCTGGAGTACCTAAAACACACGAACACGATAATAGCTTGCCGCAAGGATTCGGAATTTTTGTTAACGGCAGATTGTGCTTGTATTACACATACGAAAGCAATCCGAGCGACGGATGGGCTGATCCCGAAGTACATAAAGATCCGCCTGAAAAAAGAGAAGAAGCATTAAAGTTCGGGACAAACATTGTTGTTTGGGTGCTTACGAACTAAATTTCTTACAGAATGATTTTAAGAAGAAAATGAATGACTAATTATTTCATAGAATTACAAAAAAAACTTCGCTCTGTTGTAGAGTATGAAAAACGAAGAGACGGGTTGAGAAAATTATTTATCTCAACAACATTTCTATGCATTTTGTTTCTTGTGCTTATCCTTCTAGAAGCTGTCGGCAATTTAAGTTCTGATATCCGTACAATTCTGTTTTATTCATTTCTTATTGTTACGGTACTTACGATCGGTTTGTATGTTGCGTTCCCCTTCATAAAAGATTTCATATACTACGTTAATCCCGATTATGTAAAAACAGCCGGTAAGGTCGGTGCTCATTATCAGGAGATTAAAGATGAACTTGCAAATGCGGTTCAATTGATAAATGAAAACAACGTCAATTACTCAAATCAACTTGTTGATGCGGCTTTCAAAAATGTTTATTCTAAAACCGAGAAGTTAAATTTTAATACGGTGGTGGATTTTACTTCCACAAAGAAATTATGGAAACTTTACATCACAACTTTTATTGCAACTATTATCTTAGTCTTTTTTGTTCCATCTCTTCATTCTGCAGCAATTCGTTTTCTCAATTACAATAAAAATTATACACCCCCGCCAAAATTTGTTTTTGAAATCGTTCCAGGCAACAAAGAGCTTACTAAAGGCGATAATATTACAATAACGATTAAAGCCGTTGGTGAACAACCGAAAGAAATCTACCTGTTGCAAAAGTCCGAAGAACAAACCGACTTTTCGGAAAAGATATTATCGCCCGATTCACTTGGGATTTTTACTTTGTATATTAATAACGTAAAAAATTCTTTAGAATATTTCGCCACTGCCGAAAATATTACAAGCGAGAAATACAAAATCTCTGTTATTAACCGTCCGATAATTTCCAGCATTGAGCTGACTATCACTCCACCCGCATACGCCCGTTTACCGGAACAAACACAAAAAGATAACGGAAACATAACGGCTTTGATCGGCAGTAAAATTAAATTAACAATGAGTTCGTCGCGCTATCTTTCCAGCGCAATTGTAATGTTTAGCGACAGCACATCAAAAATGATGAACATTGCTTCAACAAAAGCATCTGCTAATTTCAATGTTGCCAAAGAAACCGGTTATTATATGCTTATCGCAGATGTTCAGGGTTACTCAAACATAAACCCAATTACTTATTCAATAAAAACTTTTGTTGATGAAAATCCGTCCATCGAAATGATTTCTCCAAATGAAAATATAAAACTTGGAAATCAAAGCAAGATCTCCCTTATCTCTAAGATCAGCGACGATTATGGTTTTAGCAAAATGAATTTGAGCTTCCGACTATCGGCATCAAAGTACCGCCCAACAAATGAGGAGTTCACGCAAGTTCCGATAACAATCTCCAATCAGCAAAAAAAAGAAGAGGTATATTTTGTTTGGGATCTTGCGCCGTTAGTACTTGCAGAAGGAGAAGTTCTCTCCTATTACTTTGAAGTTTTTGATAATGATAACATAAGCGGACCGAAATCTACAAAGACAAAACAGTTCACTATTACTGTCCCATCTCTTAATGAACTATTTGCCGGGGCGGAGGACAAACAAAAAGAATCTGAAAAAGATTTATCACAAACACTTAAAGAAGCCGAACAGCTGAAACAAGAAATGCAAAAGCTTAGCGACGATATGAAGCAGAACTCTAAAGAAATATCATGGCAGGAAAAGGAACGTGTTGAAAAGGCGGTTGATAAGTTCAAAGAGATCACAAAAAAGATCGGCGATATTTCTCAAAAATTATCTGAAATGAAAAATGATCTTGCAAAAAATAATCTTCTTTCAGAGGAGACGCTTCAGAAATATAATGAACTTCAGGAGTTGTTGGAAAAAATGAGCACCGAAGAAATGAAAGAAGCATTCAAGCGGCTGCAAGAATCTCTTAATAGTATGAACCGCGATAATATGCAGATGTCGATGGAAGAAATGAAAGCAAATGAAGAATATATTAAGAAAAGTATTGAACGCACTCTCAATCTGCTAAAGAGGATACAAGTTGAACAAAAAATTGATGAGCTGGTTAAACGTACAGAAGAACTGAATCAGAAATTAGATGAGTTAAAAAGCAAAACAGATCAATCTAATCTTTCCGATAAAACCAAGCGCGATGAACTAACTAACCGCCAGAGGAACATAACAAGTGATCTTAAAAAACTTAATGACGAGGTAAATAAACTCGGCGAAAAGATGAATGAACTTTCCGATATGCCTAAAGATCAGATGGAAAAACTTAAGGACGACTTGGAGAAACAAAATAATGAACAGCTTTCCGATGAAGCAGTTAAAAATTTACAGCAGATGCAAAAGATGCAAAGCATGCAGAACCAGCAAAAACTTTCACAGAACATGGGCGGCATACAGAAACAACTACAAAATTTGCAGAATGCTATGCAGCAGATGAATCAAATGAAAGTTTTTTATGATATGATGAAAATTCTTGATGACCTTCTTACTCTTTCCAAAGATCAGGAAAGCTTAAAGAACA
>JACRFC010000191.1 GCA_016234355.1 Ignavibacteriales bacterium
AAATCGGATTCTACCGCAACATTAGCGCGGTTCGGACAAACTTCAATACACTTGTTACAAATAAAATTACAATCTAAACACCTTCCGGCTTCAACAGTAAAGTTTGTGTCAATTTGATTGGCAATTTTACCTTTTCTTTTTTCTATGTCTTCGAAAAATTGTTGATCATTGGCAAAATAATTTTTAACCGGTAATGACAAATCTGTTAGATTTTCTTTCTTAATAATTGCTTCTGCCGCTATCTTTCCGTCTGCAATTGATTCAACAACAGTTGATGGTCCCCTCAATGCATCTCCACCGATAAAAACATTTTCCGTCATCGTCTCATTTGTCTTGGAAACTTTTGCTCTGCTATTTTCTAATTGAATTTTATTCTTTGTCAAAAATTCTGTATTAACGCTTTCACCGATTGCTGAGATTACGGAATCAATTCGAACTTCTTCATACTCTCCATCAACCGGTACAACATTTCTTCTTCCGTCAGATCCGGTTTCACTTAGTTTCATTTTCTGACAAGTTAAAGTTCCGTTATTAAATTTTATAGGAAGCAGCAGTTCCTTAAACTCAACTCCGTCATTTAATGCTGAATAAAATTCTTCTTTATCAGCCGGCATTTGTTCTTTTGTGCGGCGATAAATCAAGCAAACTTTTTTAACTCCTTTATAACGAGTTGCGGCACGTGCGCTATCCATCGCCGAATTACCGCCGCCAATAATTGCAACACTCTTGCCGGGTTTTATTAATTGATCATTGTGGTAATCTTTCAGGAATTCAATCGCATCAAAAATATTATCATCATCACTATCAATCTTAATTTTATTTGATTCTTCAGCTCCGATAGCAATGTAGATATATTTATATCCTTCTTTCTTCAGTTTATCAATTGAGAAATTTGGATTGAACCCAAAAACAAATCTGATCCCATGTTTCTCGATAAACTCAATATCTTTTTCAATTGCTTCTTTTGGTAAGCGAAATCTTGGTAATACGTTTTGAACAATACCGCCCGCATTCATTTCTTTTTCAAAAATAGTTACTTCAAATCCGGCTTTGGCTAAAAAGTATGCGGCTGATAAACCCGAGGGTCCCGCTCCGATGACCGCAACTTTTGTTTTATTATCATTGCGAGCGTCAGTGAAACAATCTATTCCATTTGATTGCTTCGTCTCCGGCTGATGCCGGATCTTCGCAATGACAGTGTCGTTAAACTTTTTTATGTACGAATCAAAACCATTAAGTGCAGCTTCTTTCTTAAGATCACGAATCAACACCGGCTCATCATAATCCCACCGTGTGCAATGATACATACATTGATGATCGCAAATGTAACCTGTTATATGAGGCAATGGATTTTTTGAAACGATCAATTCGTATGCTTCTTCGTATCTTTTTTGTTCAACTAACTTTATATACGATGCAACATCTTGATGTATGGGACATGCTTCCTGGCATGGAGCGATGTAACAATCAAAAGCCGGCAGACTTTTGGGAATCTTTATGGAATTGATCTCCCGCTTCTCTTTAGTATAGTTTTTATCTGACAGAGATGCTTCGGCTAAAATTTTCAGTTTAGCAATATTTTTCTTAAAACTATTTTCGATCTTTAATGAATTCTTTTCGATTGTTTCAGCAATTTGTGAAAGACGTAAATACCCGCCGGGTTTCAATAATTCCGTAGCAAAAGTAACCGGTCTTATTCCTGTTTCTAAAATTTCTTTTATGTTGTTGTTATTAGCTCCGCCTGAATAAGAAATATTTATTTCACCGTTGAATTCGTTTGCTAATTTGTACGCAAGATTTATTGTAAGCGGATAAAGCGATCTGCCCGACATGTACATATCATCACCGGGCAATGCTTGAATTGTATTTTTTACACCCAACGTGTTGGATAGTTTGATCCCGAAAGTTTTATTGTACGCAGAGGCAAACGATCTTAATCTATTAATCATAGGAATAGCATCTTGATATTGAAGATCATGATCGAACGAGTTCTTATCTAGTTGGATATAATTATACCCGAGTTTATGCAAAGTATCATTTACGAAATCGTATCCTAAAAGAGTTGGATTTAATTTTACGTATGTGTGTAATCCTTTTTCTTTAATAAGATATTTTGCGATAGCTTCAATTTCTTGAGGAGGGCAGCCGTGCATCGTTGAAAGTGTAACCGAATTAGATATATGCGGTGATATTTTTTCTGTATTCAAAATTATTTCTTCAAGCTTGCTTTGAGTAATTCCAAACTCGGTATCAAGCAATTTGAAAACATCGCTGCTTTTTATCTGATCTGTTAAAATCGATTTGTACTTAGAGAATAATTCATTCTTAGATGCATCTTTCAACTCTTCAATGAATTGATCCATCGGGGAAGTTTTGATTCCATCAAGATCATAACCAACACTTATATTGAAAACAAATCCTCTTTTGGATTTCGAGAGCCCTAGCAGATCTTTTATCAAATGAATTAGAAACCATGCTTTAACATATTCATCATACGATTCCTCAAGCTTCAGTTCTTGCGACCACTCAACATTATAACCTTCATCTGTTGCATCAATGCACGGTTTATCAATCTTTAGATCATCCAGCTTTTGAACAGTCTTGAGTTCAAAAAATCTACCTCCGGTTAGATATGCGCAAATTATATTTTGGGTTAATTGAGTGTGAGGACCGGCAGCAGGACCGATCGGAGTTTCTAGAAGTTCATCAAAGATCTTGTCTTCGCATTCTCCTTTGGCATAATAAAATTTTGAGGACGGAATCCCAAAGATTGATTTCTGGCTAACGTACTCTTGAAATATCCAGCCCAACAGATTTTGAAAAGGAACCAACTGCATTTTATCTGACATAACAATTCCAGCTTAATTTCTTGAACATCTTAAATATAAGATATACCGATATTAAGTGTGTAAGCAATTTTGTAATTTTGTTTAGTTATAAAACAGAATTGGAATAAACATGAAAGAAAAATTATTTAGTTCAGTTGAATCAGAAAGAGAAAATCTTTTCGCTTTAATTCAAAGACTGATTCAGATCAGAAGTTACAGTGGGGAAGAAAAAGAAATCGTCGAGTTCATCATTGCTAAGATGCATGAGTTTGGATTTGACGAAGCATTTCATGATGGATTCGGAAATGCGGTGGGAAGAATCGGGAACGGACCAATTAAAATTATGTTTGATGCACACGTTGATACTGTTAAAGTAACCGATACTGAAACATGGGCGCATCCTCCGTTTGGCGGTGTTATCGAAAATGGAAAGATGTACGGACGCGGAGTCGTTGATGAAAAACCGGCAATGGCTGGATTTATGATAGCCGGAAAAGTTTTGAAAGCGATTTACGGAAATGATTTTCCATTCACGCTTTATGTTGTTGGTTCGGTGCTTGAAGAAGATGCCGACGGTTATCCGCTTTATCACATAATTGCCAACGAAGGAATCAAACCGGATTTTGTTGTGCTTGGCGAACCAACCGATCTAAAAGTTTACCGCGGACAGCGCGGAAGAATGGAATTGAAAATTACAGCAATAGGAAAATCCGCTCACGGCGCACACAATCAGAAAGGAATTAATGCGATCTATAAAATGCAGCCGATAATTTCCGAGATTGAAAAGTTGGATAAAAAATTGAAACCAAAACAACCGCTTGGTAAAGGTTCAATCACAGTAAGTCAAGTTATTTCTAAAGCTCCATCAACTTGTTCTGTTTCTGATTTTTGCCAGATTCATCTTGATAGAAGAATGACGATTGGTGAAAATAAAAATTCTGTTGTAAATGAATTGAAAGCGATTATCAAAAAGCATAAGAGCGATGCGAAGATTTCCATTCCAAATGTTGAAGGAACAAGCTGGAAGGGAACAAGTTTTTCTCAAGAAGCTTATTTCCCGACATGGGTTTATGATGAGAAGCATCCATTAGTTGATGCGGCAATGAAAACTTCCAAAGCAGCAATTGGAAAAGCAAAGAGCGGTGTATGGAGTTTCTCAACAAACGGAGTTGCAACTGCCGGACACTTTGGAATTCCGACAATTGGTTTTGCGCCGGGTAAAGAAGAACTTGCTCACTCATCAAAAGAAGAACTTGTTCTTGAAGATTTGCTGAAGGCAACAAAGTTTTATTCACTGTTTCCGTTTATGATTACAGGAAAGCAATAAAGTGGAGAATCAAAATTTGAAGTCACAATTTGTGACTTCAAGCTGGGGTGGAGCGCGTAAACTGCCTTTTGTGTTTACATACAGAAATAAGTCGGAAAAATGTTTGAGTGAGATCGAATGACCGAGCTAATTAGAAATCGTGTAGTATCTCTTATTCGATATTTTCGAGGTCAAAAAGTTATACTTGATAGTGATATTGCCCAACTTTATGGAGTGGAAACGAAACGACTTAAAGAAGCAGTTAGAAGAAATATTGAAAGATTTCCACATGACTTCATGTTTAAACTCAGCAGAGAGGAATACGCTTCTTTAAGGTCGCAAATTGCGTCCTTAAAGAGAGGACAGCATTCAAAATACTTACCATTTGCTTTTACTGAACAAGGTGTCGCTATGCTTTCCTCAATTCTTAATAGTAAAAGAGCAATACAAGTTAATATCGCAATTATGCGCGCATTTGTTGAGTTGAGAAAAATGATTGATGCTAATAAAGAATTGCTTGCACGGATAGAGAAATTGGAAGAGAAATATGATTCTAAATTCCAAATTGTTTTTGAGGCGATTAAAGAATTAATGAAGGAAGATGAGAAACCAAAAAATAAAATTGGCTTTTAAGGATGAACAAAGCAACAAAGTTTTATTCTTTATTTCCGTTTAATATCGTAAAGAGTTGAATTGATGAATGGATCAGCTTTATATATTTTTATCGATGAAAGTGGCAATATGGATTTCTCTTCTAGCGGAACTAAGTATTTCACAATTACATCTCTTGCAAAAATTAGACCTTTTGCAGTTTATATTCCCTTAACAAATCTCAAATATGATTTATGGGAAAAAGGTTTTGAATTTGAGTACTTCCATGCCAGTGAAGATAGTCAGATAACTCGTAACGAGGTGTTTAATGTAATTTCAAGTAACCTTTCTCAATTTCAAATTGACAGTGTTATTGTAGAGAAAAAAAAGACCCATCCTACATTGCAAAGTCACGGCAAATTCTACCAGAAAGTTTTCGAATTTCTTTTAGATTATACGTTAAAACGATTGAAAGG
The DNA here is from genome assembly GCA_016234355.1 of Ignavibacteriales bacterium. Classification (GTDB taxonomy): domain Bacteria; phylum Bacteroidota; class Ignavibacteria; order Ignavibacteriales; family Melioribacteraceae; genus Fen-1258. Next base: position 5,202 of record JACRFC010000191.1, read on the forward strand.
AAGTTATTCACAAATTATTATAGTCACCGATGAAATACCGACTAAAAAACACAAAAAAGAAATTCAAAAAGCAATTAAAAGTTATATTAGTTATTGGTCCCATAAAGAAAAAATTCCTTATAAAATTTATCATTACTCATCAAAATCAGATTTGAATCTTCAAATAGTAGATTATATTAATTGGGCGATATTCAGAAAATGGGAAAGGGAAGATAATAGCAAATATGAATTGATTAAAAATACAATTGTAAGTGAATTTGATGTTTTTAAAGTGGGAAAAACAAACTATTATTAACGGTGGTTTAAAAAACGACCGCTCTGACTATCCTTTCGGAAGAACCCCATGGGTTCTTGTAATCAGAGCGGAACCTTTTCAAACCTATCCAAATATAGATGTTTTTTTCTATATAAGTCAAAATTAATTTTTTTTGAATATATCATTTTTTGGAGCCTACAATGGAAACTCGTTTCAAAGGAAGACATTTTATAACGGAAGACAATTGGACGAAAGAAGAACTCGATATAGTTTTTGATACAGCATTTGCTTTGAAGAAAAAATTCTACGCAGAAGAACAAACACTTTGGCTGCCTTATAAAACATTGTTCATGATGTTCTTTGAGCAATCAACACGCACAAGAAATTCTATGGAAGCAGGAATGACTCAACTCGGCGGACATGCGCACGATCTCACTCCCGACAAAATGCAGATCACTCACGGCGAAGTTGCAAAAGATACTGCAATAATTCTAAGCCGTATGGGACATGGAATTGCATGCCGTAATTGTTTTTATGGAGTTGGCAACAAATATTTAAATGAACTCGCAGCCAACTCAAGAAAACCGGTTATGTCATTGCAGGATGATGTTTATCATCCGTTCCAAGGACTTGCAGATTTAATGACGATCTTCGAACATCTCGGCAGAAACACAAAAGGTTTAAAAGTTACAGTAAGCTGGGCGTATGCAACAACACACTCAAAACCGTTGAGCGTTCCGCAAACACAAATACTTTTATTCCCCCGTTACGGAATAGATGTTACAGTTGCTCATCCAAAAGAATTTCCTCTCAGTAAAAATATAGTTGAGAAAGCTCAGAAGAATGCAAAAGAAGGCGGAGGAAGTTTACGCTTTACAAATGACATGGATGAAGCATTTGAAGGTGCTCAGATTGTTGTTCCAAAGAATTGGGGTGGCTTCGGTTTTTATGATGAAGAATACTACCTCTCGTATGAAGATCAATGCAAAAAAGAAATGAAAAGTAATCTTGAAAAGAATAAGAGCTGGATCTGTGATGATAAGAGA
>JACRFC010000188.1 GCA_016234355.1 Ignavibacteriales bacterium
AACTTATAAGCCAAATCATTCCATTCCGGATTTATAGAATTTATAAGATCAATTTTCTTTTGTCTCGAACCAGCTTTAATCTGTTTCTCTCTATGGATTGCCATTCGTACATCAGAAAAAATTTCATAGTAAACTAACCTATTGACATTATACCGCGCAGTGAATTTACTTCCCTTTTTGTTTTTATGCTCTTCTACTCTTCTGCCTAAATGATTAGTTATTCCAGTATAAAGAACTGAATCTTTTTTACTCGTCAAAATGTAAACATAGTATTCTCGTTCTATCATTTTTTCTAACCCCATTTTATTCAGGAATCAACATAACAAAAATCTAAACTTGTCATTGCGAACAGAGGCGTAGCCGATGTGAAGCAATCTCCATGTTTTTTTAGATTGCTTCATCACTACTTCGTAGCGATTCGCAATGACAATTGTTGTTGGGACAAACTCAAAACTTATCCGCCAAATCATTCCATTCCGGATTTATAGAATTTATAAGATCAATCTTCTTTTGTCTCGATCCTGCTTTAATTTGTTTCTCTCTATGGATTGCCATTCGTACATCTGAGAATATTTCATAATAGACTAACTTATTTACATTATACCGTGAAGTGAATTTACTTCCCGTTTTCTTTTTATGCTCTTCTACTCTTCTTCCAAGATGATTTGTCATTCCAGTATAAAGAACTGAATCTTTTTTACTCGTCAAAATGTAAACATAGTATTCTCGTTCTATCACTTCATTCAACTCCTTTTAATGAGAAACCAACATGACAAAAACGTAAACTTGTCATTACGGGCGAAAGGATTGAGCGAAGCAATCTCATACATTTTAGATTGCTTCATCACTACTCCGTATGGATTCGCAATGACAATTGCTATTTCTTAGCCAACCAAATTTCCGGATTCTGGTAATTCCGTTCGTTCCAGATTTCGAAGTGTAATATTTTCCCCTCAAGACTTTCGTTTACTTTACCGATTGAACTACCACCTTTAACTTTTTCACCTTCTTTAACTGAAATATTGGATACGTGTCCGTAAACAGTTCTGTAATCATCGCGGTGTGTTACAATTACAATAGAGCCGTAACCCGGTATCCAGTCTATTGCCGAAACGATTCCTTCAGCAACTGATAAAACATTCTGTTCACCGTTCACTGCAATATCAATTCCGTAATTCAATGTAATTGTATTGAGCCGTTCATTTTTATTTTCGCCGAATGCACGTACAACTTCTCCTTCATGTATCGGCCAGCCGAGCACGCCGCGGAGCTGTGCAAAATTTTCAAACGCATTGTAATCAAAAAATTGAATATTCTTTTTATACGCCAAACTTTTTTTATCGGTTGCTTTTTTCTCGTGCAGTTGTGCTTTCCGTTCGCGGTCAATTTCTATCAACTTTGCGATCAAATTTTTAATAACAATTTCCGCTCTTCTTTTTGATTCAATTTCCTGAGCAATAAGTTTTTGATCGCTTTTTAAGAGATTTAACAGATCTTTTTTCTCCTGTTCTTTCTTTTCTAAAGCGTCCTGTTCATTAATCTTCTGTTGAGCTAACTGAGCTTTTTCTCTCCGCTCTCCTTCCAGATCATTTTTAAGCTGACTGAGCTGAAATTTATTTGAGTTGAGCTGTTTCAAAGTTTTTTCATTCTGTTCCGAGATATATTTTAAGTAGCGGTAACGTTTGATTGCTTGATTGAAGGAATCGGCATCAAGAATAAAACGCAGCATGGAAAGACCACGGTTTTTGTAAATCCATACTATGTAACGGGCATATTTTTCTTTTAAATCTTTTATTCGGGTTTCAACTTTACCTATCTCATCTTCAATATCTTTAATAGCATTCTCTTTATCTTTCTCGTCAGCAAGAAGATTGTTGATCAATTTATTCAGAAGTAAATTTTGTTGATTGATATTTTCAAGTGCTTGAAGTGATTCTCTTTCCTTTTTGGTTTTTGCCTGAAGTTCTTTTTCCAGTGCAGTGATATCTTTTTTAATGCGGTCCAATTCTTGATTCTTTGCGCGGAGACTATCGGTAGTTTGCCCGGTTAGAATTGTTGATGAGATAACAAGAAATATTAATAGTGATTTACAGTTCAATGATTTTTGCATCGTCTGGTATATCAATTTTTAGCTTTCCAATTTCTTTGTTTACTTCAATTGTTCGATACTCAATTTTTATTTTTTGATTATTAAGCAGATCATTTAAGTTAATCTGGGAAGGAATGGGAGTATCTTCCATTTTCTTAAAACCTGAATATTTAGTATCTACTAAATTATTCCCATTCGAATCGTTTTGCTGGTATTGCCGGATTTCTAGTTCTTCCGATCTAACCCAATACATACTTAATTTCCTGTTGACTGAATCTATGTAAGTAAGTTTATACAAATCATCCACAGATTCAAATTTATTCGGTTCACTTCTTAATTTATCAGTTAAATTAACAGTGCCGGTTGTAACATCTATAAGTTCATCAAAAGAAATATTAACTTTTAAAATATCTTTCATAACTCCGGGTTTTACTTTTCCTTTATAATAGATGTTGTTGATCGCATCATAAAATTGAAAATTCTGCGGTGTTATCAATGCGAATGCCAGATCAATTCCAAACGGACCATAAAAAGATACTTTAACAGAATCCGGTTTTTTAATTTCAACTTGAAAACTACTTCTTGCATCCATCTCGGCTGTTTTAATACTTATTGAACCTGTGCCTACAAAACTTTTTATTTTTCTTCTATTAGCTTCAAGCCGTTTGATCAACCGATCGGAAGAAATCATTCTATCAACCTGAACCGGAGTTGAAGGTGCGCATCCGTTCAAATATAATTGTGAGATAAGTGCAGCTATCATAAAAAGAAATAAACTTTTTTTCACAATTCTCCTTTTTCAATTTTCGCTTTAATAGAAGTTTTTGTTGAATCTATTTCGAAAGCACTTTTCCATAATTCAACAGCTTTTGATTTCTCGCCAAGCTTAAAATAAACATCGCCTAAATGATCCAATAGTATTCCGTTCTTGTTTTCTAATTTTACGGCTTTTTCAATATTTTTTTTTGCTTTTTTATAATCTCCAAGACGGAAATAGATCCAGCCGATCGTATCAAGGTATGATGAATTCTTCGGTTCTGTTTCTACTGCTTTCTTCGACATAGTTAATGCTTCTTGCAGACGAATACCGCGCTCTGCAAGTGAATATGCAAAGTTATTCATTATAAGAACATTTGCCGAATCAATTTTTAATGCTAATGTATAAAGTGAATCTGATATTTGATATTCCTTCTGTGATTCATGGATCATTGCTAAAACACTAATCACTTGTAAATTATTCGGTTCAATAATTAACGCTTTATTTAAGTGTACTAATGCTTCTTTGTCATTTTTCAATTGATTAAGAGTATAGCCAAGTGCAGAAAGAACAGTTACATCATCCGGTTTTAATTTGTAAGCTTTCTCCAATGCATCTTTTGCTTTTTGATGCTCACTCTCTGTTGAAAGAGATAGACCGTAAATTAAATTAATAGCAAAATCATTCGGGAATTTTTCAGATGCTTTACTCATGAACTCAATTGCATCTTTGTATTTTTTAGAATCGAAGAGCAATCCTCCGAGACGAACCCAAACCTGAGCATTCCATTCGGCAAGTTTAGCAGCTGTCTTAAAGTATTCTATTGCTGATTCATTTTTATGTGATCTTAGTTCAATCTCTCCCAAATAAGCATTCACTTGCCAATCAGATGTATCGCGGCTTACTTCTAAAAAAATTTGTCTAGCAATATTTAAAGTAGTTGAGTCTTTTTCAGATTGAAAATAAAATGATGTCCCAATTCTTAATTTATCCTCTATGCTAATCTTCCGGCTTTTCACCAATTTCATATACTCATTGGAAGCATCTTGCCACTTCCCTTGCTGAATAAATATTTTTCCTTTCAGATCAATAAGATTTTCATCATCGGGAAAACTTGTAAGTGATTCATTCACTTTTGATAATGCCTTTTCGTAATCTTTTGTCTTGAGATATGATTCGATTAATAATTTTTGCAATAGCAGATCGGATGGATTTAATTTTATGAGTTCTTCAACAGTTGAGATAGTTTCTTTAACATTCCCCATTCGTTCATTGATATCTGCAATTCGTACTAACACGCTCCATTCAGGACCGATTATATCAAGGATTTTCTTGTAATGTAAAAGAGCCGCAGATGGTTTTTTTGCTTCGATCAATTGAGCAAGATTGTAATAAGCAGTTACATTAGTCGAATCAAGCTGAATAATTTTACTATAAACTGCAGCAGCTGAATCTTCTAAGTGTGAAGAGGAGTAGATCGAAGCTTGGAGAGTTAAGTACTCGGTATTCTTAGGTTCATTTTCAACTGCATTTTGAGAATAAGTTAAAGCAGAAGAAAGTTTATTAAGGCGGTAATAATTTTTTGCAATTGCATAGTTAATGCCCGGCTGAGGATCGTACTTAAGTGCTTCAAGATATTCAATAACTGCTTCAGCATACTGCCCTTTTAACTCTAGAAGAGAGCCGGCAATAAATTTTTCCTGAGCAAGTTTCTTATTCTGCAGAGCATTAAAACTATGATCGTTTTTACCATTTGAATCGTTTTCTCTAATAACATCAGAAGAACAACCCGCCAAAAGAAAAGCTGTATATATTAGAAGAATTTTGGACTTCATAAGCACCATTAATTTGAAACAAAAAATAGTTTTTAACAGTTTGAATCACAAGGGTAAAGATTGATGTCTGCAATTCATTTTTCTATCTTTGCAAAAATATTTTACGAGAATGCATACTTACGATTTGGCAATTGCATACAAATGGAAATATGATAAAGAATTTGTTGAACTGATCGAGCACAGTTTTCAGTACAGCGGTTTGAAAACATTTGTAATCGGTAAATTCAACTTATCTGAAGTTATAGCTCTTACAAAAAAGAATAAAATAAGTTTCAAAGCTTTGCTTGATAGAGCATCAGATGAGGACCCGGAGTTCATTCCTTTCACTAAACTCCTTAAACGGAAAAAGTGCTATTTATTAAATCCTCATAATAAAGTTGCAAAATCCATAGATAAAGTTTTAATGCATAAAAAATTGATTAAGAAAAAATTTCAACTCCCCAAAACATTTCTTATTCAACCATATGATAAGCACAACAAACTTTTTATAACGGATGAAGAATTGAAACTGTTTGGTAATCCTTTTATAATAAAGCCGGCAACTTTTTCCGGTGGGGGCGAAGGTGTAATTAGAAATGCAACTTCGCTTGATCAAATCCAGAAAGAAAGAATTAAAAACCACAGTGATAAATATTTAGTTCAGGAAAAAATACACCCAAGAACGTTAAACGAAAAGCGCGCTTGGTTCAGAGTTATTTACGCATTCGGTCAAGTTCTTCCGACATGGTGGGACGACAAAACACATATTTATCACAGAGTTACCAATAGTGAGATAAAAAAATATAATCTTCTTCCACTTGGCAGAATATCAAAAAAATTAGCAAGAATAACCCGGCTCGATTACTTTTCCACGGAAATTGCTCTTACAAAAGATCATAAATTTATTTTGATAGATTACGTTAATGATCAATGCGATATGCGCTTAAGATCAAATCATATTGATGGGATTCCGGATGAAGTTGTGTCGGAATTTGCAGAAGCAATGAAAAAGAAAATTATTTCTCTTTAAAAATTCATATCATCTTCTATAGTTGCGCGCAAGTTTAAATAGCTTTGATATCTTTCGCTACTAATCAATTTCTCTTCTACAGCTTTAATTACGGCACAACCGGGTTCATGATGATGAGTACATGTATTGAACTTGCACTTATTTATGAATGGAACAAATTCCTTGAAGTAATGACCTAGATCTTCCTCGCGAATTCCATACGGGTCAATTTCCCGTATTCCTGGTGTGTCAATTACAGATGTGTCGTTATCTAATTTTAGAAGTACACTTGTTACTGTTGTGTGCTTCCCTTTAGAAGTCGAATTGCTAATCATTCCTATTTTCAAATTTAAGCCGTGAAATATTTCATTCAATAATGATGATTTTCCTACACCGGATTGACCCCAAATCAAATTAACTTTTCCCGATAAACTATTTTTTAATTCATCAATTCCTTTTTTAGTGACTGTACTTGTAGCAATTATTTTATATCCAATGAAAGAATAAAGTTTAATAATCTCTTCGTAATGTAAATGTGAATCCAGATCAGTTTTATTTAATACAATAATTGGATTTATATGAGAACTCTCAGCACAAACAATCAATCTATCAATCAAACGATTATTGAATTTGGGTGATTTGCAGCTGCTAACGATTATTAGGTTGTCAACATTTGAAGCAATAATTTGTTCAAGCCGTTCACCACGTGTACCGGCTCCTTTTATGCGAGGGACTTTTCGTGAAATATGATTTTGTCTTGGAAGTATTTCATTAATAACGCCGGAGCCGTCATTGTTCATTTCGAAATTTACTTTATCACCGACGGTAACAATATCTACCGTGTAAAGTTTATTTCTTTTAAATTCAAAATCTTTTTGGAATTTACCTCTTAAAGAACAACGGATTTGTTTCCCATTAGAATCGAATAAATAATAATCTTTACTCTCAATTTTGAAAATAATGCCGTGTATTGTAACCTCCGCTATTAATAAAAAAGCACCTTAAAAATAAGGTGCTTATTAAGGGTTGTCAATTCGAGATGCTATGATGAACAATTAGAAATTATATCTCAAAGAAGTAATAATGTTTTGATTTTTAATGTCCTGGTATGTGCGAGATAATCCGCTGCCGTAGTTGTCGCCATAATCTTTCCACCAGCCATAAGCATAAGCACCGTCAATTGAAACGGATTTTGTGAGACGGATACCAACGCCAACTGTTAGAAATTTTTTATCATACTCAGTTGGATCGTCTCTGAACGGTGAACGCATTAAAATAAATCCGCCTCTAACGGAAAATCTTGTTGAAGGAAGTATATATTCAAATCCGGCATTTAAATTAACAACCGATTTGAACAAAGATTTTATATCGGCATTTTTATTCCCTAAACTGGTTAAATCAAAACCTGATTTGAATTTAGCGCTGCTGTAATCAATCATTGTTGCACTACCGCTAACGGTTAAATCATTTATAAAATATGATGCGCCAAAAGTGAATTCAGCAGGAGTCGTTACTTCATACTCGCTTCTCGCATCTATGGCTGGGTCTAATACATATTTTGTGTTAGAACCAAAATAACTCTCGCCATTAACATAATAAGTTTCTTTTACTGTAAATGTTTTGGAGAACTTAATATTAGCGGCAAGATTTAAGTTATTATTAACTTTCATCAACCCACCAATGCTTAAACCTGAACCGGAAATATCCCAAGAAATTCTATCATGTAAATAAAATGATTTAAAATCAGCCGAAGCCGGTTCGCTTGGATCTAATAAAACCGATACCGGATAAATATTATTTACGTCATCTTCACCATAATCTTTATTTCTATTAAAGTTGCCGGAATAAAGATTAATTGTTGCTCCAACAAATATATCTTTCTCTACTTCTATTGCACCAGAAAATGACCAGGCATTTATAGACCCGTCTTGTAAAATATTTCCTCGCTGATTCAATTTACCGTTGACAAGTGTTGTATCTCTTAAATAAGCACCATTTTTAGTGTATAACGGATAACTAAGCGCAAGCTTAAATGCAATGTCCCGATCTGCCATGTAAGGAGAATACGTGAGATCCTGGATATAAGAATTTGCACCGGAATTAAACGCACTAAATCCTAATGTTCCGTTAAAATCTTTTACCTGGGAGTAACCAAACCCTAAGACAAAACTTCCTTGTATAGTTGGCATCGGGAGTGCAACACCAAATTGTCCCAACTTTGAAATACTATTGGATAATTGAGAATTCCTGTTGAAGAATCCAACATTATTATCATAGTTGTTATAATTAAGGCCTGTATATAATTCAGCTTTTTTTATTAATGCCAAACCGGCCGGATTGAACATCATTGATGAGAAATCATTACCGGCAGCAGTGTATGCATTACCCATTCCTAATGATCTTGCACCTAAAACTATTCCCGATTCACTTAATCTGAATACATCATTATAATTTTGTGCTATCGTAATATTCGTAATGAGAAGAACAGCAGAAAAAATAATTTTTAATATAGTTTTCATTTTTATATCACTCCAGCTATTTCTTTGAAGATCAATTTAATTAACGTTTCCTACCGCTATCAGAACTGCTGCTTGAACCTGAACCACTGCTGGAACTGCCAGAACCGCTAGATCTCGATCCTTCATTTGAACGAGAAGAAGGAGGTGGAGAATATGAAGGTGCAGATCTCTCAGTTCTTTCTCTTGTTGCCGGTTGTGCAGATTCACCTCGCCCGCGTGATGCATCTCTTTCTCGCGTAGCCGGTTGTGTAGATTTACTGTCTCTATCGCTGCTTCGCTCACGTGTCCGGGTGTTTACATCACGTGTTGATGGATTATCATTCCTTGGCGATGATACACGAGTTCCGTCATTTCTATTGTTTGCATCTCTTGAAACTCTAACTCTGCTAAGATCAACATCATTAGCGCGATCAGTTCTATCGCGAGTAGAATAATTTGAACCCGTTCTGCCGCGATCGCTTCCTCCGCTTCCGCCTCTACCGCGTTGACCGTCGTTATCTCGAGTTCTGGTACTTACATTATTTCTATATTTAATTGAACTGCCGGTATAATTATTCCAATAGTATGGATAACCATAGTTGTACCCGTAATATCCATAATTCCAAATGGAATTATATCTCCAATACCAATAAGGATTATCCCAACCAAATAAACTATAGTAATAAGGATAATAACCTAATCCAAAAGAGAATTGATTTGATGGATAATATCCCCAAAAATATCTTCTGTAACTTGGAAAGTAAGATCCTTGGTAATAAGTATCGTATGAATTATCATCGTAATAATTGGAATCTGCTTGATCCTCATAAGCATATTCATCTTTTTCAGATTCATAACGAGAGTCTTTGGGACTATAATCACGAAAAGCAATTTGTGTATAGCACCCTCCAAGTGTAAGAAGAGGTAATACAATTAATAGTCGAATTAAAGTTTTCATAATAACACCCTTCTCAATTGATAATTTATATACTCAAAAATTATACCTAATTAATGATGAAATGAAAGGCAAAAAGAAAGTATAAAACTGAAATGTGTCTATATCAGTAAACTGATATGTGTGATAATGAATACAATTTGATTTAAAAGATTGATTTTACATATTCTACAAAAATTCCGCGATCGGCTTTATTACCGTCAATACGTTTATTGTTCAGAAAATCACGTAAATCGAGACCAAGTGTTAGTCCATCCCCAACTGACCAGCGAAGACCAAAATTCAAATAACCATTCCCTTTCCCTAAAGAATTACCTGTATTATCATTTACAGCAAAATCATATTCACCAATAAAAGAAACTTTAGAACCAATTGTTTTTTCAAATCCAACACCTAAATTTAAGTCTTTATCAGCATCATCCCTTTCCATTGAATAATTGATAACTCCATGAATACTTAGATAACCTAATAGTTCAAAATTCTTTGATGCAGCAACGAAAAAACCGGGAGATTTAATTTGGTATCTTGTAAGTTCTCTGCTGTAAGCACCTTTTCCTTGAGAATCAAAACCGATTGCTATTGCCGGCAAGAATTGAGTTTCATCAATAATTCTTGCTCTAATATTTACGCCGGGCAATTTATTCCAATCAATATCTCCGCTGCCTATAATATTTTTGCCTCCATATGAAATACCAAAACTAAACCCATCAACTACACCAACTTCAATTCTAGTGATAACAACACCTACCGGCATAATATCAAGAGTTGCACCCGCAAAACCTTTTTCAAGAATGCCTGCGGTTGGAAGTTCAATCAATCGGCGATATTCAAATTTAGCATTAGTACCGCCTGTCCCTTGTGAAAATAATTGATAAGAAACAACTAAAGAAAAAAGTAACGCCAAGAAATATTTTTTCATTTTTACATTCGAAGTTTAGTCAAAGTTAGAAATAATCTATATCTATTTCAGAATTATTTTCTTAAAAGTAGTTCCTGTCTTACTATCCTGAAGTATGACGCCTAAATTACTTAACTCTGTTCTTATTTGATCTGCTAGAGCAAAGTTTTTTTCTTTTTTAGCAATATCTCTTTTCTTGATTAACATTTCTATTTGTTCGTTATCAATATTCGGATTTAATGCGTTAGCTAAATCACCAAAATGAATTATTCCTAATACATTCTCGGCGGTATTCTTAAGAAATTGTTTTAATCCTTGATAGAAGATCGAGTCTATATTATTATTCTCAGCAATTATTTTATTAGCTGCTCTGATAAAATCAAAAATAACTGCCGCAGCTTGAGGAGAATTAAAATCATCATCCATTACTTTTTCAAAATCGGAATAATATTTTTTAACGTCAAAATCGGGAATTATTTCACTCCTAGTATTAAGATTGATTTCTCTTTCAATTTTTTCCGCAAGGTTTAATATTTTTTCATAACCCTTCTGAGCTGAATTCAATAATTCATCACTAAAATTTAGTGGTCCACCGTAATTTGTTTGAGCAAAAAATAAACGAATTGCTTCGGCGGAATATTTATCCAAAACTTCACGCGCAGTAAAAAAATTTCCAAGTGATTTAGACATCTTTTCATTCTGAATATTTAAGAAACCAAAATGCAACCAGTATTTAACAAACTTTTGCTCGAAGCATGCTTCACTCTGAGCTATTTCATTTTCATGATGTGGAAATATTAAATCATTACCACCAGCGTGGATATCTATTGATTTACCTAAATGTTTTATGCTCATAGCTGAACATTCAATATGCCAACCGGGTCTTCCTTTTCCCCAAGGACTATCCCAACTTGGTTCGCTTTCTTTTACTTTTTTCCATAGAGCAAAATCGAGAGGATTTTTTTTCTCTTCATTTACATCTACTCGTGCACCGGATTCCAAATCTTCAGTATTCTTGCCGCTAAGTTTTCCATAGCTAGAAAATTTTGAAACATCATAAAACACATTTCCATTTACATTATAAGCAAATCCTTTTTTTTCCAATTCTTTAATAACTTCTATCATTTCTGAAATGTGCAAAGTTGCCTTAGGATACACGCTAGCAGTTTTAATTTTAAGTCTTTTTACATCTTCGAAAAAAGCTTCAGTATAAAAACTAGCAACATCAGTTGTGGATTTTTTTTCTTCATTCGCTTTTTTGATAATATTATCATCAACGTCGGTAATATTCATAATAAACTTAACATTGAATCCTTTGAACTCGAGATATCTCCTAACAATATCAGCCATTACAAATGATCTCGCATTTCCTATATGGAAGTAATTATAAACAGTGGGTCCGCACATATACATCGTAACATTAGGAGGATTTATTGGCTGGAAATCTTCCTTAGTTTTGGTAAAAGTATTATAAATCTTCATGATTTTTTCCAAATTATGAGAAAAAATATACGAATAGACCTTACTTTATACAAATTTATTGAAGGAACAATTTTTGCTTAAAATAAGGTAATTAGATATTATTACGAGAAATCTATTAGTGGACTTTGACATCTTTGAATAAATTTCTATATTTCTATCGTAAAAACAGGATAAACTAGAAGTAAATCTTTTTATTTTGAAATGAAAGAAACACATCTACAAACAACAAAACACTCTAATCACTGGAGGAAAATTATGTTCAGAAGATCAACAATTTTTCTTTTTATCTCGATCCTTTTTGCTTCATCATTATGGGCTCAGACAACTACTGTAAGTCTTTCTATGGATGTCTTGGGTGTGTCACCAAGAGATGTTGCAAAATCAACAACTGACATTTATACTTATCCTTCAACAGGATTAAAAAATGTTGGTATTGGATCCATCATGTATTTCAAAGCGACAATCACCGGTCAAAAATTTGTAACCCCTACTTGGACAATTACAAGAAAACCGTCTGGTGCAACTGTTGCTATTGGCACAACAAAAGATATAATTGACGAGTACAACCAAATAGTATTTTTAACTCCTGATAAACTTGGAGCTTATGAAATAACTATCACTGATGGCTCTTACACAAAAACTGTGACTTTCAATGCTTCAAAATATTTAGGATACGAAAATACTGTAGTTAATGGTGTTGATACAAAATTAAGTTGTAATACTTGTCACTCTGGAAAAGTTACTGAATGGAAAGGAACTGGCCATGCAAGACATTTCACAGAAGGTGTAAATGGAAAACTAGGTACCAACTATTCCGTAAACTGCATTGGGTGCCACACAACAGGTTACGATAAAAACCCAACCGCAATTAATGATGGATTCGACGATTTTACTTTTACATTCCCGACAGTTCTTGCCGCTGGAGTATTTGATCAATTGAAGACACAATTTCCGGATGCAATGAAGAGAGCAAATATTCAATGTGAAAGTTGTCATGGACCTGCAGGTAGTCACTTGGGAGTAACATCTGATTCAAGAATTCAAGCTACTTATGATGCTGACGTTTGTGCATATTGCCATGATTCCGGAACGCATCATATTTTCCCGGAACAATGGGATGCTTCTATACATTCAGGAGCTACATCATATCCAACCGGTGCTGGTCGTGAATCATGCGTTAGATGCCACACTGCTGCCGGTTTTAGACAATATGTAGAAGGTACACCAACGACAGATCCATATTTTGATGTTTCTTATTCACCAATTACATGCGCCGGTTGCCATAATCCACATGATGCAACTAATGTAAGACAATTAAGAAAAGTTACTGCTGATCTTATTACTTATAATCCAACAACTCCAACTTCACCTACTTATACTCCTGTCACGGAAGCTGGTATGGGAACAACGTGTATCAATTGCCATCAATCAAGAGCTGAAGCCAATGCATCATTAGCAGCAACCTCAATAAGTTCCCGCTTCGGCCCACATTATGGTCCTCAAGGAGATATGTTATTTTCTAATAACATGTTAGAATTAGGCGGCGTTAAATTAGCAAAGAGTAACCATAAAGGCGCAACTGTTGACGCTTGTGTAAGATGCCATATGTATAATCTAAACGCCGTAACAGGTTCAACTGTAAATCAATGGGGCGGTCATTCATTCAGCATGAGTACATTTAAGAAAGATGCTAAAGGCAACTTTATGCTAGGTCCAGATAATAGAAGACTTATTGATAGAGATAATATGGAAGCTTGCGCTCAATGCCATGGGGCAACATTTGGTAATTCATTCTCAGAAGTTAAGTTTTTCTTTAATGGCAATGGTGATCATGATAACGACGGTGTTGTTAAAGGATTACAAGATGAAGTTTGGGGAATGATTAATAAAATTATGACAACATTAGGAAAGATCCCTGGATCTACTTTCAGTCCAGAATATGGACAATACGATGCGTCTGGAAAATTTATTGCTTTCCCGGTTCCAAAATCTACATGGACAAAAACTCAGTTAAGCGCTTATTGGAATGCTAACACTGCACACAATGATAAGAGCGGTGGTATTCATAATCCGAAATATATTGTTACAGCATTAAAAGGAGCTATGGCTTCAATAGGAATTCCTACTTCTGTTAAATATGAAGAAACAATTCCTTCTGAATATGTTGTTTATCAAAATTATCCGAACCCATTCAACCCGACAACAAATATTAAATTTGCTTTACCAAAGAGCGGACATGTTAAGTTGACAATCTTTGATGCACTTGGCAGAGAAGTTGAAACTTTGGTTAATAACGAATTAGTTTCCGGTACACATACAATTGAATGGACAGCAAGAAACATGGCTTCCGGAATTTACCTCTACAGAATTGAAGCTGATAACTTTGTTAAAGTGAACAAGATGCTTCTAATTAAATAATTCATCTGATATTTTTCTTTAGGAACCCCGGCATTCGTCGGGGTTTTTTTATATTGTGTCTCCCCCTGAAAAAAGGCGACAATGTATAAATAGCTGAAGCTTGTTCACATCATCTGCAAAAAGATGATATTGGGAAAATAAAATTCTACTATGGTTCGTTTTCATACAAAAAAGAATTTAGAAACCAATATTGTTAACGGACATGATTTCACTTCTAATCTTGCCTACAACAAACTAATTGTTCATTGCGGCGGTTGTAGACATACAAGAAAAACTATGCAAATGAGAATCAAACAAGCTAAGATGGTTCGAATTTCTATTGTGAATTACGGAGTAGTAATTTTTTATATGCACGGGCTATTCCGCGTGCGTTAAAGCCGTTCAGCAAAGCGATTGCAGCTTGGGAAGGAATTAATCGTAGCGCAGATTCGTAATCTGCGCCGCACAGAATACGATTCTGTGCTACAAGCGTAATTTTTTTAAAAGTATTTCGAAATCATCCGGTAATTCAGAATCCAGGTAAATTTTTTGTTTAGTATTCGGATGAATAAAGCCAAGTGTTTTAGCATGAAGAGCTTGGCGTTTCATGATCTCCAATAAATTATCAACGCGGGCTTTTATTTTTGGCAAAGCAGATCCGTAAACTATTACTCTTCCTCCGTAAGTTGGATCGCCAAAGATTGGATGCTTTATGAGCAACATATGAACACGAATCTGGTGAGTTCTTCCTGTTTTCAATTTTAATTTAATCAGCGATGCAAATTCAAATTCTTCAATTACTTCATAAAAAGTATGAGCATGTTTGCCTTCTGATTCACTAACAGTAAAAATCTTTCGATCCTTTGTTGAGCGGACAATGTTTCCAATAACTTCACCTTTCTTGTTCTTAAATAAGCCCCAGCATACTGCCCAATATTCACGATCAATAGAATGATCATAAAATTGTTTAGCAAGACGAGCGTGTGTCCATTCATCTTTAGCAATAAGAAGAAGTCCGCTTGTATCTTTGTCGATTCTATGAACAATCCCCGGACGCCCGGGTTCGTTAAGTGTGCTTAGCTTTTTTGTATGATGAAGAAGCGCATTAACAAGTGTGCCAGTATAATTTCCCAAAGAAGGATGTGCAACCATTCCAGCTGCTTTATTGACTACTAAAAGATTTTCATCTTCATAAATTATATTGAGCGGAATATCTTCGGCTTCATTTTCTTCAGGACGCGGCGATGTGGGGATTGTAACTTCTATTTTGTCTTTTGGACAAATGAGATAGTTAGCTTTAATAACTTTCCCATTTACTAAAACACAATTTGCTTTAATTAGTTTTTGGATTCGCGAGCGGGTTGCATTCTCTATCGAATTGGCTAGAAAAACATCAATGCGTTCTTTTTTCTTACCATCAGGAATATCAATTTTGAATTTCTTCTCGTTTATAATTTTCGACATTACTCTTATCGTCTTCGCTCAAAGAAGAATTTGTTGTTTCTAAATTGTTGGATTCATTGTTCTCTTCGGAAATGATCAAATTATTATTCAATGTTATATCAATTGTCTCTGATTCTCCTTCCTTAGTTTCAACAGCAGGTGTTCGATGGAAAATCAAAAGCAGCGTTACTCCAATAGTTACTGAAGAATCTGCAATATTAAATATTGGAAATCTATCGTAAGTCTTACCGAAAATTGTAAAATCAAAAAAATCCATATTAAAAAAATCAACTACCTTACCATAAAATAATGGTGCATAACCATAAAATAATCCGTAGAAAGTTCTATCAATCAAATTACCAATTGCACCGCCCAGAATACAAGCAAGAGCAAGACGGATAATTAATTTTTGTTCTTTTGATTTCCACAAATAATAGAAAACACCGATGCTTGCCAGAAGGGTAAAAAGTGATAATAATAATTTTGATACCCCATCAACATCAATCCCAAATGCGATGCCGGGATTTTCTACAAAAGTTAGTTTGAAAAAATCTCCAATTACGTTAATGCTTTCCCCATAACTCATCCCGGTTACGTGAAGATTAAGCAAAGGAATCGTTCCCCCTTTAATAAAAAATTTTGATAATTGATCGGCTATTACAATGAACAACGAAACGAATAATACTCTCAAGACAATTCCTATTTATCTGATAAGTGATTTTACATTGATTTCATTTTTTGTTTTACTTGCAAACAGTGCTGAGTATGCGGTACTGCTGCAAGTCTGTCTTTCGGTACAAGCGGACATGTCGGGCATAGATTCTGTGGTTCATCAATACATTCAATGCAGATCCCATATGTTCCGTTATCTATGCGTTGAAGTGCATCATCAAGATAACCAAGAAATTTATTTTCTCTCTGCGCCCATAAATAAAGTTTTTCACGTTCCATTGCGTCGGTACCTTGTTCAGCCATGTGCAGCGAGTAAGGTGAACTTTCATTTACATATTGACCGGTGGTCGGATCCATCATTTGATCTTTCATTGACTGGAGCTGTTCAATTATCTCATTTCTCTTATCGAAAATAATTTTCTTAAATTCATCTAAATCTTTTTTTGAATAGCCATGGATCTTTCTAACTTTTTTTGTTGGAGAAATAACTTCCACATGTTTACGAGATTTGGAAACTTTTTGAACTTTTGATTTCTTTTTTAGAGTTGTTTTTGGTTTAGCAGATTTCACCTTAATTATTTTCTTTGGTTTTCTCACCGGCTTTTTAATTGATTTCTTTTTAGCGGTGGATTTTTTTGCAGTTTTTTTATTAGTCTTTTTAGCCATTAGTGCCTCCGTTTACCTATTTAATTCTTTACTTTAACGATCACGATCGTACAATCATAATCGCCTATTTTAAATTCTTGCTTGTATCCTTCAATATTATTTTTTGATTCGAGAGAATCAGCCAGTACTTCACTTGAAATATAATCAGAAAATTTGGATACATAATCAATCATTTTTTGCTCACTTTTGAATGACACGCTGATACGGTCAATCACATCAAAGCCGGCATCTTTTCTCATGTTCTGAACACGATTAACAAATTCTCTTGCATATCCTTCAGCTATTAATTCTTCATTCACATGGGTATCAACAGCAACCGTGATATTACCTTCACTTTCAACTATCCATCCTTCTATACCGCTTGCAAATATTTCAACATCTTCACGGCTCAATAATAATCCTTGAACCGGTGTATCTGTTTGTTTGTTTTGTTCAAGATCGTCAATTTGTTTATTCGAAAGTGTCTTAACATATTCCTGTAATGTTTTAACATGCTCTTTATATTTTTTACCGACTACCTTAAAATTCAGCTTAACAGTTTTTTGAACAAAGTTGGCATCTTCATCTACAAATTTCAATTCCTTAATGTTTACTTCTTCAAGAATTATATCCTTCATTTCAAGAACATGATCCATCTCCTCGGGTTGAACATGAACCATAATCAAACTTAACGGTTGACGAACCTTTAACTCGTTTTTAGCTCTGATTGATCTCGTTAAAGATACGATCCTTTGAGCAACATCCATCTTCTCTTCAAGCTTTGGTTCGGAATAAGTTATCTCCGGATAATCAGCTAAATGTACTGATTCGTACTCTTCCTTTTTGGTTGCTCTGTTTAAGTTCTGAAATAATTCTTCAGCAATGAAAGGTGCAAATGGTGAAGTTAATTTTGCTATCGTTACTAAACATTCATAAAGAGTTTGATACGCAGAGAATTTATTTTTATTCATTTCAGATTTCCAGAAACGTCTTCTGCTTCTCCTTATATACCAATTTGAGAGCTGGTCAATTGTAAAATTGGAAACTAATCTTGCAGCTTTAGTTACATCATAATTTCCCATTAACTCATCATACTCTTTTACAACAGAATTAAGTTTAGAGATTATCCAGCGGTCTATTTCCGTTCTTTCTTTATAAGGAATATACTTTTCGGAAAAACTAAATTTATCAACGTTGGCATAGAGAACAAAGAAATTGTATGTGTTGATTAAAGTACCGAAAAATTTTCTCTGGACTTCAACTATTCCATCTTCATCAAACAATGTCGGTTTCCATGGAGGACTGGTAGTAACTAAATACCATCTTGTTGCGTCGGCACCATATTTTTCAAACAGAGCGAATGGATCAACCGTATTCCCCCGTGATTTCGACATCTTCTGTCCTGCCTTATCAAGGACTAATTCGTTCACGATCAAATTTTTGTACGAGATGCTGTCGAACAACATTGTTCCGATAGCATGAAGAGTATAAAACCAGCCGCGCGTTTGATCTATCCCTTCGCAAATAAAATCTGCCGGATAATTTTCCTTAAAATATTCTTGATTCTCGAACGGGTAATGATATTGAGCGAACGGCATTGCCCCGCTATCAAACCAAACATCAATTAATTCAGGTGTACGTTTATAAATTTTTCCGTTGCGTTCAAATTTAACTTCATCTACAAACGGCTTGTGCAGATCAATCTCTTCAGCTTTTAAGTCTTTAACTGAAATCCGTTTCCCGTCCCGTTCAACAAATCCTTCTTTCAATTCAGAGATTGAACCAACAACAATCATATCGCTATCATCATTTAACCAAATTGGAAGTGGTGTTCCCCAATATCTATCACGTGATAACGACCAATCTTTATTTTCTTCAAGCCAATTACCAAAACGGCCGGAACCAACTTCAGGCGGGTACCAGTTGATAGTATTATTTAATTCTATCATTCGTTTTGCAACGTCGGTAGTACGAATATACCAGCTATCGCGTGCATAGTAGATCAACGGATTATCGCAGCGCCAGCAGTGAGGATATGAATGCAAATAATCATTGCCAGCTTTATAAATTAATCCGCGTTCTTTTAAATTTCGGATGATGTCGGGATCAGCACCTTTTTCTTCATGAGTTTCAAACTGAATTGTCTTAACAAGACGTCCGGCAAAATTAGTTACTTCATCTGTAAATCTGCCGCTCTTAGTAACAGGTTGAACAAACGGTAAATTATATTTTTTAGAAATTTCATAATCATCTGCACCAAATGCCGGTGCTATATGAACGACACCTGTTCCATCTTCAGTACTTACAAAGTCTCCAGCTATAACATACCAAGCTCTTTGTTCAACTGGAACGTAAGAATATAGCGGTTCATAATCTTTATATAAAAGATCATTCCCTTTTAGTTTGGAAAGTAATTCGTAATCTTCTTTAACAACAGAAAGACGCGCTTCTGCTAAATACAAAATTCCATGCTTCTCAGTTTTTATTTTTACATAATCAATATCTTCTCCGACAGCTAAGGCAACATTTGAAATCAATGTCCATGGAGTAGTCGTCCAAACAAGAATTGATGCATCTTCATTCTTTAATTTAAATTTTACATAAACGTTCGGATCTTGAACTTCATCATAACCAAGAGCAAGTTCATGTGATGATAAAGGAGTTTCGCAATGAGGGCATTGAGGAACAATTTTAAATCCTTTATAGATCAATCCTTTCTTAAAATATTCTGATAAAGCCCACCATACTGATTCAATATAATCGTTTGTACAAGTGATATACGGATCATCGAGATTAACCCAATAACCCATACGCACTGTTAAAGTACGCCATCCCTCTTTCACTTCAATATGATGATATACAAGATCTTTTGCTTTTTGATTGAAAGCGGCAACGCCATATTTTTCTATATCTGATTTTTGAGTGAAGTCGAGTTCTTTTTCTAGTGCAATTTCAATTGGAAGGCCGTGTGTATCCCATCCGGCTTTACGGTGAACTTGAAAACCCTTCAAAGTTTTATAACGACAGACCAAATCTTTTAATGCTCTTGCCATTACGTGATGAATTCCCGGTTTACCGTTTACGGTTGGAGGTCCTTCATAAAAAGTAAATGGTTTAGATTTTGGGCGCGATGAAATGCTTTTTTCGAAAATTTGATTCTCTTGCCAAAACTTTAGTACCTCTTCTTCGATCTTTGGATAGTTTATTTTTTCATCAAACTGTTTAAACATCTTTTTGTCTCTACAAATGAATATTAAATAATTTTATAACAGCCATTATTAAAAGTCTCCCCTTTGGGGAGATTTAGAGGGGCTGTTATTCTTCTTCCGATTCGTACTTTTTAATTAATTCTCTTTCAGCAGAAAGAAATTCTTTTAGTCTTCTTTCAATTTGTGTTTTTCTCTCAACTATATCATCAACACTCTGTTGAGCATGATAAAGCAATTTATCTGCTTTCAATTTTGATTCTTCAACAATTAGCTGAGCTTCGCGTTGAGCGGCAATTAATATTTTTTTAGAATCATCTTCTTTCGATTTTCCTCTGTTCCCTTCTTTCTGCAGAAGTATAACTTCGGATAGAGCCATACCAAAAAATGCGATTGCCCCAAGCATAATATTACGAAGAACATATAAAATCATGTTCTCAACAAGAAGGTTACTTAATCCAAAATACTCGCTAAATATCGAAACGAGTATAACACTTACAAATACCGAAGCAACAATAACTGCAAATACAACTTTACCGCCATGATTGTAACTAAGCGTTTTATTTATCAGCCAGCCGCAAGCAAATGAAAAAACAGAAAGAACAAACCATACGGAAAAATTTTGATAGCCGGCTTTAAACAAATCTGTGCTTAAAAAGTTGGATGCAAAAATAATAACGGCAAGCAATCCGGGTGTTGCATAATAAATTGATTTTTTTTCTATCACAGTTTTTTTATAACCTCTTTCATTATCAAAGTCATTTTTGGTTCTGCAGCCATAGCCGCAGCAATTATCTCTTCTACCTTTGCCGGTTTAAGTGCATCCGGAAAACATTCATCAGTTATAATACTTAATCCAAGTACTTTCATGCTCATATGATTAGCTACTATATTTTCCGGAATGGTTGACATTCCAACAACATCCGCTCCAATAGCACGTAAAAATCTGTATTCGGCTTTTGTCTCTAGGTTAGGTCCGGGTACAGCAACATAAACACCTTTTTGAACTTTAACTTTATTTTCAAGAGCAACTTGCTCGGCAAGTTTTATCAACTCCAAATTATATGGTTCGCTCATATCAGGAAATCTTGGTCCGAACTCATCTTCATTCTTTCCAATAAGCGGATTATCACCCAATAAATTAATATGATCTACCATCAGCATAATATCTCCGCGTTGATAGATCGAATTCATTCCGCCGCAAGCATTCGAGACAAGTAAAGTTTTAACACCAAGAAATTTCATAACGCGTACAGGATACGTAATTTGCTGCATTGTGTATCCTTCGTAGAAATGAAATCTCCCTTGCATTGCAACAACAGTCTTCCCGCCGATCTTTCCAAAAATCAATTTACCCTGATGTGATTCAACAGTAGAGAGAGGAAAATGCGGTAAATCGGAATAATCAATTTCATGTTCTACAGAAATGTCTTTCACTAATCCGCCAAGACCGGTACCAAGTATAATTCCAACTTCATAATTTTTATCTGTCTTCTTTCTGATTACTTCTAATGTTTCATTGATCATTTCAATAAGAGTGCTCATAAAAGTTTCTCCAAGATATCATCAACATTTATATCGCTTTGTTCTTCTTGATTCGTCTGCTCTTTAGCAATTACTTTTTTCTTGGGGCGTGTGTCAATGTTCTGAACATTCATCTCAAGTAAACTTGATTGAGAATCAATCAATGCTTTGATGCGGGCAATTAATAATTTTCTTTCTTCGCGGAGTTTCAAAACAGAATCGCGTACAGAATTAGCACTTTCTTTAGCTTTCTCAATTATTTGTGCTGATTTGAGTTCCGCTTCTTTTACCATCAGAGCAGTTTGTTTCTTGGCTGAGTCTACTGCTTTTGATGTTGATTCTGTTTGATTCAACATTGCCTGCTGAAGATTTTTCTCAATTCTTTTGAACTCTTTTAATTGTTCTTCCTGGCGATCAAGTTCATTCTTCAGCTTTTCATTTTCATTTTGCATCTGTTCAAATTCATCCGATAACCGTTCAAGGAATGCATTTACCTCGTCACGATCAAAACCGCGGACGCTTTTATTGAACTCTTGATTTTTTATACCAAACGGGGTGAATTTCATTTTTTCCCTGCCTTATTAATAATTTCTTCATGCCTGCCGGTTGACCGGTCACCAAAGATTGCAGTTCCAATTCTCAACATGGTAGCTCCTTCTTCAATTGCAATTGTGTAATCGTTGGTCATTCCCATTGATAGTTCAGAAAGAGTAAATCCATTTTTATTTAATTTTTCTTTTAGTCTGCGCAATTGAATAAAACAATTTCTGATCACACTTTTATCATCGGAATATGGCGCCATAGTCATTAATCCAACTAAATCTAAATTAGAGTTTTTTTTACAAAAATGAGCTGCTTCAAAAATTTCTTTTTCGTTTACAAGTCCAAATTTTGTTGCTTCATCAGAAGTTTTAATTTCTAGAAGAACTTTCTGATTTTTATTTATCTCTTTGGATTTTCTATTTATTTCTTCAGCTAACTTTATCGAATCAACAGCATGAATAAATTCTGCCGCTTTAATAACATATTTAACTTTATTTGTTTGAAGATGACCGATAAAATGCCAACTGAAATTTTCTTTAATCAACTCTGATTTATCCCGTAACTCTTGAGCTTTATTCTCACCGAAGTCTTTAATACCGGCAATGAAACCTTCCTTAATTATATCTATCGGTTGAGTTTTACTCACCGCAATCAGTTTAATTTCAGAACGATTTCGACCGCATTTTATGCAAGATTCTGTAATCTTGTCTTCAACTTTTTTAAGATTTTCCGAAATCATCGCTTAAAAATGTGGGTGAAAATGTATCCCTTTGAGTTATAAAAGTCAACGAATAACAATCCTAATATAATGAAAAAGGGGCTAAGCTTTAGTCCCTTTTTCAAATAGAAAATCAAAGTAAGATTATGATCTAATCTTTACTTTATAGTTTATTTACCTTTATAAACATCCTTCCTATGAGCGATTCGCTGAATGATTATTATTCTTTCTGTCAGATTAACTTCATAGATGATTCTATAATCTCCAACTCTCAAACGATAACTCTCTCTATTGTGAAGTTTTTTAGAACTTTGAGGAAAGGGATTACCTGATAAAATTTTTAAATGAGGCAGTATCTTGTCTATTACAGAATCGGGGAAATGGGATAGTTTTCTTTCAACTTTTTTAGGAATTTGAACAATGAAAGGCATACTAAGCTTTAATTTTACGCTTTATTTTTCGTGCTTTTCTTTTCGATATAAATTCTTCTAATGTAATAGAATTACCGGATATCAAATCCAACTCGTTTTCTTTTTTAGCTTGATCGTAACCTAATGCACAATTTAATTCATCAATTTCATCTATTAATTTCTCATAGATTTTCAAGTCTAAGATTACTGCCGTTTTTTTACCATTAGCGTCTATTACAAATTTCTTTTTTATCAGTTCAGTCATATGTATGCCTTATAAAAATTAATAACACTCTCTACAAGATAAGAAATTTATTATTGTATCCCTTAGTGTTATAATAAATGCCCATCCCAACCCTTCCCAAACCTTGCCTGCCGGCAGGCAGGGGGAAGGGCTTTTTTATTAAACTCGTTCGGGGTGTTTAATCCCCGAACTTCATTATATAAAGATAACTCCCGCAGCAACCTGCCCGCCCCTTTGCTTTGGCAGGCGGGGCTGCGAGGAATTCTTTTGATTAAACCTAAAAATAATAAGGGAAGAATATAATATGTGAAGATTCTTAACAGATGGAATAATTCTTTGGAATTATTGAAAACTCTATTAAATTATCGCTGGGTTTGCTGACAATATCTTAAGAAGTTCATTTGATTACATCTGAACCCAAAGCATATATTCAAAGATATTTTAGAGTCAAAAAATTGGAATTCACAATCTCATATAAGAATCTGCTTCTCACTATCATTTCGGGTAATTACACAAATCATGATCTAAAAAATTTTGTCAAATTATGTTACTCGCTGGCTTTCCCTCTTGTTCGCAAAAAGATTTCATTGGGTAAAATCAATCTAAAAATATTGGGGATGAATCAAAATCAAATTGTATTTGACTGCATTTCCGATATTTTCAGTAGAAACGAAAATGGTAGATTCTATAGAGTCGAATCTTACTTTGAAAATCTTTCCGATAAACTAGAAAATTTATCTGAGGAAGGAATTATTATTGTATTCAGGCGATTCATATTTAATATTGTTCACAATAACTTAATACGGCTTTATTCGGAAGCGGATCCGGCTTTAGGAAAAATTCTACGTAACATGAAAATTTCACTTAATAAAAATCCGCTTTTTACTCAACTAACAAGATTTGGCGATGTCTATCTAATTCCTGAAGGTGCTGATGTTCTTTGGGAAAAACCACCATTCGCATTTGAACAATTGCAAAATATTTTTTCCAAAACTGCAATTGTTTATGATAACATTCCGGAGATGTTCAAAAAATTACATAGCGTGATCGTCGAACAAGAGGATTATCAAAGAGCTGTTCCTTTTGTTTCGGCAGCATTGTTATTTAAGGAAGTTTATGTATTAGGATGGAAATTTGAGGATCATGAAAATAAAAGCAATAATGTTTTAACAGATTTAGAGAATGATGATATAAAAACAATAGTCAATAATGTTTGCTCAAAAATGAAGAACAAAATGTATCGAAGTTATGTTATTAAAGGAAAAGTAAATGAAATTCTTTTCTCAAAATACATGAACACATTAACTGAAATTTTGATAAATTCTTTTTCAAGCGGAATGTATGAAACAGATTCTTATTTTGAATCGTTAAAGATTCATATTCCGGAATTAACGAAAGAAGTTTATGCACGTGATCACAGAACTATCATTGAATATTTAGCAAAGCTGGGTAAAGAGAAGATGAAAATTGAGCTGAAGAAATTATAATCTGCAATTCGAATTAAATGCAAGTATATATTTTATGAAATAATCGTAGATGTTTATGAACCACATTGATGAAAAAATACTTGAACTTTATGCGATGAATGCAGAACAAGTTCAATCTAAAAGAGATGAAATTGGACAACATCTAAAAGTGTGTGCCGGTTGTTCTGCTCTTTACGATGAATTGAAAGAATACTATAGTGAAGTTGAACCACTATTGAATGAAAATTTTGAAGAGAAAGCTTTGATTGTAAGTTCAAGAATAAATCTTCCGGAGCTTATACAAAGACAAAGTATTCTAACACGCTTAGAAAATCTTTTTCCTTTACCTGTAATAAGATTTGTACGGTATCATCCCGTTGCTTCATCCATTAGTCTTTCAGGATTAGTTATTGCATTACTATTGTTAGTGCTTCCTAAATTTTCATCAAGAGATGTGAACCCGGATTATGCGCGGGCGAAAGATGAATATTTGGTTACTTACAATAAGCATGGTGAGAAACTTTGGGACAAACATATTGGAGTTGGATATGATATTAGAAATCTTGAAATATTATATACCAACTCTGAAAATTATCTTGCTACGTATGATGTGGATAACGATGGTAAAAAAGAAATCATTACAATTTTTGGTTATATAAAAAATATTAATAAAGAGAATCAACTCATTTGTTATAATTCAGATGGAAACGAAAAATGGAAATATGAATTCCATCGTTCTATTAAATATGGAGAAGAAGCATTCACAGATAGCTATAAAATTTCTTCATTTATCGTCGGGGATTATGACAAAGATGGTAAATCCGAAATAATTGCTGTTGCCCAGCATACTTTATATTATCCAACCGCGATTGTACGTTTGGATGCCGAAACCGGGAAATTATTAAACGAATATTGGCACACCGGACATATCAACCAAAATATTACACACAAAGATTTTAATAATGACGGAGTTGAGGAAATCTTTTGCTTTGGGGAAAACAATGGTCTCAACTTAGCCCCATTATTGATACTTGATCCTCGAAATATAAATGGACATTCACCCTCTACGAAAGAATTTATTCCGGAGAATACTTCCGTGGGAACTGAAATGTATTACATACTTTTTCCCCGGTCCGACCTGAATATTTTAGACGGCAGAAAAAGAAATTATTGCACAGAATTAGAATTCACTTCAGATGGTTTTTTGAGAGTAGCTGTATCAGAGAAGCGTGATGTAAGTGATCCTAAAATAGATTATTGCCTATACTACTTTTTTGATAATAAGATGAATTGCGTTAAAGTTGGAGATGATGATAAGTTTACCGCACTACACCAAAAACTTGAAGCCGAAGGAAAGCTTACCAAAAAACTTGACAAGCAATACTATGAAGACCTACGAAAAAATGTTCTTTACTGGGATGGGGAAAAGTTTGCTAAAGAACCCAACATGAATAAGAATTATCTACAAACGAAGTCGCGTTTAACTCAAAGCATTAATGAGCCTGCTCTAAAAAGGTAGAATCACGAAAAAAATATTTCGATTTTAATTCTTATTCACAATGTAAAATATCAAAATTGACCTTTTTAGATTTGGCTCATTAATAATTAGAGCAATGCCTATTTTTTGAACCCTACCTTATCTGAAAAAATATTATATTTTAGAAGGTAATTGAAAAGGATACAAATATGATAATAACATTGCCAAATAAGGCGCTCCTGACTTGTGACAATTAGTATGACAGGGGATTTAGCTTTCAAGATTCACCGCACGCATGATGTCGACTTTATTTTAGCCAAAATTTGTTTAGCTTCACTGTTAATAGGAGATCGTA
>JACRFC010000189.1 GCA_016234355.1 Ignavibacteriales bacterium
GAATCATGCGCGACAACAAACTTTATGCTTGATTGACTTAATTTATTTTTGAAATCAGTTATTTCCTTTTCGTTTAGATCTCTGGCAAAGTACTGATTATTATTTTTTGTGAAGATTTGAATTGCAGTAAAGCCAAGCTTTTCCGCAGCTTCAATTGCAGATGCCGGACCGCCTGAGACAAACGTATGTGCGCCGAGTAAGTGTTTCATTTCCTCCTCTTTTCCTGTTCTTGCTCATGATCATATTAAGAGCAAGAGCATGATCAAGAGCAAGAAATAATTTTGTTTTTGATTCAAAGATAATATAATTGTTAAGAAGAAATTATGGAATGATTAATACAAATGAAAATATTCATTACAGGCGGAAGCGGATTATTAGGACAGTACCTAAACATCGAGCTGAGCAAGGATTACGAAATAATTACTCAATACAATAAACAAGCCGGTAATTCAACACAATTCAATTCAGTTCAAACATCAATTACCGACTTCTTAAGATTAGAAGAAATCTTTCAAAATTTTAGACCGGAAATTGTAATACATACTGCTTCAATTTCAAATGCAGAGAAAG
Organism: Ignavibacteriales bacterium; assembly: GCA_016234355.1. GTDB lineage: Bacteria > Bacteroidota > Ignavibacteria > Ignavibacteriales > Melioribacteraceae > Fen-1258. The sequence continues at coordinate 571 of JACRFC010000189.1, forward strand.
TTGATCTTCTTTCTCCGGCTGCAGTTTATGATGTGAATGTTAACGCAACTAAAAAAATAGCCGAGCTTTGTTCATTACAAGATTCAAAACTAATCTATATCTCCACCGATCTTGTTTATGCCGGTTACCGCGGTTCAATGCTAAAAGAAGATGCAAAATTAATTCCAATTTCTTTTTATGCCGAGACCAAACTAATGGGTGAAACTAAAATTCAAGAAACATTTGATAACTATATCATACTGCGAACTGCATTATTATTTGGTTTCGGATTGAGTCATTCATTAAATCATTTTCAATTTGTTTATAAGGATTTGAAAAACGGAAAACCGGTAAAACTTTTCACAGATCAATATCGCACACCATTGGAAGTAAGCGATGCTGCCCGGATGTTGACGGAATTGATTCGGAAAAATATTAAAGGTGAGATAATTAATTTTGGAGGCAGAGAGAGACTTTCTAGGTATGAGCTGATAGAAATTTTATGCGAAGAAGCCGGTTTTGATAAAAACCTTTTGATCAAAACTACAATGGAAGAAGCCGGGCTGATATACAAAGTGGCTGATGTTTCGATGAATACGGAAAAACTTCAATCGCTCGGTGTCAATCAAAAATCTTGCTGCAATTCAATTAGAGAAATTTTATCTGCGCAAAGAAATGAATAACCGGGAAGATTTGAAATTTGTTGAGAGATGTTTTGAACTTGCAAAGATGGGAGAAGGATTTGTCTCGCCCAATCCTCTTGTCGGATCTGTAATTGTCCGAAATGGAAAAATTTTATCGGAAGGTTATCACAAAAAATATGGAGGCATGCATGCAGAAGTGGATGCGATCTATTCAGCAAAGGAAAATTTATCGGGTGCATCTCTATATTGTAATCTGGAGCCATGCTGTCACGCAAATAAACAAACGCCGCCTTGTGTTCCACTAATTATTAACAGCGGAATTAAGCGGGTTGTTGTAAGCAATCTTGACCCCAATCCTTTTGTAAGCGGAAAAGGAATACTGCAATTAAAAGAAGCCGGCATCGAGGTTGAACATGGAATTCTTTTCGAAGAAGGGGAAGAACTAAACCGTTTCTATTTCAAATCAATCCGCACAAATCTTCCGTACGTTACGGTTAAAGTTGCTCAGTCTAAAGATGGAATGATCAATTCGGTAGGAAAAGTGAGAACGCGAATAACTTCAGACGAAGCCGAAATTTTTGTGCATCGTCAGAGAGCAAAATATGATGCCGTTTTGGTTGGCGCAAACACTATCGTTATAGATAACCCAAAACTCAGTGTAAGAAGAATTGAAGGAAGAAATCCTTTTAGAATTATCGTGGACGGTAAGTTGAGTTCAAACCCGGATGCAAACGTTTTTAATGATGAGTTGAAAAATCTAACATGGCTTTTTACTTCGAGATCATCGGACAGATTAAAAAAAGAATTTCTTGTGCAAAAGGGCATTAGGGTTTTTGAAATGGATTCGGATTTAGAAATGCGATTGGAGTTGCAATTTATTTTGACAGCTCTTCATAAAAATAAAATTAATTCGGTTTTTGTTGAAGGCGGCGCACAAATCTTTTCCGGGTTTATAGA
>JACRFC010000187.1 GCA_016234355.1 Ignavibacteriales bacterium
TAGATAGTATTCGTTTCCAAGTACCACCCGGCTTCTCGCTACGTGGTTATAGAGTTTTACCACGATTAGGACTTAATGGGTTCGCAATTTCCCACCTCACCTAATTAGAATAGTCCAAGTTTAGCTTGGCACTCATTTTAATATGATCATTTTCTTCTGCAAAAAGTATTTTCACTCCTCGTTGAATACCATACTTTCTGGAAAGCTGCGGCGGTAGAGCCAACATATTTCTTGATTTTACTAATATTGTTTCCATTTTATCTAAAAGAATTTATTTTATTATTAAACTTAATATAATTACGGTGGAAAGGAGAATAAACCGGTATGGGCAAAAAAGATCCGCGTGTGGATACTTACATTTCGAAATCGCAAGATTTTGCAAAACCAATATTAGAACATTTTAGATGGCTTGTTCATAAAGTTTGTCCCGAAGTAGAAGAAACAATTAAATGGGGCGTTCCTTCTTTTGATTACAAGGGACCTTATATCATGATTGCCGCTTTCAAACAGCATTGTGCTATTATTTTTTGGAAAGCCTCTTTGATGAAAGATCCTCGGCTCATGGAAAATGCAAAATCGGAAGTTGCAATGGGACATCTAAAAAAAATCACATCTCTCAAAGATCTTCCATCAGAAAAAACATTGATCTCTTATTTGAAAGAAGCCGCTAAGTTAAATGCTGATGGTATAAAACTTCCTTCTCGGTCTAAATCTAAAAAGAAGAAAGAATTAGTAATTCCAAATTACTTTACTAAAGAGTTGAAGAAGAACAAGAAAGCGCTCGAGACATTCAATAACTTCAGTTACTTTCGCAAGAAAGAATATGTTGAATGGATAACTGAAGCGAAGACCGATGAAACCAAAAATAAAAGAATTGCAACTGCACTCGATTGGCTGGCAGAAGGGAAATCAAGAAACTGGAAATACGCAAGAAAATAATTTCGAAAGCAAAATCAGTTGCTGTCTTTTTTTAACAAAGAAACTTTAGCTCGTTTTTCAGCATTGTTGCTTTCAGCGGAATTTTGCCTATCATTTCTCCGTCTGCTTCGATCAAACATTCATCACCAATAGGTTCAATTATACAATCTCTAACTTCTTTATAGATAAGTTCCGGGTGATTAACAAATATACCTTTACGGATCTTCGAAAGATTTTTTAAGTAGTCTATCAAACTCACATTCCCTGCAAGTGTGATTGAATATTTTCCGTCATTCACTTTTGCATGCGGGGCTATGCACAACCCGCTTCCGAAATATTTTCCGTTAGCCAAACACAATATCAACAAGCTGCCGCTCCAATTAAATTCTTCGGAAATTATTCTTAATTTCTTCCGCTTGTATTTCAAAAAGCCAAGCACTGTGGCTTTGAAAAAATCAAAGTTAGGTCCATAAATCTTTTTGCCTTCATTAACACGTTTGGCAACTTCTGCACCGAGACCGATATCGGCAATGTTGTTAAAATAACGAACCGCGTCTTCTCCTTTCATGTTTTTGTATTCAAGCCTGCCGATGTCAATCATGTTGGTTGAATTATTCTGAATTAATTTTTTTAATTCGGAAAGTTTTTTAGAAAGCTTAAACGTTCGGGCAAAATCGTTCCCGCTTCCAAAAGGATACAATCCAATTATTAAATTTTCTCTTTCCGATCTCTCGACTTGCATTACACCGTTAACAACTTCGCTCATTGTTCCATCTCCGCCGGCGGCAATTAAATAATCTGTTCCGCCCATCACTGCGTTTCTTGATAGTTCAATTGCATGTCCGTTGCCGTTTGTAACCGAAACCCAAACTAAAAATTCTTCCCCGAACGCATCTTCAATCTCTTTAATGGTTCTTTCGGTGTGCTTAAACCGTCCGTTGATAACAAAATGGATTTTCTTCATGCTTTTCTTTTCATTCTTACTTTATAAAATATATAGAAATATTTATTCGGTTGGTTTAATATATTAATCTGTTCGGATTCAAACCTAAAATAAATTATAAGTCGGATTACGGCCGATATGTTAGTTCTGGTGTAACGCGAAATGCTGCATGGGTTTTTATCTGCTTCGTCATGATTTACCTATCGTTAATTCAAATGCTGAAATAAAATAGGATTTGTTTTAAGTTTAGGCAAGTCGTAAAATGATAACTGTTAATAATCGAATAATAATATGAGCTCGCTAAATAATTTTTTCTATCCAAGTTCTATTTGCGTTGCCGGTGTATCAACAAAAGAAAAAAGCATTGGATACGAATTACTAAACACAATAAAAAGTTATGGCTTTAATGGCAGCGTGTTTCCTGTAAATCCAAAAGCAGATGACGTGCTCGGTTACAAATGCTATCACTTAATCGAAGAAATTTCAGAACAAATTGATCTTGCTGTTATTGTCGTGCCGAAACAATTTACCGAATCATCCGTTGATTCTCTTCTAACCAAAAATGTTAAATCAATTATTCTTATCACTGCAGGATTCAAAGAGACCGGCAAAGATGGAGAAGAACTTGAGAAACGAATTCTTCAAAAAATAAAAGATGCCGGCGCCAGAATGCTCGGGCCAAACTGCATGGGAGTTATTAACACACTTGATGAAATAAAACTCAACGCAACATTTGTTGCAGAAAAACCCGAGACCGGAACGACCGGATTTCTTTCTCAAAGCGGTGCGCTTGGTGCGGCAGTTTTAAATTCTCTCCGTCAATCAGATATTAAGTTCGCTCATTTCATAAGTGTAGGAAATAAAGCAGATATAAATGAAAATGATCTGCTCGGTTTCTGGCAGAAAGATGATAATATAAAAGTTATGACTTTCTATTTAGAAAGTTTCGAAAACGGAAACGAATTCATAAAATATTTTATGCGCGGCGAGATTACAAAGCCCGTAATCGTTCTGAAAGCGGGGCGAACAGAAAGCGGAATGAAAGCGGCATCATCTCACACCGGAGCTTTAAGCAGCAAGGATAAAGTTGTTGATGCTTTGCTTGATCAATTTGGAATTATACGTGCCGACGATCTTAACGAGCTTTTCAACACTGCAAAGGGATTTGAAAATTTTATTCTGCCGAAAGGAAATCGTATTGCTGTAGTTACAAATGCCGGCGGTCCTGCAATTTTGTGTGTTGATGCACTCGAAAATGAAAATCTGATTCTCGCAAAGTTTAACGATACTACAAAAAGAAAATTAAGAGAGATTGTCAATCCCGAAGGAAGCGTTGATAACCCCGTTGATCTTCTGCCGGGCGGGACAGCAGAAAATTTTAAAAATGTAATAGAGATAATCTCGGCCGATAAAAATGTTGATGCGGCAATTTCGATTTTTGTTGAGCCTGTTATGGTATCACCTTTTGAAGTAATTGAGAATATTAACTCGATTCAAAGCGAGAAGCCGATCATGCAAGTTGCAATGCCCTTACCGGAGTTTTGGGAAAAATATCGGAGAGAATCTGTAAAGAAACTTCCTCTATTTAGAAATCCGGAAGACCCGCCGAAGATATTATCTAACATGTTATTCTTTGCGTCTTCACAGAAGAAGTTAAACAAAAACAGAAAAGAGTTTTTGCGTCAACTAAAAGGTACTTCAATTAAAAAAAATAAATTTGGTAGCGGATTTCTTGGACAAAAAGAAATAAGGAAACTTTGCCTGGATTACAAACTTCCGCTCATTAAAAGCAAAGCCGTTAAGCCGGATAAACTGAAAGATTTTAAGGATGATTTTTATCCTATCGTTCTTAAAGGAATAAACAAAAATGTAATACACAAAACCGAATTGAACGCAGTTAAATTAAATATTAAAAACAAAAAAAAGCTTTTACAGAAAGCAAGCGAAATTGAAAAAGGTTTTTCCCGCGAAGGATTTTCTGTTGAAGAATTTTTAATCCAAAAGTTTGTACCCGCAAAACATGAATTGCTTCTTGGCGGATTCCGCGATCCATCGTTCGGACCAATTATCCTGTTCGGTTCCGGCGGAAAATATGTTGAGATTTTTGATGATGTCTCGATTAAATCATGTTATCTGTCAAATGATGACGTAGAGAACATGATTAACTCGACAAGTGCCGGCAAAATATTGAGCGGTGTTCGGGGCGAAACTTCCGCAGACGTGAATGAATTGAAGAACATTATCAAGTCCTGCGCTAAAATGATGATTGAAAACAAAAACATTGTTGAGTTTGATTTGAATCCGTTGATTGTTTCCGCGGAAGATAAATTTGTTGCTGTAGATATAAGAGTAAATCTTTCCTAACAATTAATATTATTACATATAATTTTTTTTGGTTCGTTCCTTAACTTTAAAATTCTTTCCTTATTTTTGCCTTAAATAATTTACCTCAATTAGAAAAAACGAGTTCGCAGATGAAAATAGCTTACGTTACAAGCGAAATTTTCCCCTATGCAAAAACCGGCGGACTTGGAGATGTTGCCGGTTCTCTTCCTATTGAACTTTCTAATCTCGGCGCCGAAGTAAAATTGTTCATGCCCGGATATACAACGATTACAAAAAAAGAATTTGATCTACATTCTTTGCCGGAATTAGGAGAAATTAATATTCGGATTGCCGATCGCGATCATGTTATTCACGTTTTTACATCTACATTACCAAACTCAACTGTTCCCGTTTATTTTGTTGACTGTCCTTATTACTTCGGACGATATGAAATTTATACAAGCGATCCGGATGAAGATGAACGGTTTATTTTATTTTCAAAAAGTGTAATTGAAATAATTCAGCGCTTGAAATGGTCTCCTGATATAATTCATTGCAACGAATGGCAAACCGGACTTATTCCAATCTATCTTAAAGGCAATTATGCCTGGGATCGTCTTTTTGAAAAAACAAAAACGGTTTTTACAATTCACAACATTGCCTATCAAGGAAAATTTCCAAAAGAATCTATTGCCAAAGCAGAAATACAACACGACTTTTTAATTAATAGCGGCGTGTGTGAATATTTTGGTGAAATGAATTTTCTTAAGACTGCAATATTAACCGCCGATGCAATAAACACAGTCAGCGAAACTTATGCACAAGAATTGCTGACCACTGAAAGCGGTGCCGGCATGGAACAGTTTCTAGAAATACGAAAGAATGATTTTTGCGGAATTCTCAACGGAGTTGATTACAGTATCTGGAATCCTGAGTTTGATCATTTTATTCCTCACAAGTATTCGAGCAGGGATCTTTCAAACAAAATGAAAAACAAAAGAATATTGTTACAGCGGTTCAATCTTCCGTATAGAAAAAACATTCCTGTTATCGGCATGATCTCGCGTCTCGTTGAACAAAAAGGGTTTGATCTTATTTCAGAAGGAGTTAATGATTTAATGAAGTTAAATGCACGTTGGGTAATTCTTGGTAACGGAAATTCCAAATATGAAAAATTAATTAAAACGATCGTAAAAAAATACCCGAAGAAAATCTCTGCTTGCTTTAGTTATAACGAAGAGCTTGCTCATCTAATCAAAGCGGGCGCAGATATATTTCTAATGCCTTCCCGTTATGAACCGTGCGGTCTAAATCAAATTTACTCGCTAAAATATGGAACTGTTCCTGTGGTAAGAAAAACCGGCGGACTTGCGGATACTGTTCAAGATTGGAATGAATCAATTGCAAAAGGCAAAGAAACCGGTACCGGGTTTTCCTTTAGTGAATATAATGTGCTGTCTCTTGTTCAAACACTGCGGCGCACGTTAAACATGTTTGAGAAGAAATCAATCTGGGCTAAAATACAACTTAACGGAATGCGAAAGGACTTTTCGTGGAAGAAATCTGCCGATAAATATGTTTTGCTTTATGAAAAGGCAGTCTCAAAAATTAAAAGGGTAAATTAAATTAGTCGTTCGAAGTTTTTAACTTTGAATAATTTCTCCAACAATATTATTATCAAACTATGAAACTATCTCAACAGCTTCTTTTTTTCGGAATCGTCTTTTCTATTTACGGATTAATAAGTTTTTACATTGTCCGGCGCGCGCTTTTGGTCGTTCCGGAATCTTACAAATCTTTATTTGTAATTACGTCGGTAATAATTATTCTTTCTTTTATTGCCGGAAGATTTTTAGAGCGTGTCTCTGTAAATTTTATCAGCAATACTTTGATTTGGATCGGTTCGTTCTGGATTGCATTTATGTTTTATTTTTTTCTGGTTCTTGTCATAATTGACTTACTGAGATTAATAAATTTAATTATTCCTTTCTTTCCGGCTTTCATTACCCACAATATCGAAAAGACCAAGCGCATAACCGCGCTCATTGTTCTGATTTTAGTCACGGTTACTGTAGTCGGCGGTTACATCAATACAAAGGTTATTATAACAAAAACTTATAAGATGAAAATCCATAAGAAAGCCGGAGAACTAAAATTCTTAAACATTGCAATGGCTTCCGACATTCATCTTGGAACCATCATCGGTAAATCATTTCTAAATAAACTTGTAACCGGGATCAACAAATTAAATCCGGATATTATTCTGCTTGCGGGCGATATCATTGATGAAGACTTAGCCGCTGTTATTAAAAATAACATTGGAGAAGAATTGATCCGCCTTAAGTCTAAGTATGGTGTTTATGCAATTACAGGAAATCACGAGTATATCGGCGGCGTAGAAGAGGCATACAGATATTTAGTCGCTCACGGTGTAAATGTTTTAAGAGATGAAAAAATAAAAATTGATAATGCTTTCTATATTGTTGGTAGAGAAGACCGCTCTATAAGACAATTCGCTGGAAAACAAAGAAAGGAATTGAAAGATTTGTTGACCGGCATTGATAAATCTTTTCCGGTTATTTTGATGGATCACCAGCCGTTCAAATTAAACGAAGCGCTTGAAAACGAAATTGATTTACAGATTTCCGGCCATACACACTACGGACAACTTTGGCCGCTTAATTTTATTATAGAAAAATTTTATGAGTTGAGTTGGGGTTATGGCATCAATGGGAATACTCATTACTATGTCTCTTGCGGTGTCGGCGGCTGGGGTCCTCCGGTCAGAACCGGCAGCCGTCCGGAAATTATAAACTTCAAAATAAATTTTGTCGGTTCTAAAAAATAAATATTGCTCTCTCGTTACTTTGTTAGAATCATTTTTTTTGTTTCTGAAAAATCACCGGCTTGAAATCTGTAAAAATAAATTCCGCTTGGTAAATGCTCGGCGTTAAACTTTATTGTATAATTGCCTGGTTGTTTATTTTCATCAACTAAGGCTGCAA